>NZ_CP108494.1:8221393-8539172 GCF_041435435.1 Streptomyces sp. NBC_01241 | reverse complement strand
AGTGACTTTTCCGCGAGAAGTAGTCCGTCACAGGAGGACACGGAGGTGCTGGTTGCGGAGCACGGTGCGGTTCAGCCGTCATTCCACGCGTGACCTCGAGGTGAGCTGGGCGCGGTCTGCGACCAGACGTCCACGCTGGTGACCCGGGGCTCGTGTCTGTTCCACCTCGTGATCGTTAGGCCGTTCGGGCACGGTCGTGTCAAGTCAACAGGAAGAGGCGGGCGTGGAGGTCAAAGGCGTTCATCACGCCTACCGTCGGCGTGTAGTCCTGCGGGGTGTTGACCTGCGACTTCGCTCTGGGACGCTGTGCGGGATCGTTGGGGAGAACGGCGGCGGCAAGTCCACGCTGCTGAAGATTCTGTCTGGTGAACTGCGGCCCACGCGCGGCACGGTCCGTCACAGCGGCCGGTTCGGCTACTGCCCGCAACACGTGATCCTCAACGACGCGCTGACCGTCCGGCAGCACCTGACGTTCTTCCAGACGGCGTACCGCCTGGCCGATGTGCGCTATGCCGAGGAGATCATGGACGTGCTGGGCTTCACCGGATACGCCGATGAGCGGGCCGGGGTGCTCAGCGGCGGCACGCGGCAGAAGCTGAACGTGACGCTGGCACTCATGCACGATCCGCAGGTCCTGCTGCTCGACGAGCCGTATCAGGGCTTCGACTGGGACACCTACCAGCGGTTCTGGGACCTGGCCGCGCGGCTGCGGGACGCGGGACGCTCGGTCCTGGTCGTCTCCCCCCTCGCGTACGACACCGAGCGCCTAGACGAGCTGTGACGCCTGGACGCCGGGATGCTACGCCAGGACGAGGCGGTCGCCACATGAGGTTTCACCTGACCCGCTTCGCTGTCGCCACCCGGTTCACGCTCATCGAAGCACGGGCGCAACCGGTTCGCCATGATCCTTGTGATCCTGTTCGTCCCGGTGTGGACGACCCTTGCGTACCTGGCGATGCCCGACACCCAAGCCCGGATGCGCCTTCGCGCCACTGGGGAGGCACTGGCCGCGTACGGCAACGAACTGACCGCAATCAGCGGCGCGCTCAACGCCGTCACCCTGATCACCGGATTCATGATGTTCGCCGCCACGTTCTCCGGCAGCGGCTTCGACCGCCGGCTGGCCATGGCCGGATACCCCGCGCCCACCTGGTCCTATCCAAGGTCACCGCTCAGGCTCTGGTCTCGGCTGCGGTCGCCGCCTACGCCACCGCCATCATCTGCCTGACCTGGACACCCCGCCAGCCCCTCCTGCTCGCCGCTGCCCTGTTCAGCGCCGGACTCACCTACGGCGCCCTCGGTGTCGGCTTCGGCTCCCTGCTGCGCCGGGAAGTCGAGGGGATGTTCGCCATCGTGATGACCAGCATCATCGACCTCGCGCTGCAGAACCCCATCATGAGTTCCGGGGCCGACAACCCGGTCATGCGCTACCTGCCCTCCTATGGGGCCATGCAGGCCAGCACGGCGGCCGGCTTCTCCACCAGCCCGGTCCCCGGGCATCTGGCCATCCAGCTCACCTGGTTCGCCGGCGCCGCCCTGGTCGCCCTGCTGGGCTTCCGTCGCAGCACCCGCAACTGCCTGCCGCCGTCCGCCCCCACCTCGCCGCCCCGGCCAGGAAGCAGCAATGCCGGCCTTCCCCCACCGCGCCGAACTGCCACGCCGTCGGTCGCGGCGTCCGACACGGAAGCGCACTGAGGTACGGGTCCCCCGACATGCGCGCCACCACACAGCCCACCACGGCAGACCTCGACGGGACCCTGCCCGCACAGCGAGGGCGACCTACCCGTTCTGCCGGCTGGTCGGCAAGCCGGCGTCGGCCAGGGCCGCGCTGGAGGGGTGCAGGAAGGAGCTGGAGACGGCGATGGGGGATCTGGAGAAGGTCCTGGGCAACCGCAAGGCCGGGACGGGCGAGGTTCGGCTGTCGGAGAAGGGAGAGCTGATCATCCCGCCCTTGTCTGCCGAGGATGTGCCCGCCGAGGCTGCCGCGCTCCGTGACGGATTGTCCGAGCTGCTGCCGCTGGCGCCGATCGCCTCGCTGCTGGTGGAGCTGGACCGCCGTACCGGGTTCCTGGACTGCATCACCCATGCCGGCGGGAAGCAGTCGCGCAGCCCGGAGCTCAAGCGGAACCTGCTGGCGGTGCTCATCGCCAACGCCACGAATCTGGGGCTGGTGCGGATGGCGGAGGCGTGCGGGATCTCCTACGACATCCTGGCCTGGACCCAGGAGTGGTACATCCGCGAGGAGACCCTCGCGGCGGCGAACGCCGCGCTCGTCAACTACCACCACCGCCTGCCGATGAGCCAGGCGTTCGGCGGCGGCACGCTGTCCTCCTCTGACGGGCAGCGGTTCCCGGTTCAGGGTAAATCGACGACCGCGCGGGTGATGAAGAAGTACTTCGCCGGGCAGGGCCTGTCCACCTACACCCACGTCTCGGACCAGCACTCGACGTTCGGCACGAAGGTCATCGTGGTCACCCGGCGCGAGGTCCAGTACGTACTGGACGAGATCATGGGCAACAAGACCGACCTGCCGATCACCGAGCACGCCACCGACACGCACGGCGTGACCCTGGTCAACTTCGCGCTGTTCGACCTGGTGGGGATGCAGCTCTCGCCGCGCATCCGGGACCTGGGGAAGATCACCCTGTACCGGATGGGCCCGCAGCGCGACGTCGCCGCGCTCTGGCCGGCCGCCGGACCGCTGCTGACCAAGAAGATCAACATGGGGCTGATCGAAGAGCACTGGGATGATCTGCTGCGTCTGGCGGCCTCGATCAAGTTCGGGCACGCCACCGCCTCCCTGATCGTCGGCAAGCTCTCCGCTTCCTCCCGGCAGAACAGCCTGGCCGCCGCCCTCAAGGAATACGGGGCACTGCGGCGCACCGTCTACGCCGCCCGCTACCTGGCGGCCGAGACCTACCGCCGCAAGATCGCCCGGCAACTCAACAAGGGCGAGTCCCTGCACTCCCTGCGCCGGGACCTGCACTACGCCCACCAGGGCAAGATCCGCGAGCGGTTCCTCGCCGGCCAGACCGAGCAGGCGTGGTGCCTGACGTTGCTGACCAACTCGGTCGTGACCTGGACGAGCGAGTACTACGGCCTTGCCGTCGCGCAAATGCGCGCCGAGGGCCGGGCGGTGGACAACGAGCTGCTCGCGCACATCTCCCCGGCGCACAGCGAGAACGTCAACTACCACGGCACGATCAACGTCGAGGTCGACACCGAACTCGCCAAGCTCGACCCGGCCGGCTACCGGCCGCTGCGGGCCCGGCGTCGGGAACGGCCGTAGCGTCACGATGACGTGCAGCCCGGCGGCCGTGGTTTGCGTGGCGGTGGGTGGCCGGGTCAGGCCCGTGAACTGGCGCTCATGTGGTGGAGCGGGAAACATTGCGGATGCCTGCTGCCGGACCCTCTCGGCGTACGGACGATTCGCCAGTAGAAGTACTCAGAAGAACATCTGACGCTGCCTCAACGAGAACGGGTTGGGCGTGACCTCGATCAAGCGAACGGCGTATCCGCGATTCAAGCGGCTCTCCCTCGCGCGGCTGACGTGAGTGGAAGGGCACGCTCGGCCCGACGGGTGTGCTCCCCATGCCCGGAGGAGGACCCCCGCTCCTCTGCGGCGCCGGGCACGCCCCAGGCCGTCAGACATCCGCCCCGGCCGCCCGCACGATGATCTTGCCCTGGTTCTCGCCCCGCAGCATCCCCAGGAACCCGTCTACGATGCCGCCGAAGCCGTCGACCACGGTCTCATCGAGCGTGACGCGTCCACTCTGCAGGTGCGGCACGACGTACTCGTACAACTCCTCCTGCACGTCACGGTAGTTGCGGACCAAGAAGCCCTCCATGCGCAGGCTCTTCTCCACAATGTAGGGAAGGTTGCGCAGGGCGTAAGGCGTGCCGGTGCTGTTGTACTGGGCGATCGTGCCGATCCGCACGATCCGTCCGTACTCACGCAGCGAGGAGATCGCCGCTTCGAGGTGCTCGCCGCCGACATTGTCCATGTAGAGGTCGATCCCGTCGGGCGCCGCCTTGGCGAGCAGCTCGGCCGCCGGGCCCGAGTGGTAGTCGAAGACCTCGTCGTAGCCGACATGTTCGGTCAGGTGGGCAGCCTTCGCCGTCCTGCCCGCGCTGCCGACCAGCCGTCCCGCACCCATCAGCCGGGCGAACCGCCCGGTGGCCGTGCCCACACCGCCGGCCGCCGCCGAGACGAACACGTCCTGCCCCTCGCGGAGTTCGGCGATGCGGGTGAGACCGACGTAGGCGGTCAGGCCGGTGCCGCCGAGGATGCTCAGGTGCGCGGAGAGCGGTACGCCGTCGAAGCGGGGGACAGCACGCGCCTCCTCGGGGGTGACGACAGTGTGGGTGCGCCAGCCCTGCCGGTGGAAGACGATCTCGCCCTCGCGGAGCGCCGGATCGCGGGAGTCCACGACCCGGCCGATAGTGCGGCCCTCCAGGGGAGCGTTCAGCGCGAAGTCCCCGTCCATCATTTCGCGGTGGTAGGGGTCCACCGACCAGTACAGGTTCTCCACCACTGCCGTTCCCGGGCCGGGTTCCGGTATCGCGGACTCGACGAAGGCGAAGTGGCCGGGGGTGGGGAAGCCATGGGGGCGGGCGGTCTGGTGCACGGTGAGCGCGGTCTCGGTCATGACGGTGACCGTACGGAGGAATGCGAAGGCTGGGGAGAGGGTTGCGCTCATGGAACGGCCCGATCCATGAAGGGCCCTCATAGAAGCAGGTGGGACCCCCTATGACAGCCTCAACCCCCATAGCCCCCGCACACACTGCGGCTGCCGCCACCGACCTCGCCCCGCACGAGCTCCGCATCCTCGTGGCCGTCGACCGCGAGCGCGGGTTCTCGGCGGCTGCCAAGGTCCTCGGACTGACCCAGTCCGCAGTCTCGCACTCCATACGCGGGACGGAACGCAAGGTCGGAGCGGTCCTCTTCGAGCGGGGCCGGAAGGGCGCGACGCCCACTGCGGCCGGTACCGCCGCTGCCGCCCACGCCCGCCGGGTCCTGCGGCTCCTGGACACCCTGGCCGCAGAGGCCCGCGGCGCCGAGCGGGGCACGGTCGCCGGCCCGCTGCGCATCGCCGCCTTTCGTAGCGCCGCCCTCTACCTGCTGCCGCCCGTCCTAGAGCGCCTCACCGCCCGCCACCCCGGCATCGAACCGGAAGTGCATGTCGTCCGCGAGCTGGGCGCGGGCACCGCCGGCGAGGTCGCCGAGGGGCGCGCGGACCTGGGCATCGCAACGATCGGCGCCTCGCCCGTGCCCGCTGGGCTCATCGGCGACGTACTCATCGAGGAGCCCTACTCGCTGGTGCACCCGGTCAGCCACCCCGTCCCGCGCTCCCTGCCGCTGGTGGACTGGCACGAGAACTGCGGCTCCTACACCCGCCAGTGGTGGGCCGGGCAGGACTGGATTCCGAAGGCGACCGTCCTGACCGAGGACGACGGAGCGGTGCTCTCAATGGTGAGCAGAGGTCTCGGCATGGCGATCATGCCCGCGCTCTCGCTGAGCGAAGCACCGGACGGCATCGAGATCACCGATCTCGGACCCGAGCGCCCGACCCGTTCCGTGGGCTACATCACCTCCCCGGAGCTGGCCTCCAGCGTCTCCGTCCGCGCCCTGATTCGCGAGCTCAGAGCGGCCCGCCAGTGAAGCTGGGGTCGAGTATGAACGGAGCAGAGAGTGCATTTTGGTGTCACATAAGTTGACACCTGGTTGAGGACGAGACCGTCGGAGCAGGCCGGGGTGCTGTGTTCAGCTGTCTCACAAGCATGGATATGACACAGGGTCTCGACCGCCACACGGTGATCACGTCCCCGCAGGTCGGCCTGTGTCGAAAGCTGGTGTCACAACGGAGTGTCAGAACTCAGGTGGCAGCGTCAAGTTATGGGACAGTGAGCCTTTTCCAACCTCAGGTTGAGGCGTGATGAAGGGCGACGATGGCCTTCACGATGTCGTTGATCCGGTTGGTACTGCAGCGGAGTTTGCGCAGGAGGCGCCAGCTCTTCAGGGTGGCCATGGCTTGCTCGCCGAGGCAGCGGATCCTGGCATGGGTGCTGTTGTGCCGTCGCTTCCACCGCTTGAGCCGTCGGCCGCGGAACGGGACCCGGACCGGGCGGCCGGCGCCTTGGTATGCCTTGTCCGCCCAGCACTTCACGTCCGCGTCGACGAGGGCATCGATGATGCCGTGAGTACGTGCGGCGGTCAGGTCGTGGGTCGAGCCCGGTAGTGCGGGCGAGGCCCACAACAGGCGTCCGAACGGGTCGGTGAGGACCTGGACGTTCATGCCGTGGCGGTGTCTGCGGCAATCCGGTCGATAGGTAGCAGAGTGCCGTCCAGGATCACGAACGCCTTCGTCCGCATGGTCTTCATCGCTTCGGCCAGGGTCGGGGCGAGGGCGGCCAGGACGGCGACGGCTTCACGTATGTAGCGATAGGCCGTTGCGACACCAATGCGGAACCCGGCCGCGAGCTGGGCGTAAGTGTCACCGCACCTCAAGTGGGCCAGGGCGAGCAGGGCCTGCCGGCCCACCGGCAACCGTCGCCACCGCGTTCCGATCTCGCGCTGCCGGGCACGGAGTTGTCCTGTCAGATAGCGCAGGGCGTGGGCGTGGTGAGCGCCGAGGCCCTCGATCAGCTGGCCGATACCCGCAGCGGGATGTTTCGTCTCACCGCCGGGTACGAGGGGATGCTCTTCACGCTCGGCCAACACCAGATGGATCTCGGGCCCTGCACCGAGACCTACACCATGGACAAGATCCTGAACATGAAGGAGGCCCGGCGTGACATCGCTGCGCTCGGGCATGCGACGGCAGTGCTGCGCCTCGCCAGGAACTTCCCGGCCGTGCGCTGTCTGGGATCCGAACGGCCGGAGTAGGTAGCAGGTGGCCGCCCAGAGCAACTGGCAGCACGGTGGCAGAGCAAGGTGTAGGGCCATGAGGATCTGGCAGGTGATGCAGCGGGTCGCTGCCTCGCCCCGTCGGGCCGCTGGTGAGACGTCTCCGAGGATAAGCGGCGATTCGGTGCCCAGGCCGACCTTTCTGCCGATACCGATCCCCGATGGCGGGCGCGGACTCCGGGGCCTTCGCCACCAGTTCCCGCACGGGTGAGTCTTTGACGGTTGCCTGTTGCATGACGGCTGGGCCTCGTGCAGGTGCTGGCCGTCTCTGCTTGCCCTGGAGAGGTGTGGGGCGTCCTGCGCCGCATTCTTGGTACAGCGCAGGACCGCGTGCTTTCTCCGCTGTGTGCGGGCGCTGGCCAGCGCGCTCAGCCCCGTGACCCACGCTTTGGGGTTCAGTCACGTCACTATCCGCCCTGTACGGAAGCTCGGCGCGCCGCGGTTGCCGTTCCCGGTGAGGTCGGGGCGGGCGATCCGGTAGGCCAGCCCACAGCGAGTGCGCCGCCCTCGGCGCGGGGTGCGCGATACGAGTCACTGGTGTGTGGTGTGCCGTGCCATCCCGCTCTAGGATTGAAGAGTTCTGCAATTTGTTAGTTGTCGTATCAGTCAAGGGGTACGGGTGGAGAGTGTGGTGGTGGGTGTGTTCGCTGACGAGGTACGGGAGAGGGTCCGTCGGGCACGGGCCCAGCTTGGGGCGGCGTTGGATGCTGAGGATGCCTATGGGGCGGCCCTGGCCGAGGACGAGGTAGAGGACGCGCTGCGGATGGCACGCGAGCACGGCATTCGCACAGATGACGGGACGGCCGGGGCGTGAGCGCGGTTCAGGTACCGCTGTACCAGGCGAAGGCGGAGTTCTTCCGGATGCTCGGCCACCCGGTCCGTATCCGGGTACTGGAGTTGCTGCAGGACGGGCCGCTGCCTGTGCGGGACCTGCTGGCAGAGATCGGGATCGAACCGTCGAGCCTGTCGCAGCAGCTGGCCGTATTGCGCCGTTCCGGGATCGTGACCGCGACCCGTGAGGGGACCACCGTCGTCTATGAGCTGGCCGGCGGGGATGTGGCGGAGCTGATGCGGGCCGCGCGCCGGATCCTGACCGTGATGCTGGCAGGGCAGCAGGATCTGCTCGAACAGCTGCACAGCGCCGAATCGCCGGCGGCGCCGTGAACTGGGGTATTCGCAGGCACGCGCCCGCAGGGGTGCGTGGCCAGCCGAATGTGAAGCGGCATGCCATGACGGTGCCGTTGGTCCCGGCGTCGGTCAGGGCGGTTCGCGTCAGCACCGCCGAGGCCCTCACCTCCTTCGGGCTTGCCCCCGATTCCTCGCTGACCGGCGCCGCGCTGCTGGTTGTGAGCGAACTCGTCACCAATGCCGTACGGCACGCCGAGAGATCGCCCGATGCGGAGGTGGTGGTTACCGTGGCTGCCGGGCAGCTGGTGATCGGCGTCCGTGACCTGGATTCCCGCGTGATCGACCTGGCCGCCGGGCCGACAGGCCGACAGGCCAGGGTTTGCGGACGGTTGCGGAACTCGCAGCCGCCTACGACGGCAACGTCAGCGTCGAGCCCGCTCCACAGGGACAGGGGAAGACGGTCCTGGTCCGATTCCAGCTCCACGGACCCCGGTGACCGGCATCGACGCGGCGGCCGGAGTGTGGGTCGGGATGACCTGCCCGTATCTGAGTGACGGAACTGTCACGCGCGCTGCGGATGCGGCTGAGGTCAGCACGCTCGCCGCCCAGAACGGCGCCACTGCGCGCGTGCGTCCGCACCTGCACACCGCTGCCCGGACGACACGAGCACGCTACCGCGTATCAGACACAGAACGGGAGACGGGCCATGAGTGACGGTGCCCGAGGCCAGAACCAGCCTGCCCCTGATGGCGGCGGAGCCGGCACCGAGTCCTGGAAGGAGAAAGGCGTGGCCTTGCGTGCCTTCTTCTACATCTTCGGCACTCACCTGTTCGCGGGGTTCGTCTGGCTGCTGTTCTACGTGGGCGAGCACGCCCACAAGTGACCACGGCCGGACTGGCCTGAAATGGCAAAACGCCACTGCGGATGGCCCCCATGAGTGCGCTGGGGCCCGAACTGTCTGCTGAACGCCCATGTGGTTGACGTCGCAGCGGTCGGCCGGGGTGGTGGGGGCCGGGCCGTGCGGGCGGTGGACAGTGCGCGCTGGGCGGACGAGCCTGGCCGCTGGACGCGGCTTTCGCGCTGCCGCACGCCTCAGGCGGCGGGAAACGCCGCACGCGCCGTCCCCGTTCTGAAGCGCGGGGCGCAGCGCGTGCGACGTGTGAGTCCTGGGTCAGGCCTTCTTCAGGAACTCGGTCTTCAGGACGAGGCCCTTGACCTTCTTGGTGTTGCACTCGATCTCGCCGGCCTGGCCGGTGAGGCGGATGTTCTTGACCAGGGTGCCGCGTTTGAGGGTTTCGGAGGTGCCCTTCACCTTCAAGTCTTTGATCAGGGTGACGGAGTCGCCGTCCTCCAGAACGGTTCCGTTGCTGTCCTTCACGATCACGTCGCTCATGGTTCTTCCTTGCTCGGGTCGTTGCTGTGCATTGCTCGTATCAGGCTTGGTCGGCGCCGGTGCGCGGGCCGGGCCACTCGTCGGTGCACCACTCCCCCTTGTCCCCGGCCGGGGCCTGGTGGGCGGCGAGGGCGGTGGGCAGGTCGCAGTGGACGGGGACCGGCGGGTGGGTGCCGTCGAGGACGAGGGAGCCGTCGGCGGGGATCGCGGCGAGTTCCAGGCGCCGCCCGTCGCCATGGAGTTGGCGGGCGGCCTGGGCCACAGCGAGCTGGCCGCCGGTGGACGAGCCACGCAGCTCGCTCAGGTCGAGGATGACCGGTCCGGTGCCGCGTGCCCGGACCCAGCCGATGGCGCCGGTGAACCGGTGGACGGCATCCGGACCGAGGTATCCGGCGAGGGAGAGGACGCCGAGGTTGGGGTGGGTGGCGTAGCGCCACTGGATGGTCATGGTCGCTGCCTCAATCTTCTACAGGGGGAGGGTGACCCAGATGCTCTTGCCCTGGCCGTCCGCGTCCCCGCGTACGACCGCGGTGCCCCCGAGCTGGAGGGTGAGCTCGGTAACGGTGGCCAGACCGGTATTTCCGGTGCCCGTGCTGGTGCCTGTGGTGTGAAGGGCGGGCTGGAAGGGGTGGCGGTCATGGACGGCGAACACGAACGTGTCCGGCCCGCCTGCGAAGATGACCGTCACGTTCGGGGAGAGCGCGGCAGCGTGACGCACGCTGTTGGTCACCAGCTCTGCCAGGATCAGCAGCGCGGGACCCACGTTCGGATGGCGGCGGCTGATCCCCCACTCCGTCAGTACCTGCTCCGCCGTCTCACGTGCGATCCGCACGGCCGATCCCATTGTGGGCAGGGTCAGCACATGCCGGTACGGCAAGGTTTCGAGCTGCGTACTCACATGGTCTCCGGGGAGAGGAGGCGGAAGCCGTTGACTGCCTGCGGACGGATCCGTACGAGGGTGTCGTGTGGGCCGTGGGTCCAGCCCGGCACCGTACGGCGGTAATGGGCTGCCTCGTCCGTGCCGGTGACGGCCTCGGGGGCAGTCACCGGGAAGCCTGTTCGGTGGCAGGGGCGATCCGGCTGGGGGCGGGCAGCAGACCGGTCTTCTGCAGGTGGACACGGGCCCCGGCGATGGCCTGCGGAGCGGAGGCGTACTCGCGCCCTTCCCGCTGCAACAGGCCCAAAGCGCCGACGGAATCGAGGGCCTGGCGCTGGCCGGGGCGGATGCCGGAGGTCATCACGGCGATGCCGCGCCGGTTCAGCTTTTCCACGGCGTCCTTCAGCACGAGGGCGCCGGTGGCGTCCATGGTCGTGATCCGCGACATCCGCAGGATCACCACGCGCACGTCGGCGACCTCGGAGAGTTCGAGGAGGAAGCGGTGGGCGCCGGCGAAGAACAGCGGCCCGTCGATCCGGTACGCGACGATGTGCTCGGCCAGCAGCGCATGCTCCTCTTCACTGTGCTCCCCGGGCAGATCGGGCCGGAAGTCCACCGGGTCGATCCGGGCCTGGCGGGCCACCGCCCGAAGCGCCAGCGCCCCGGCCACCACCAGGCCGATGGCGACTGCGTAGATGAGGTCGAGTGCCAGGGTGGCAGCCGCGGTCAGGACGAGGACGAGCGCGTCGGAGCGGGTCGCGCGGGCCATTGCCCGCAGCGAGCCGACCTCGACCATGCGGATTGCGGTCGCGATCAGCACACCCGCCAGCGCGGCCAGCGGGATCCTGGAGACCAGCGGGGCTGCGGCGAAGACGATGACGGCGAGGACGGCGGCGTGGGTGAGCGCGGCCAGCCGGGAGCCCGCGCCGGTACGGACGTTGACCGCGGTACGGGCTATGGCGGCCGTCGCCGGGACACCGCCGAACAGAGGAGCGGCCAGATTCGCGATGCCCTGCCCGAACAGTTCCTTGTCCGGGTCGTGCTTCTGCCCGACCGTCATGCCGTCCGCGACGGTGGCCGACAGCAGCGACTCCAGCGCCGCGAGTGCGGCGACCGCGACCGCAGGGGCGATCAGCGAACCGAGCGACGACAGATCCAGGAAGCCGAGCGAAGGAGCAGGCAGCCCGGAGGGCAGATCCCCGATCGGGGTGGCCCCGTCGAGGCGGAAGAGCTGGGCGGCCACCGTGGCGGCGATCACCGCGACGATGGAGAACGGGATGGTCGGGCGCCAGCGTGCGCCCAGGAGCATCACGGCTGTGACACCGACCGCAAGAGCGACAGCGGTCCAGTTCGGCGCCTTCGCGAACTCCTCGAACGCGCGCCAGGTCACCACCAGGACCTTGTCGCCCTCCGGCTTGGCCACGCCCAGCACGCCCGGGACCTGCTGCAATCCGATGACGCAGGCAATGCCCAGAGTGAATCCCTCCACCACCGGGGCCGGGATATACCGCATGTACTGGCCGGCTTTGAACAGGGCGAGCACGACCAGCAGGACACCGGCCATCAGGCCGACCGTCAGCACACCGCCGGGCCCATACCGGGCGACGATCGGTACCAGCACCACCGTCATCGCCCCCGTGGGGCCGGAGACCTGGAGATTCGAGCCGCCGAACAGCGCCGCCAAAGCGCCCGCCACCACGGCGGTCGCCAACCCGGCTTCTGCACCGAGCCCCGAGGAGACACCGAACCCGAGAGCGAGCGGCAGTGCCACAATGGCGACGGTGAGGCCGGCGAGCAGGTCGCGGCGCGGAGTACGTGCCATGACCGCGTAGTCGGCGCGGGCAGGCAACAGGGAGCGCACGCGCTCCCAGGACCGGGCCAGCAACGCACTCACTCGGCCGCTACCTCTGCTTCCCGCAACTCGGCCAGGAGTTCGTTCTGTCCGCTCAGCATCTCCGTGAGGATCCTGCGCGCCGCCCGCATCAGGTCCGCGACGTCGCCGCCGGCCAGCTCGTACACCACCGTCGAGCCCTCCCGGGTAGCGGTCACGATCCCCGAGCGGCGCAACACCGCCAGCTGCTGCGACAGCGCAGACGGCTCCACATCGATTGCATTCAGCAGGTCGCGTACCGGCATCGGTCCGCCCTGCAGCAGCTCCAGCACCCGTATACGCACCGGGTGCCCGAGCATCCGGAAGAACTCGGCCTTGGCCTGATACAGCGGAACCGGCACGGTCTCGAACACTCCCATCACCCAGGTATCTGGGACATCGCTGGCACTGTGCCCGCGGCTACCTACGGACAGAGCCTCTACAGCATGTATTGAATTGCAAAATTATGCAATTCATTGATCTGGCGCTCGCCCTTCGGCCCATCCGTGGACCACGGGCACGTTCTCCGGCTGTGTCGCGTCGGGCGCCGAACGGACCCGGCAGGCGCGAAATATCCCGGTTTCGAGAAGACTTCCAGTAGTCGGAGAGCGATCGGACGCTGCAGGCAGCGGGACTCGGTTTGTAGGATCCGGATTTCGCGAGCGCTGTGTCCTGCTCGACTTTCGCTGTTCTGACCAACTGTCAGGTAGGTAGCTCGCGCGGGTGACCTGTGGCCGTTGTTCCGCCTTGGGAGTGGACAGCAAGGAAGCATCGGCGGTGCTTGTGTCGCCTGCTGTGAGGGACCCGCCGATGCTTCCGGATCCGACCGTACCCGCATCTCTGCTCGCCGTGTTGGGTGCTTTGCGCGGCAGTTTCACCTCGCCGACCTTCTCCACGTTCGCCACGCTGGTCACCGGGCTGATCGCGAACACCGGCCGGGGCACGGTCACCGGGATGCTGTTGGGCGCGAACTTGACGCATCACTGGTCCCACGACCGGGCGCACTCCTTCTTCGCTCGCGCCCGCTGGGACCCGCAGACGCTTGGCGCGTCGCTGTCCCACCTCGTGGTGCGCTCGCTGGTGCCCGACGGCGCCGTCTTGACGGTGGCGGTGGACGACACGCTGTTCAAACGGCGCGGGAAGAAGGTCTTCGGCGCCGCCTGGCAGCACGACGGCTCCGCCGCCGGCCGCGACGGAATCGGCTACGGCACCTGCTTCGTCGTGATCGGCCTGATCGTGGACCTGCCGTTCCTGTCCCGGCCGGTGTGCCTGCCGGTGGCCGCCCGGCTGCACCGCCCGAAGGGCGAGAAGACCAAGGTCGAGTTGGCCGCGGCGATGATCCGGTTCCTGGCCGCCTGTCACTGGGGTCGGCGTATCGATGTGGTCGCCGACGCTGCCTACCACGGCCGTGCGCTGCGTGACCTGCCGGTATCCGTCACCTTCACCACCCGGGTGCCGTCCAACGCCGTGCTCTACGCTCTCGCCCCGCCGCCGACCGGGCGGCGTGGGCGGCCCCGCCTGAAGGGCGACCGGCTCGGCACGCCGGCCGAGCTGGCCGCCACGCTGGTGTTCACCCCGCAGGCGGTGACCCGCTACGGCCGCACCGAAACCGTGTTCGCCACCGAGACCACCTGCCTGTGGTACGGCTCCTTCCACACCCAGCCGGTGAAGGTGGTACTGCTGCGTGAGGACACCACCGATACCGGCTACGACCTGGCGCTGATATCCACCGATCTGACCGCGTCGGCCGGGCAGTTGGTGGCCCGCTATGCCGCGCGGTGGTCGATCGAGGTGACCTTCGGCGAAGCCCGCAGCGTCCTCGGCGTCGGGCAGGCCCACCACCGGACCCGGCACGCAGTCCAGCGAGGGGTGCCGTTCGGCCTGTACTGCTACACGATCACCGTCATCTGGTACGCGCTGCACGGTCACCACCCCGCCGATACCGCCGAACGCCGCGAGCGAGCCCCGTGGTACACCACCAAGACCACCCCGGCATTCGCCGACATGACCGCCAAGCTCCGCCGCACCATCATCGCGGCCCGATTTACGCCCACCACCCCAGGTCGGCCCACGGATGCAGAAATCCGGGAGGTCCAGCACGCCTGGGCCGCCGCCGACGGTGACCAGGCAGCCTGACCCCGGAACAGGCACTGACGACTGGTCAGAACAGCGAAACTCGAGGTCCTGTGGAAAGGCCGAAAATTCGGGTGCGGTGAGCGATGATGGCGTTGGTGGACGTTGAGCAATCGGGCGGAATCCCGAGTTAATCCCCGGTGACGACGCGTCACCATCAGTCTGGAGGCGGATCTGCCGGGCTGGGCCTTGCACCGACGGGGCTGGCGGGCGGGCAGGCGGCCACGATGTGGCCGAACTGCGCCTGTGGTCAGCACTCGTGATAGCCCGTCGACCACCGCCTGGTCATCGTCCGGCTCTCTTTGCTGATCTATAACCATCTCTGTGAGCCCGAACGGCACGAATACCACAGAGGAGTAGGGGCTTCGCGTTGCCGGGCGACTGCCTGGACTGCCTCGCCTGGTGATCAGCCCAGGCTGTTGGGGCGGGCCAGTCCGAGGTCGTAGGCGAGGATCACGGCCTGGAACCGGTCCCACGCTGGATGCATCCGCCTCATAGGCCTGCACGATTGGCACGAGAGGCACCTCGGCCTCATGAGGCGTGTTGCTGCCAATGTCGTAGTGCTCCTCGGTGCACACAGGCCAGGGCTCATCGGCGGGCCACAGCAATGGACCCCCGACCGAACTGTCGTGACACGACGGACGGCCCGCCCGAGGATGAAGCCGTACCGTCTCCCGGCACACCGGTGCCAGCTCGGGAAACAGCCGCTCCACGGCCACTGGGCGGGGCGGGGTGTGACGGCTCACCAGCATCTCCAATGCGTTGTCCCTGCAAGACGCACGGACTCTACGGCCCTCGTCTGACATCCGGCCCGGCCTCCATTCAGCCCGGCGCTCGCCCAGCACCACTTGAGACGACGTCTTACGCCTTCGCGCAGTCCGGCTTCATCTTCCTGTCCGGCGCCCCGAGCGAGTCGCAGTCCAATCCGTGCGGCGCGACCGCGTCGTTCGGGAAACAGATCGACCATCACGGCGTCCGACTCCCCGCAAACTCACTCAACGGGCCCCAACCGCTGTCTGCCAGCGTCCGCGTCTCATCGCACCGACGCGTCCGACGGATCCCGCCTCGTCGATGCCCTTCGCCGTCACCTCGAAGGCTCTGCTCCGCTCGCGACCCACCACGATGTGACGAACGGACGGATGTATAGCGCAGCAGTGCATTCCACCCGTCGTGCGGAGAACGCCGGTACGGGCACCTCCGCGCTTCTCCTGACCGGTTCTCCGTTCACGGCTGGCCCCGGCAGTTCCTGGAGAAGTCCTCTCCTGGAAAGGCATACGCGCATGGCATGGGACGGTCGGCACATCATCCCCACGCGGGGCTTCAGACGCCACCGATCCGCCGAAACGTCCGCTCCACCACACGTCGGCGCCCTGTGGACTCCTTCCCTCCAAGCCTGGCGCGGCTTTCTGTCCACGGATGCCGCCACCTGGTCGCGTGTCCTGCACCTTGCTCAGCGCCACGCACCCGCCCCGCGGGAGAGAGCGTCGTCGGACGGTTGGCAGCACGACCTGGCAGAGGCATACCGGTGGGCCTTCCACACCCGGCCGAGCCTGACCTACACCCCTCGCGCAGGAGAAATGCGGAACGTGGTCCGTGAGGCGGAGGACAGATGGGACAGGGCTCTACCCGAAGAGCATGGCGGCTTCTTCCTCCGGGTCGGTGACCACGTCTCCCGCATGGCCGGCGCACTCGCTGCGGCCGAACGCGCCGCAATCCACAGCACCCACATCGCGGCCGCGTGGTCCCTCGCTCGATGTCGAAGCGCCGCAGGAATGCCTGCCAGAGCAGGTCGACTTCCGTCTCAGTCGCGTCGAGACCTGACCACCACAGCCAGACCGGCTTCGGTGTTGCCCCGCTGGGCAGGTGCTCGACCTGCAAGCGGATCACGGTGCCCTCGATGACCGGCAAGGCGCCCAGCTGAGCCGTCCAGGCCGAGCGATGGGCCAGTCTCGGGTGGAGCCGGTCCCAGGCCCGCGCGACGGCGGTGCCGTAGAGACGGGTCTCGGTCACCGTCTGCTCGTCGGGGGTGCACCAGGTGGCGGGGTCACCGAACACGAACTCGCGACCGTGACGAGGCGGGCGCCCCCGGACACCGGACTGCCGCGCCGGAACTGCGCGGCGCAGGAAACGGTCCGAGCGCATCCGGTCTTCCAGTTCGCCGAGGCCCTTTGGTACCTGGCCGGCCGCCGTGACCTGGAGATGATCGGCTACTACGCGCCGTCCATGCGTTCCAGCTCCCCCGACGGCATCAACCTCGGCGGGTCCGCCAACGGCACGCGTACGCATATCCGCCGGGCCCTCAGTCTGGGCGAGTACGCGGGCACCGCAACAACGGCACGTTCAACAGCCGCGCCGTGTCGGGCGTCGGCAGCGCCGAGATCCTCAGTCCGACCAGCATGCAACTGCTGCCGGCGGTCCGGGACGACACCGTCGACGCGTTCGTCGCCGCCCACCCGGGCTGGGTGGCCGACTCCGGGCCGGCGGCGCCTGCCCAGTAGACGGTGCTCCGTGCGCCGTCAGAGGCCGAGCGACACGGATTCGGCGCGACTGAGTCGACGCCCGGTCGCAACAGATGACCACGTGCATGGGTGGGCCGCGACGCTGAGATCGGCGTCGCGGCCCGCCCTTCCCTTCTGCCCCTTCACCACGGCTCGACCGTAGTCAAGCCGAGTTGAGTTAACGGGTCACGGCCTACTTCCCGTGTTCGGCACCTCGTGCATGACGGTGAGCGTCACGCTGTTGTTCTTGTAGGACACCCGGAACAGGTAACCGCCCACGTTCAGGGCCCGGTTCTCCGGCAGCGCGTGGAAGGCGCCCTTGATCGAGCTACCGCTCATGATCGTGAATTCGGTGCCCGGGGTCAGCTTGCCCCGCACGTCCAGGTCCAGCTCACCGTCCAGAACCAGGTTCCCCGCCGCCCGGACGCTCGTGTAGTCCCGGTCGCCGGAGATCGTGACGGCAACGCGACCCTCCTTGCCGATGGTTGCGTTCCCGCCGACGTTCAGGACATTGCCTGCGGCGCCGGAAGCGCCGGTGATCTGCGCGGCCTCGTCGGCCGTGAGACCGGGCCGCAGCACGCCGCGGTTGACGTTGATGCTGTCACCCACGGTGCCGCTGCCGCCGAGCGTTCCGCCGCGCACGTCGACAGCGCTCGCGTGCGAGCCGACGACCGAGAGTTTGCCGTCGAGGACGGCGCTCGTCCCGTGCCAGGTCTCGCTGCCGGTGAGGAACAGGGTGCCGTCGCCACGCTTCGTGAGGCTGCCCTCGTAGGCGCGGGCCTCGCGGGCCTGCTCACGGTGGACCCCGATGGCGTAGTCCGACTTGTCGGCGTCGCTCGCGCCGGCCGGCAGGCCCTTGGTCCAGCCCTTGGCGGCCTTGGTCGCCGCCCAGGCGGCCGCCTCGGCGGTGTCCTCCTGCTGGCGGGCCCGGATAGCGACGTCCGAGATGTCGTTCGACCACACGTCGTCGCGCCCCTGCGTGTCGACGACGAACGGCCCCACGAACTGGCCCGGGCCGTTCACGGCCTCCCGCAGGCTGACCGTGCCCCAGCCGTTGCGGCTGTCCGGCACCTGCACGATCTGGCCGCCGGTGGGGTTCAGCACGGCGTTGCCCGCCGCGTCACTGATCGTGTTGTTCTGCCGGCCGGTGGTGAACATCGTGTAGAGCGTCTGCTCGTTGGTCATGTACGGGAAGCGCTGCATGACCAACGACAGTGCGGCCGCCGAGTGCGGGCCGGCCATCGACGTCCCCGACGAACTGCCGTAACGGGGCTCGGGAACGCCGTTGACGACCGACACGGTCGTGCTGTTGATGCTGTTGGCCGGCGCCGTCACGCAGAACCACTTCGCGACGCCGCACTGGTTGAACGTCTGCTGGCCGGGGACCAGGACGGAGCCGTCAGCGTTGAACGTGCGCCCCTGGGCGGGGTTGATACCCGATGTCGTGTACCAGCTGCCCTCCAGCTCGGGCATGAAGTACGGCGCGGCGCCTCGCGGCGACGGGTTCACGTAGCCGCTGTTACCGGCGGTGAACTGGATGACCGTGCCGGTACGCGCGGCCTCGATGGCACCGTTCAGCCAGTGGGCGGAGCTCCCGTTCGCGTCGACGACGCCGTCCGGAGTGGACCAGAGGCGCCATGCCGTGTTCAGACCGAAGCCCGCCGGGCTGCCGGGCGGCGTGTCATACGTGTTGTAGTTTTCCGTGTTGGGCTGGCTACCCCAACTGCTGGTGATGATCCTGATGGGCTCGCCGTTCGCCGTCTTGGCGGAGTTCACGGCCCGGTAGACATCGCCGATGTAGGCGTCGTCCGGCTTCTGCGCGGCGGTCGCGTTCGCCGGCAGGAGACCGTAGAGCACGCCGTCCGTCTTGCCGGTGTTGCCCATGTACACGTTGCTGTTGAACGCGACGCCGTGCATGTTGGCATCCGGCCCGGCCGGTTGCGTCTCGCCGACGCCGTCGCGGCTCGCACCGATGGTCCCGCTGACGTGGGTGCCGTGGCTGTCGTTGAACGCCGGGTTGTAGAACCCCGGCGTGGGGCCCGTCTGGCCGCCCTGGGCCTCCACGGAGAAGTAGCGGTCCCCGACCGCGTAGTTCGTGTCCAGGCTTCCGTGCTCCCGGACGTGCCCGGCGAAGACGCCCGAGTCGACGACGCCGATGTTCATCCCGGTGCCGGAGTAGCCGGCGGCGTAGGCGAATTCGGTTCCCATCGACACCAGGCCGGCGTCCCGGTTGAACTCAGGGGTACGCCAGCTCGCCGCGTCACCGAGCCGGCCGGGATCTCCCTCGTAGGTCTTGACCGACGGTGGCAGGCGCACCTGCCCCATCGCCGGCTGCGCGGCGACGCCGAGCACCACCATCGGTATCAGCACTGCGATCAGCGCCGGCTTCACGCGTTTTATGTTCGACACTCCGAACCCCTCCAAGATCGATTGCGCCGGATGCTATTCCTGCTTCCGGAGCGGAACAAGGCGTCGGCGGACACGTTTGTATCTACGTTGGAAGTAAGCACCAGAGGCCGGGCGATCCGTGACGTGGCAGCGCTGGCGGACGTGCGGACGGTGCCGTGCCAGGCGGGCGGCCGGTTACCGGCGCCGTGCCCACCACCGGCGCAGCACGTAGTCGGCGCCGCTCGCCACGCCTCGCGGCCAGCTCCGGGCATGACCATCGGGACAGCGGCCCCGGTCTCGGCGGGCAGTTGGCAGGCCAGGGCCTTGACCTGGGCGGCCTGCAGCGCGGTGAACGAGGGCGACCGGCCGGAGCGCTTTCGGTCGGTCAGCCCCGAGATGCCCTCCTCGGCGAACCGGCGTCGCCGCGTGCGCACCGTGTCCAGGTGCAGACCGGGCTCCCGGGCGATACGCGCATGGGAACGGCCCCGGGCCGCGAGCGCCGCAAGCTCCGCCCCGACCACGAATACCGCGACGTCACTCGCGACGCGTGGGACGAGTTCGAAGAGCACTTCGACAAGCGCAAAGTTGAACTCGGCGTATGCAGACGCCCCTACGGCACCCCCTGCCAGCACGAACACGTCCCGTTGACCGTCCTGGATCACCGGCTTCTACCACACACACCGACTGCACAGCGTGTGTGGTATCGGAGTCCGATCGACTACGAGCACGACCACCGGGCCAACCCCGCCTTGGAGCTGGCCGCTTAAAAGATCTCCACGGTTCGAGGGGTATTGACAGTGAAGCGCAACTGCGCGCCGGCTTGCAGGCGTTCCTCGCGGACGATCAGCCGCATCCCCTGCGGCCAGCCCTGAGAACGTCACCGTCGAGTTCGGCGACCCAAGCGCCGTCGCGGATCTCACCATCATCGAGTTCGTCCGAGTCCGGCTGGCCCGCTTCAAGGCGCCCAAGCACGTGGTGTTCGGGGAACTACCCAAGACCTTCACCGGCAAGATCCAGAAGTTCGTTTTGCGCGACCGGGCGTGGGCCGGGGCGGAACGCAGGATTCAGTAGCGCTCCGGTCGGCCCCGCGCAGTCCGTCGCGGGGCCGGGCTCACCACGGGTTCCGGCCGCGTATCGAAGCGTCAGGCCGGTGAGAAGATGTGGTTGCTGATCAGCCGGGCGGCGCCGACGACGCCGGCGACCTGGCCGAGTTCGCCGAGCACGATCGGCAGGTTGCCTGTCGCCAACGGCAGCGACTGACGATAGACCTGGGTGCGGATGCTCGCCAGGAGGTTGTGGCCCAGTCCGGTGAGCCCTCCTCCGATGACCACCAGGCCGGGGTTGAAGAAGCTGACCAGGCCGGCGATGACCTGACCGGTGCGGTTGCCTCCCCAGCGGATCAGGTCCAGGGCCGCGGCGTCTCCGGCACCCGCGGCGGCCGACACGTCCTCGGGAGTCAGCCTTCCGGCCGATTCGAGCCGTCCGGCCAGCTCCGTCGAGCGGCCGGACTGGGCGAACGCGGTCGCGTCGCGTGCGAGGGCGATCCCGCCGAAGTAGGCCTCCAGGCAACCGGTGTTGCCGCAGGCGCACCGCGGCCCGTCCGGGTCCACCTGAATGTGGCCGATGTCGCCTGCACTGCCGGTGATACCGCGGTGGACCTCGCCGCCGACGACGATGCCGCAGCCGATGCCGGTCCCGAGCTTCACGCACAAGAAGTCGCGCACGGACCGGGCGACGCCGGCCTGCTGCTCGCCCAGGGCCATCAGGTTCACGTCGTTGTCGACGAGGACGGGACAGCCGAGCTCCTGGCTCATCGCCTCGCGGACGGGGAAGCCGTTCCATCCGGGCATGATCGGCGGCGCGACAGGGACACCCTCGGGGAACCGGACGGGTCCCGGCACGCCGATCCCGGCGCCGTCGAAGTGCTCCACCGACGTCGTCTCGCGCAGCTTGCCGACCAACGCGAGCACCCGCTCGAAGACCGCGACCGGACCGTCGCGCACGTCCAGCGGCTCGGCCACGTGGCCGAGGACGTCCAACTCGGCGTTGGTGACCGCCAAATCCACGGAGGTGGCGCCGATGTCCACGCCGAGGAACCGCAGTGACGGGGCGATCCGGACGTTGTGCGAGCGGCGACCGCCGCGGGAGGCAGCGAGGCCGTCCGGGACGACCAGACCGGTTTCCAGCAGGCGGTCGATCTCGAACGCGAGCTTGGAGCGCGACAGCTCTACCTGGTCGCCGAGGGCGACCCGGGACTGCGGGCCGAGGTCGCGCAGGAGGCGGAGCAGCCGGGCCTGATGGATATTGGCCGGTCGAGCCGTCGTACTCCTCACACCGCCCCCGTCGTGGCCAGAACCGTTCGCATGCCCGATGCTTGGGGGTGCGACTTCCACCCGGACCGTAGCACCGTGCTGTCGAAGGCAAAAGAAACTCGTGCACCGATTCACGGGACTTTCATCAGCTGATGGACAAAGCCGGTGCGACGCAGCACTGCCTCGTTGCCGCCTCGGCTGCTGCGGAGGCAGCCGGGCCCGATGGTGTGGAGCCGTCCAACTCTCCACCCCATCGGTCCTGGTGTGCTGTCCGGGTCGCCTCGGCGGACTGCTGATGCAGTCGACCGAGGCACACGGCTCAGGTGGTGTCACCGCCGGGCCGTGACTCAGCGGCTGGCGGGACCGCGGGTCGGCATGCCGACGTCGGACTGGCCGGCCGCCTTCTTGATCTCGGCGGCCTCCCGCTGGTCAAGGACTCCCTCCTTCCGCAGCGTCGTGACGATCTCCCCGACGTGCGAGACAAACGCGCCGTGATTCTTCCAGGCCCGGTGATCCTCGATCAGCTCGTTGACCGTGCAGCCGTTGCTCGTGACGCGGTTCGGGACACCGGTGTTGATCGAGCCGGTGAACACGGTGGAGCGGTCGTCCGTTTCAGGACAGCCGGTCGGCGGCTTGCTGTCGACGACGGTGAGGGACAGCGACTGCGGCGTGGACGTGTTGCCAGCCTTGTCGGTGGCCCGGTAGAGCAAGGTGTGGCTCCCGGCTCTGTCAATCGCCACCGGGGCGGAGTACTGCAGGTAGGGGCCACCGTCTAGGGAGTACTCGATCCTGGCCACACCCGACTCTGCGTCCGAGGCCGTCACCGTCACCTTCGCGCTGCCGACGTAGTCACCGGAGTCGTTCTTCGTACCGGAGACGGAGGCCGACACCTGCGGCGGCGTCCTGTCCTCGGGCGGAGCCGCCACGACGGTGAACTCCACCGACTGCGCCGACGAGGTGTTGCCCGCCTTGTCCGTCGCTCGGTAGGTCAGTGCGTGTCGACCCACGGCGTTGACATCAACGGGCGCCGTGTAGTTGCGGTATGACGCACCGTCGAGCGAGTATTCAATTCCGGCCACACCCGACTCCGCGTCGGAAGCGGTCACCGTGACCGTCGCGCTCGACACGTAGTTCCCGGCGGCGTCCTTCGTCCCCGACACCGTCGCCGACGTGTCGGGTGGCGTGGTGTCCTTCGGCGGTTCGGGTGCCACGACGGTGAACTCCACCGATTTCACCGGCGAGGTGTTACCCGCCTTGTCCGTGGCCCGATAGGCCAACGCGTGCTGACCAACGCTGTTGACAGCAACAGGAGTCGTGTAACTCCTGTACGACGCACCGTCGAGCGAGTACTCAATTCCAGCCACACCCGACTCCGCATCGGAAGCGGTCACCGTGACCGTCGCGCTCGACACGTAGTTCCCGGCGGCGTCCTTCGTCCCCGACACCGTCGCCGACGTGTCGGGTGGCGTGGTGTCCTTCGGCGGTTCGGGTGCCACGACGGTGAACTCCACCGATTTCACCGGCGAGGTGTTACCCGCCTTGTCCGTGGCCCGATAGGCCAACGCGTGCTGACCAACGCTGTTGACAGCAACAGGAGTTGTGTAACTCCTGTACGACGCACCGTCGAGCGAGTACTCAATTCCAGCCACACCCGACTCCGCATCGGAAGCGGTCACCGTGACCGTCGCGCTCGACACGTAGTTCCCGGCGGCGTCCTTCGTCCCCGACACCGTCGCCGACGTGTCGGGTGGCGTGGTGTCCTTCGGCGGTTCGGGTGCCACGACGGTGAACTCCACCGATTTCACCGGCGAGGTGTTACCCGCCTTGTCCGTGGCCCGATAGGCCAACGCGTGCTGACCAACGCTGTTGACAGCAACAGGAGTTGTGTAACTCCTGTACGACGCACCGTCGAGCGAGTACTCAATTCCAGCCACACCCGACTCCGCATCGGAAGCGGTCACCGTGACCGTCGCGCTCGACACGTAGTTCCCGGCGGCGTCCTTCGTCCCCGACACCGTCGCCGACGTGTCGGGCGCAGTGGTGTCGTCGCCGGGCGCAGCGGTGACGATGAGCTCACCCGACATCATCTGGTGGCCCGGCATCGCGCAGAAATAGTGGTAGACGCCAGGTGTGAGGGTGACTTCGGCCGTGTGCTTGCCTCCCTCGGAGTCGAAGGGGCTCGCCAGGATGTTGAGGCTGACGTCGTTGTTGTAGTCGGGGTTCGAGACGTCGAACGTCAGGGTGTGCGTCAACCCCGTCGTATTGCCGGTCGCCGCGCTGCTCTCGAACACGATGGTCGCCTTGCCGGCCACCGCAGTGGTGGGGGCTGACGTGTACTTCATGTAATCGTCGCCGGCCGTCCAGGTGAGCACCTGGGTCGCTGCGGTCTCGTCCGCGCGACTCGCCGCCGCGTACGCGGCCGGAACGGCCAACGCGAAAGCCGTGAAGACAACGGCCATCAGCGCCATCAACACCGGATGCGCGCTGAATCGGTCACGTAGCACGGATCTTGATGGGGGCGGATCCGTCTGGGCATGGAGCAGTCTTCTGAACACCGCTGCACCTTTCGGGAATTCGCTTGTGCGGCACCGCGCAGGACTCGCGGTCCCGCCGAGTGGACGATCAGCCGCCGGGATGAGCGCGTTCGAGACGCGTGTACTCCGCTCACCGGACCGGCGCCCTGGACGGAACGGGGCGAGTGCCTCGCTTAGGTAGATCGCCCGCACGCTACGGAGGCGAGGGCCGCCGTCACTCACGCACAGGCGGCATCCGCCCCTGTCGCTGCAAGGCCGCTGGTACCGCTAACCCGAGGGCGGGGTCCACGCAACCTCTTTCCATGCGGCAACGGTGAGAAGTTAGCGGGTCTTTTGACTATCTGCCAAGACCTATGACCAGGATCCAACCAACTTTGACCTGAGTCTGGAAAAACTGGATGCGTGCCCGCTACGGTGTCCAGGTCCCGAGGCGAATCCCCTTCGCCCAGCCGATCAGATCCCGGCCATAGCCGACACATCGAGCCAAGCCGGACCGCTTCACCGGGGTCCGGCCAAGTCGGACCGTCTCCACCGGAGTTCGGTTCGGCGACCGCCCCGCCTGCCTTGCGGGGCCGACGCCCGGCGCACCACCGCGTACCGCCGTGACGGGACAGCTGCCGTCGACGGCGGCTCACACCACGACCACGAAACGCCTTCGGGCACCTTCGCGTTTCGAGGATTGGAGAGCGATGACCGACTCAGGCGCAGGCACGAGACGCCTCTTCTCCCGGCGAGCGTTCGCCACCGGCGCGGCCGCCGCGGCGGTCGTGCCCACGGTGCTCGGCGCCACCGCCGCTGCCCCGAAGGACAAGCCCGGTGAAGGAAACGGTCAAGGAAACGGCAAGGGCACCGTCCGTGAGCTGACGCTGTACATGGAGAACCTGCCGAACGGGGAGATGGGCTACGGCCTGGAGCCCGGTAAGGCGTCGATTCCCGGCCCGCTCATCGAGCTGACCGAGGGCGACACGATGCACATCAAGGTCGTCAACAACCTGAACGTCGCCGCGAGTCTGCACGTGCACGGCGTGGACTACGACGTCGCCAGCGACGGCACCAAGATGAATGACAGCGTTGTCGAGCCGGGCGGCCAGCGGACCTACGTCTGGCGCACCCACGCCCCGGGACCGAATCACGACGGGACGTGGGAGGCCGGCAGCGCCGGCTACTGGCAGTATCACGATCACAATGTGGGGACCGAACACGGCACGGGCGGCCTCAAGAAGGGCCTGTACGGACCCGTGATCGTACGCCGCAAGGGCGACGTGCTGCCCGACAAGCAGTTCACGGTCGTGTTCAACGACATGACGATCAACAACAAGGCCCACCACGACGCACCCACCTTCACAGCCGTCCGCGGCGAGCGCGTGGAGTTCATCGTCATCACCCACGGGGAGTTCTTTCACACCTTCCATGTGCACGGGCACCGCTGGGTGGACAACCGCACCGGGATCCTGCAGGGTCCGCAGGACGTGAGCGCGGTCATCGACACCAAGACCGTCGGCCCCGGGGACTCCTTCGGGTTCCAGGTGATCGCGGGTGCCCGGGTCGGCGCAGGTGCCTGGATGTACCACTGTCATGTCCAAAGCCATGCAGACATGGGCATGGTCGGAGTCTTCCTCGTGACCGAGGCCGACGGCACGGTCCCCGGCGGCATGCCCCACCACTAGAAGGCAGCGGCGGGGTCCTGATGCGGGCTCCGCCCCCGAAGCCACGCCCGTCAGGTCTGCCTGACGGCCTGACGGGCGTGTATCAACCTGCCGCCGGTCGGTCCTCGCCCGCCAGGACCGGAGGCGAACCTGACCTCCCTGCTCCGGCACCCCGTCCTTCCCGGGCAGCGTTACCGCCCGCCGAAAGCCGTCGCGCCCGGCGCATGCCGGGCGGGGCCCCTGCGGCAGCCCTCGCTCCATCCCCTGATCACTCTTCCGTTTCCGGATCGAGTCAAGGAGCAAATATGGGCAAGAGAGATCGGTTCGCCCTGTCGAGACGAAGCGGATCACCGCCGTCGCGTCCTGCGCGGACCTCTCGTCACGCGTGGCCCTGGCGCCGCGCGGTCGTTCTGCTGTCCAGCGCCGCACTGACCGCCGGGCTGTCCGCGCTGCCGGCCGTGCAGGCACAGGCGCAGCCGCCCGTCGAACGCCTCAGCCAGGACCAGGGCGCCGCCACCGAAACCCAGGTGAACGTCCTGGTCTTCCACGGACCGGCCGCCAAGCAGGACGACCCGGTCAACAAGGCCACGGCGGCGATCGAGAACCTCGGCGAGAAGAACGGGTTCAAGGTCGTCGAGTCCAAGGACGCGAGCGTGTTCAACACCGCCGACCTCGCCAAGTACCGAGGTGTGGTGTTCCTGTCGGCCGACGGCGTGACGCTCAACGCCGAGCAGGAAGCCGCGTTCCAGTCGTACATCAACAACGGAGGCGGCTTCGTCGGCGTCCACGACGCCGCCAGGGCCCAGTCCGACTCCTCCTGGTTCACCGGGCTGATCGGTACCCGCCCGGCCCTGGGCCTCCCCGACCCCGAGAAGGTCGTCGAGAGCGCGGTCAACTCGGAGAACCCGCCGAACGAAACCAAGGACAAGCTGTTCGACGGCAAGAACGACACCAAGTGGCTGGCCCATGCGCCGACCGGCTGGGTCACCATGAAGCTGGACAAGCCCGCCGCGGTGGTCAACTACGCGTTGACCTCAGCCAACGACTATCCGGGACGGGACCCGAAGGACTGGAAGCTGCAGGGCTCGCAGGACGGTGAGAGCTGGACGACCCTGGATACCCGGACCGGCGAGACCTTCCCGTCGCGATTCCAGACCAGGCAGTTCCAGTTCACCAACAAGCAGGCCTACCAGCACTACCGGTTGGAGATCACCGCGAACAGCGGTGAGCCCCTGATTCAGCTGGCCGAGCTGCGGCTCTTCAACGCCAACCCGACGCCTCCGCAGGATTCCAAGATTCAGCAGGCCGTCGTCGACGTGACGGACCGCCAGCACCCGGCCAACAAGGGCCTGCCGCTCAACTGGACCCGCTCGGACCAATGGATCAACTGGGACCCCAACCCGATCGGCAAGGTCCACACCGTTGCCCAGGTCGAGGAGTGGAAGTACAAGCCGGGAATCAGCGCCAACGGCCCGTTCCACCCGATCTCGTGGTGCCGCGACTACGACGGCGGTCGGTCCTTCTACACCGGCATGGGCCGCACCGAGGAGAGCTACACCACCGACACGAAGTTCCAGAGCCACCTCCTCGGCGCCATCCAGTGGACCACCGGCATGGTCCGCGGCGACTGCCAGGCGACCATCGCGTCCAACTACAAGACCGAGCGGCTGACCGACCAGAACCAGGCGGGGAAGCTCGACCAGATCGGTGAGCCGCACGGTCTCACCATGGGCCCCGACGGCAAGGCCTTCTACATCGGCAAGGCCGCCTGCCCGTCCGGCCCGATCGCCGACTGGAACAACCCCAAGGTCGGCCTGGGCTGCGGCACCATCCATCAGTGGGACCCCAAGACCAAGAAGGTCAAGCTGCTCACCACACTCGATGTGATGGGCAACCGGGGCAGCGGTGACGAGCTGGTCAAGAACGAGGAAGGCCTGGTCGGCATCACCCTCGACCCGAAGTTCGAGAAGAACGGGTGGATCTACATCTACTGGATGCCGCACGAGTCGATCGACCGCGACAAGCGGATCGGCCAGCGGACGGTCTCCCGGCTGACCTACGACTTCGCGTCCGAGTCCATCGACCAGGGCACCCGTAAGGACCTGCTGCACTGGGACACCCAGATCCACAGCTGCTGCCACGCCGGTGGCGGCATGTCCTTCGACAAGGACGGCAACCTCTACATCGGCTCCGGCGACAGCAACTCCTCCGGCGGCTCCAGCGGCTACTCCGGGAACAACTGGACCCAGGACTACAAGGGTGTCTCCTTCCAGGACGCCCGCCGCACCGCCGGCAACACCAACGACCTCAACGGCAAGATCATCCGTATCCACCCCGACGCCGACGGCACCTACACCATCCCCAAGGGCAACCTCTTCCCGCCGGGCACGGCCAAGACCCGCCCCGAGATCTACGTGATGGGTGTCCGCAACATCGCACGGCTCTCCGTCGACCCGGTGCACAACTGGCTGAATGCCGGCTGGGTCGGGCCGGACGCGGGAGCCTCCAACCCGGAGCTGGGCCCGGCCAAGTACGAGACGGCCACGGTCATCACCTCCGCGGGCAACCAGGGCTGGCCGTACTGCATGGGCAACCGGCAGCCGTACCGCGACCGCAGCAACACCGACGCCAGTGTCCTCACCGGCTGGTACGACTGCGACCACCTCAAGAACGAGTCGCCGCGCAACACCGGCCTGGTGGACATCCCGCCGGCCCGCGACAACATGATCTGGTACTCGCCCCAGGGCGGCGGCCCGGTCTTCCCCAAGCGGGCCGACGGCAGTGGTGTCCCGAGCTACATCGACAGCGAGGCCACCTACACCCAGCCGTACCTCAAGGGCGGCGGCCAGGCCATCATGTCCGGTCCGACCTACCACCGCTCCCAGGTGGACACCAAGAGCGGTGTCGCCTGGCCGGCGTACTGGGAGGACAAGTGGTTCATCGGTGACGAGTCCAACGCCAACAACCGGGTCGCGGTGACCGTCGACCCGGACCACGTCAAGGACCAGGGTGCGCCGGCCTTCGGCGAGGACCTGCGCAGCATCATCGCGCCCGGCAGCGGCAGCACCCAGCTGCAGAGCTGGATGGACGCCAAGTTCGGTCCCGACGGTGCGCTGTACATGCTCGACTACGCGGGCGGCTTCTTCAGCCTGCACTCCAACCAGAAGCTCATCCGCATCAGCTACCAGGGTGGCCCGGCCACCCCGAAGCCGCAGGACGCCGGAGCACGGGTGGTCGCCCAGAGCAAGCCGAAGACGGTGGCGTTCTCCAGCGCCAAGACCGGCGGTGTGGCCTGGGAGTGGGACTTCGGTGACGGCAGTGAGTCGTCGCACGAGGCCAGCCCCACGCACACCTACGCCGACTACGGCACGCACCACGCGAAGCTGACGGTCACCTACGCCGACGGCGAGAAGGCCACCGCGACGTTCGACGCCAAGGCCGGCTGCCCCGCGCCCGACGCCCGTCCGACCGTCAAGCTGCTCGACACCGACACCGGCGTGGCCAACCACCGCGCAGGCGGCGGCTGCACGGTCAACGACCTGATCGACGACGAGGCATCCTGGTCGAACCACGGAGAGTTCGTCAGTCACGTCAACGCCGTCGTCAATAACCTTCGCAAGGAGGATGTCCTCGACAACCGCGAGTCGTCGGCGATCAGCAAGGCGGCGGCTCAGAGCGAGATCGGCAAGGCCGCCGGGTACAAGCCCATCTTCGACGGGACCGCGGCCAGCCTGGCCGACTGGCGGCAGGCCGGCGCCGGGAAGTTCTCACTCCTGCCGGACGGCACCATGCGCAGCTCCGGCGGCATGGGCATGCTGTGGTACGCCAAGCAGGAGCTGAAGGACTTCTCGGTCAGGCTCCAGTTCCGGGACGTGGCTCCGGGCACCAGCAACGCCAACAGCGGGGTCTTCACCCGGTTCCCGGACCCGAGGACGCCGCTGGCCGACCGCCCGGCCGGCAGTTGCGGGACAGTCGGCTCGGCTCGCACCGCCCCCGAGTGGGTCGCGATCTACTGCGGCCAGGAGATCCAGATCTACGACGGGGCCACGGGCGAGGTCCAGAAGACCGGCTCGGTGTACAACTTCAAGCCGGTGGGCCTGGACAAGGCGGGGGTGACCCCGAAGGGCCAGTGGAACGACTACGAGGTGCGCGCGGTCGGACAGCATTACACGATCATCCGCAACGGCGTGGTGATCAACGAGTTCGACAACACACCCGGCAAGAACTCGTCCCGTGCCGGTGACCCGCCCACGGACCTGCGTCAGTTCCTCAGCGGGTACCTGGGACTGCAGAACCACAGCAACACCGACCTGATCGAGTTCCGCAACATCCGGGTGCGGAACCTGTAGTCGCCCAGCGACCGGCGCCGGGCTCGGAGCAACAGCCCCGGGCCCGGCATCGACGCGAGCGGTCAACCCGAAGCGTGACTCCGGGGGGCCTGCTGGTGGGAGCCGGCCCCCCGCGACCACGGCCGTATCGTCAATGGTCGAACACCCCCTCGGACCCTATCTGCAGCGGCAGGGCCGCGGCCTCAAGGTCGCGGCCCTCCGTGCCGTCGCTGGCGGCGTCTGTCCGGTGGTGTCCGGCGACGTGGCTCCGGCCGACTGCCAGACGCGCTCGCGGGCTTCGGCCCGTGCTGACCAGATCGCGGTCAGGGCCTTCGGGCCGGCGGTGGCGAGGGTGTCGATGAGGCGGGAGACGGTCGAGTCGGAGGCCACCGGCTCGAACACAGCCGGCTCGGCCCGCAGCGTCCCGACATCGGCCAGGCAGTCCCCGCCCAGCGCGACCGCCAGGGCCACGTCCAGCACAACGAGGGTCCAAGCCGACAGTCACATCATCAGCGACTTCTGTTAGGGACTCTAAAGGACCAGGTTCGAGCGGGGCCAGACGCAGTGACGGCCCGGTATCCACCGGGCCTTCACGTTTGAGTAGCGGGGACAGGATTTGAACCTGCGACCTCTGGGTTATGAGCCCAGCGAGCTACCGAGCTGCTCCACCCCGCGTCGGTACGGTGAACTGTACGGCACCGACCCGGCTCGACCGAATCGGCTTTTCGAGGACGTCGTTGCCCGCCTGCGCACCCATGGCGCCGAATTCGTCGGCGAGCTGGCGAGGTACGAGGTACGAGGTACGAGGTACGAGGTACGAGGTACGAGGTACGAGGTACGAGGTACGAGGTACGAGGTACGAGGTACGAGGTACGAGGTACGAGGTACGAGGTACGAGGTACGAGGTACGAGGTACGAGGTACGAGGAAAGCTATCGACTCTGCAACGTCCGCGGCACCGATCGCCTCATCGTCGGATTGGCGGAGCAGCTCGACTAGGGCGTGTTCCAGGTTCGGATCATGTGGGGCGGAGACTCCGGAGCCAGATGATCGATCCGCGTAGGTGGAGTCCGGCGAGGTAGCTGGTAGGAGTCTTGTCGTAGCGGGTGGCCAGCCCTCGCCATTCCTTGATCTTGTTGATGCCGCGCTCGACGGTGTTCCTCTCCTTGTAAAGCTCGGCGTCGTGGGAGAGGGGGCGGCCGCCCTTCGAGCCTCGCTTCTTGCGGTGGGCGGCCTGGTCCTTCTTCTCCGGGATCACCGCCTGGATCCGGCGTTTACGCAGGTAGGAGCGGTTCGCGCGGGAGGAATACGCCTTGTCGGCGGCGACGGCCCCGGGGCGGGTGCGGGGCCGACCGACCGGCCCACGGATCCTGACTCGGTCGAGGACCGCGGCGAAACGCGGACTGTCGGCCGCCTGCCCCGGCGTCACCACGAACGACAGCGGGCGGCACCGCCGGTCGGTGGCCAGGTGCGTCTTGACCGTCAGCCCGCCCCGCGAGCGCCCCAACGCGGCAACTTTCAGGCGGGCCTTGTGGCGGCGGCGTATCCGTCGCCGTTCGGCACGTAACGCTTCCTCGACCGGGTCGCCTTCGACCGTCACCTGGGCGGATTGTCCCTTTGCTGGAGCCCCTTTTCCTCCTGGGCGGCTTTCACCAGTTCCTCCAGGAGCTCGGGGTCGACGGCCATGCCGGCCGCGTGGTGATGCGCGCGTGCGACGGTGAAATCGACGCCGACCAGGTCCAGATCGGCCTGTCCTCGCCGGGCCGCCTCGGCGATCATCCGCTCCATCAGCGTCTCGAAGGTGCCCGCAAGGGCCCACTTCTGGAAGCGGCCGTAGACGGTGGACCAGGACCCGTAGCGTTCGGGGATGTCGCGCCACGGGCTCCCGGTCCGGAACCTCCACATCACCGCGTTCAACTGTTTACGCAGGTCAGGGATCGGTCCGCTCACGCCGAGGCGTCACCCCGGATGTCTACCGTCCCGAGCCACTCCGGCGGAGCGATTTGACCCAACAGTGATCTGAACCTGGAACACGCCCTAGCGCGTGAGTCGAAAGTAGATCTTGACCGCGCGGTGATCTCGTCGAGTGCCGCCGATGTCACCGAGCCGTCAGCCGCCGGGTCCTCCACTGCCAAAAGCCCCACCGCTGTCATCCTTGCGTGCGTCCCTTGGCGAAGAGGGCCGGTTGAGCTCATAGGGGCTGAGACCGTCCCCGAAATCATCTGCTTCCCTCAAAGTCCGCTGGCTTCGGGGGGAACGCTCGGCCCGTGGTCCCTGCTGTCGTGCTCGAGACCGACGGCGCGTGTCCCACCAGAGGAGGCCAATCAGAACAGCGACTACGACCACTGCTATGCCGACGGGGAAGATCCAGCGCACAGCCGAGACGGCCACTGTGATGTCACTGATGGGCACCTGGCTCACAGGGTGACTCATCTGGCCCACGTCCTTCCGGAGGGGATTCCACCGCTCATAAAGCGAGGCAGAAGCTTCCGCTCATTGGAGAGAGCCCGCGATGGCCGGAGCCGTGGGAAACTCCAATCCCGCCGCCCTTGGCGGGATCAATCTCGCGGGGCCCGCCTGAACTGGACATCTGGCAAGGCTCAAGTTCCCTGATAAGTCTACGGCGGGGAGCGTACAGGGGCCGCTCCCCGCCCGCCCGGATGGAGTCTCACGGTGACGCACGCCCCCAAAGTGCTCTGACCGCATAGGTTCACCGGATTGAGGCGGGCCAGTCGACAGATAGCGTTGCAGTGCCAGCCCGGGCGCTGCCGAAGTGACCATGCCAAAGGATCACCGGGCACCCGCGCCCGGAAGGTGCGCTGGACCGCCGATCGAGTACGCACCCGCGAGCCCGGTACCCATGCCACTCAATCCTCGATGGCACAAACCTGATGATCCTCGAGGTTCGGTGGCGCAGGACAACATCAGTCGATCTATCGCGCCGTCTGACCTGCACAGATGCGGCGTAAATCGAACACGTGATGCAATAGCTGTCATGTGACGCCCTGCTTTCCCCGAGGACCTAATCGCCGCGCAGTGTGCCTGGGTCCGTACCTATCGGACCCTCGCCGATCCAGCTCAACGCGGGCGGACGTCGGCGCTGCGCCGACACCTGCTGGAGCTGTCGGTGCAGGTGTGGTGGCACCCGTACTGGTGCGAGGCTGGATCCGGTCACCGAGTGGCTCTGCGCATGTGGGCGCACGAGCTGGAGTCCGGGGCGCGATAGGTGGACGGCCCGAGTGGTGACCAGCGATCGGCCAGTGCCCCTCTGGCCGCAATAGCGCTGACCTTGCCAGACGGGCAGATCGTGCGGGTCCGGCTCCACGAGCGCCGGGAGGTCTCTGGCCCATGCCGTTGGCAGTACCTCGTAGGGTTGCCGGCGTGGACCGCCAGGCCAGAGGGCACCGAGGCCGCCGAGTGCACGGTCTGGGTGACCGACCGGCAGCTCGCTCCGATCCAGGGCGTGGACCTTCTACTGTGGCAACCCGCCCGTCTGCCCGGGCCTCCGCCCCCACCGGCCCCCGGCTGGGTGGTGCGGTCGGCTCCGGAGCACCGCGGGCGTACGGTTGTGCACGACGCTTCCTGCCGCCGCGTCGCCCGCCGGCCTCGGCGTCCCCGGCAGCACCCTCTTCGGGGTCTCCGTCGCTGCCATGGCGGACGGCGCGGTCGGCGCCTCCTACGACAGCTTCTCCAGCCTGGGCGGCGGGGTGCTGCTGGTGGCCATGATGCTGGGCGAGATCGCTCCCGGCGGCACCGGCAGCCCCGGCGCGACGCGGCTTCGCCGGAGGTCGTCGCCCACACGGTTGCGCCTGCGGCCGCAACCATCACCCAGCACTCGGGCTGGCGGCGCTGCCACCTGCGGCCAACCGCTGGACGCAGCGCGGGTGGCTGAGCGTCTCGTCGCGTGGTGGGCGGGCGCGGGTCCGGGCTCCTCCCGACCCGTGGGTCTCGGCACGACCCGAGCCCTGTGTCTTCTGTTCGGTCAAGGCGTTCCTCAAGGCCGACGCCCGCTCTTGGCGAACATCGCCCTGTCGGTGCTCGACGAGCACCTGACCAGGCCATGGGAGCCCGACGGGGAGATGGCCACCAGCCACCTGCGCAGGCGCCGCCGCGCAACCGGGCGTCCGAACTGGAGAGCCGTCCGCTACGCGGACGCTTTCGTTGTCCTGACTGACGGCGAACGCGATGACGTCGAAGCGCTACGCGTGGACATCGCCGAAGTGCTGCAACCGCTCGGCCTTCGCCTCTCCGAGGCCAAGACTCAGGTGGTGCACATGTCGGACGGGTTCGACTTCCTTGGGTTCCACATCCAGTGGCGCCGGAAGGACGTCCGCCGACGCCTCACCGACCATAACGGTCGGTGGCAAAGGCCCTCGGCAGACGGGATCGAACTGTTCGACCTCCAGGCGGTGGCGGTCACCCGTTACCGCTACAGGGGCAACACGATCCCCAACCCCTGGATCCGTCACAACTACGCCTGAACGGCAGCGTCCGTGGAGAGCCCGGTACTCGGAGACGGGTCCGCCGGGTTCGGCGAGCGGCACGGAGAAACGGGCCGGTGGCAACATCGGCACCGCGCTCCGTGTCGACTCAACAGGCCCCCGGCGCTCGCACCGGACGTGCCGACGGTCCGGCTCAGCCGGGCATCCTGAACGCGGCGGGCCCCCGGGACACCCGATCGGAGCACCGGTGAACTGGTGAAATTCGAGGTGTCACCGCCAGTCGTACGGGCCGTCCACGGTGGCAGGATCCACCATCGAGTCAACCGGGATGGACGGAGAACCGATGGCGCAGGACCTGCAGGAAGCCGCGCCGGCCGAGCCAGTGGCCAACAAGCGCATCAATGCCGGTGTGAGACTCATGGGCTGGCTGACGACCACCGACCACAAGGTCATCGGCAATCTCTACATGGTCACCGCGTTCGGATTCTTCCTGCTGGCCGGAGTGCTGGCCATGCTCATGCGAGCGGAGCTGGCCCGGCCAGGACTGCAGATCGTCAGCGTGGAACAGTACAACCAGCTGTTCACCATCCACGGCACCATCATGATGCTGCTGTTCGCCACGCCGATGTTCGGCGGCTTCGCGAACGCCATCATGCCGCTTCAGATCGGCGCGCCCGACGTCGCCTTCCCCCGCCTCAACGCGCTCACCTACTGGCTCTTCCTCTTCGGCGGAATCATCGTGGTGTCCGGATTCGTGGTGCCCGGCGGCGCGGCGCACTTCGGCTGGTTCGCCTACGCACCACTGAACAGTGCCGTCTTCTCACCCGGCGCCGGCGGAGACCTCTGGACCATGGGGCTCGTGCTGTCGGGGATCAGTACGACCCTGGCATCGGTCAATTTCATCACTACCCTCGCCGTTTCAGTTGAGGCTGATGGCTGGCTGCGCGGGGTCGTTTGGAGCGGTGTCGGTCGGTGGGCATGGTGAGGGCCCGGCGCGGTGGGCCGGGTTCTCCAAGGTCCTTCGGGTCGCGGGTGATCAGAGGGCGGTCGCTCAGGTGGCGGGGCGAGGCAGGGCGGCCATGCGGTGGAATGCGGCTGTGAGTTCATGTCTCCAGGGCCAGGTCGCCGATATCCGCAAGCGCAGGCGGCGGCCGCCGCGGGTGATCCGGGCGGCGACGTGCAGGATTCGGTAGCGCAGTTTCTTGGGTTCGGCGGTGGCCAGATCGCCGTCCAGCAGGAGGACGCGGGTCCAGGCGAGAAGGTCGATCGCCGCGAGACTGAGTTCGAGCCAAGCGGCGTTGATCAGGAATTGGCGGGAGGGGAAGCGGCCGAAGCCGGTGGTCTTGCCGCACCGGATGTGGTCCTCGACGGTGGCATGCCCGCGGTGGCGGACCTCCAGAAACTGGGCGGAGCCCCCGCTGGCGAACGGTGTGTCGGTGAGGAAGACCTGGTGCCGCAGGCCCTCGTCCTGGTCGAACAAGGACAGTTGGGCTCCGGGGTGCGGGCGCTCGCGGCGCACGATGATGCGGGTGCCGTCCGGATAGCCGGCAAGGTCGACCATGCCGGTCAGCTCGGCAACCGAGGCACCGGCACGCAGTGTTCCGTCCTGGTCCAGGGCGGGGTGCCAGACCTGTTCAGGCAGGGCCCGGATCGCGCGGCGGACCGGTTCGGTGACCGCGTATCCGACCGAGAAGAAGGTGCGGATTCCTCGCATCCGCACGTCTCGGACGTGGGCGAGGAAGGCTTTCGCCGATCCGGCGCTGTCGGTGCGGACGAGGATGTCGGTGCCGTGCCGGTGGGTGTCGGGGATCTGCGCGAGAGCGTCGTCCAGCACCGCGATGTGATCGGCGGCGGTGTTGGCTCCGGCGTTGCCGGGCCGCAGCCGCCCGGACATGCCCTCGCCGGTGTTGGCCAGGAAACACAACAGAGGGTGGAATCCGAAGCCGCCTTTATAGGTGGGTGCGGCTTGGTCCTTCTCGGAGTGGCAGGTCACCAGCGTGGCGTCGAGGTCCAGGACCAGGCCGGGCAGCTCCCGTCCGCCGGCTTTCACCCCCGGTATTCCGAAGCGGGTCTCGGCGGCCTGCAGCCAGGGGACCTCTCGTGCCTGGGCGCGGGCCACTCGCAGCCGAGCGAGTGCGGTCTCGTCGATGTCGGCGAGCAGCCGCCAGGCCGTCGGTGTCGAGGCGACCGGGCCGAACACCTCGCCTTGGTCCCGCAACACGGCCAGATCCGTGATGGCCTTGCCGCCGTCAGCGAGCATCACCGCGAGGTCGGTGGCGATCCGGCCCGGGTCGTGGCCAGTGCCGCGTCGCCGAAGTGGTCCCAACGCGGTGGAGTACGCGCTGGTCAGCCTGGTGGCATCGGCAAGATCAGCCAGCAACCGTGCCCCGGCGTGACCCACCACCCCGGCACCGTCAGCAGAGACATGGAGCTTGGGACGCGAACCGATACCCTGCACGCAGAAAGTGCCTTCCGCCTGGACCGACAGAACCCCTCGACAAGGTTCATCGTCCCAGCGCAGAAGGCACTTTCGCGTTACCGCACAGAACCCGGCCCCACACCAAGTGAAACGGCGAGGCTAACTCCAATTGAAGTTCCACCCTGGAGCTGGACAGCCTGATACTGGGACGACAGGTTCCGGAGGAAGCAGATCCAGGTAGTGAGCAAGAAGAGCAATACGAGCAAGCGGTACACGGCCGAGTTCAAGCGGGACGCGGTCGGGCTGGTCCGCTCCTCCGGGCGGACGGTGACGGAGGTGGCCCGTGAGCTCGGGGTGAGCTCCGAAGGGCTGCGGGGCTGGGTGAAGCAGGCCGCGATCGACCGGGGCGAGGGGCCGGCCGGGGTGTTGACCACCGCGGAGCGTGAGGAACTGGTCCGGCTGCGACGCAAGGTCCGCGAGCAGGAACAGACGATCGAGGTGCTGGGAAAAGCGACCGCCTTCTTCGCGCGGCAGAAGACGAAGTAGCCGCGCGCTACCGGTTCATCGACGCGGAGAAGGCATCCGAGGACAATCCCGGCGGCTACGGCGTGAGTCTGCTGTGCCGGGCGTTGAAGGTGGCGCGATCGGCGTATTACGTCTGGCTTGCCGCGCGGCCCGCCGCCGAGGTGCGCCAGGCGGCCGAGGACGAGCTCGCCGGGGAGATCCGGCAGATCCACGCCGATTCCCGTGGGGCTTACGGGGCCCCGCGGGTGACCGCGAAACTGCGACGCGGGGGCAGGCGGATCAATCGGAAGAAGGTCGAGCGGATCATGCGCGAGCGCGACATCCGCGGGATCACCCGCCGCAAGCGCCGCAGCCTGACCAAGGCCGACACCAAGGCGGCCCCGTCGCCGGACCTGGTCGGGAGGGACTTCACCGCCGCCGAGCCCGGCACGAAACTGGTCTCGGACATCACATATCTGCCCACACTCGCCGGCTGGTGGTATCTGGCGACGGTCATCGATCTGGCGACCCGCGAGGTGATCGGGTACGCGATGGCCGACCACCATCGCGCCGAACTTGTTGTCGGCGCCCTGAAGATGGCCGCCGGCCGCGGCGCCCTGAGGGAGGACTGCATCGCACACTCGGATCGCGGATCGGAGTACACGTCGAGTGAATACCGCAAGCTGATACGGGAGTTGAAGCTGAGCCAGAGCATGGGACGAACCGGGTCATGTTACGATAACGCCGCGGCTGAAAGCTTTTTCGGTTTGCTGAAAGCGGAGATCGGGACCACCGTCTGGGAGTCCCACGAGGCTGCTCGCGCGGACGTCTTCCGCTTTATCGAGGTCGAATACAACCGAACCCGTCTGCGCAAGCATCCGGTCTACGGCTACGTCACCCCGATCGAGACCAGGGCCCTGGCGGCCCAAGATCTCACCCACGCAGCGTAAACATTCGCTGTCCATGATCGTGGGGGAACTTCAAATACCGGTAACTTACAGAGATTCTGCTCGTTGTTGTTGGTATGCCAAGAGCGGGCCAACTGAAGTCATCTGGTGAGCGGTTGTCGGACCGAGTTGCGGTCGGAGTGCTGACGCAGGCGTTTCCTCGGTCGCTGGTGGACGAGGTACTGGTGGAGACGGGCCGGATGCAACTGCGGAACCGGTTGCTGCCGGCCCGGTTGGTGGTCTATTTCGTGCTGGCGATGTGTTTGTTCTCCGGGCAGAGCTATGAGGAAGTCGCCCGGCTGCTGACAGCTGGTCTGCAGGACGAGCGGCGTTGGCGTGGGACGTGGGTGGTGCCGAGTACGGCTGCGATCTGGAAAGCCAGGTCCCGGCTGGGTGTGGCGCCTCTGCGGCGGCTGTTCGCGCGCGTGTGCTGTCCGGTCGCCACACCCGACACGCAGGGCGCCTTCTACGGCGTCTGGCGGCTGACCGCGATCGACGGCACCACGTTTGACCTGCCGGACACGAAAGCGAACATGGAAGCGTTCGGCCGCCCGCCCCGCTCCGGGCGGGGCGAACTTGAGGTCGGCCGCCCGCAGTTGCGCATGGTCGGCCTGGTGGAATGCGGCACCCACGTCGTTTTCGACGCTGCGGTCGGAGGTCTGCGCGCCGGAGAGCAGACACTGGCCCGGGCGGTGCTGGGGTCCCTGCGGCCGGGGATGCTGCTCCTGGCCGACCGCGGTTTCTACGGCGTGGACCTGTGGTGCAAAGCGGCAGCCACCGGGGCGGACCTGTTGTGGCGCGTGCGCAAGGACCTGGTGCTGCCGGTGGTGGAGCAACTGCCGGACGGCTCCTACCTCACCGAAATTTTCGATCGGAGCGACATCCACCACACTCGTCGTGGGGTGCGGGTGCGCGCGGTGGAGTACACCATCGCCGGCCACGAGGGTGTCTACCGGCTCCTCACCACCATCCTCGACCCGTCCATGGCCCCAGCCGCGGAACTGGCAGCCCTTTACGCCCAGCGATGGGAGTTCGAGTCCACCCTCGACGAGATCAAGACCCACCTCGGCGGGTCGCACCTGGTGCTGCGTTCACAACACCCTGACGGAGCCGAGCAGGAACTTTACGGCTTCCTGCTCGTCCACCACGCTATCCGGCACCTGATGCACCAGGCCGCGAACCAAGCCGGTCAGGATCCCGACCGCATCTCCTTCATCCGTTCAGTGCGCGTCGTGCGCCGCCAGGTCACCGACCAGGCGGCATTTTCCCCCCGGCAGACTCACCCGCGCGGTCAAAGCGACCCACGCTGAACTCATCGAGCGTCTCCTGCCACCGCGACGCCGCAGATCCAACCCCCGCGTCATCAAACGCAAAGTCCTCGCCTGGCCCCTCAAACGCGCCGCCCACCGTGTTACGGACCGTCCAGCTATCCCGACTCTCACCATCGTCAACGCCACCAAACCCAAACGGGTCAAGCGGACCAAAGCGCCCTAAGTTACCGGTATTGAGGCTAACTCCAATACCGGTAACTTACGGAGATTCTGCTCGTTGTTGTTGGTATGCCAAGAGCGGGCCAACTGAAGTCATCTGGTGAGCGGTTGTCGGACCGAGTTGCGGTCGGAGTGCTGACGCAGGCGTTTCCTCGGTCGCTGGTGGACGAGGTACTGGTGGAGACGGGCCGGATGCAACTGCGGAACCGGGGGTCTGTACAGCGAACGGTGGGACTCGGTTGATTGTTTCTACCGGCGTCCGGCAGTGAGCCGGCCGTCGAAGGTGATGTCGAAGGCTTGGAGTGCGGCTTTCCAGCGCATGGTCCAGCGCTTGCTTCCGGTGCCCTTGGGGTCCAGGCTCATCACCGCGAGGTAGACGCACTTGAGCGCGGCCTGTTCAGTGGGGAAGTGCCCGCGGGCCCTCACGGCCTTGCGGATACGGGCGTTGACGGACTCGATTGCGTTGGTGGTGCACACGATTTTCCGGATCTCAATATCGAACTGGAGGAAGGGGACGAACTCCGCCCAGGCGCTTTCCCACAGCCGCACGATCGCCGGGTATTTCCTTCCCCAGGCCTCATTGAACTCCATGAAGCGTTCCAGGGCGGCGTCCTCGGTCGGCGCGGTGTAGATGGGCTTGAGCGCCTTCGCGATCTTCTCCCAGTCCTGCCTGGCCGCGTAACGGAAGCTGTTCCGCAGGAGGTGAACCACGCACGTTTGCACGATCGTCGCAGGCCAGACCGTGTTGACCGCGTCCGGAAGACCGGTCAGGCCGTCGCAGACCAGCATCAGCACATCACGGGCGCCCCGGTTCTTGATCTCGGTAAGGACCTGCAGCCAGTACTTGGCGCCCTCGCCGCCGTCGCCGACCCACAGGCCCAGGATGTCCCGATGCCCCTCCGCCGTCACGGCCAAGGCCATGTAGACGGGCCGGTTGGCGACCTGCCCATCCCTGACCTTCACGTTCACGCAGTCGATGAAGACGACCGGATACACGCCTTGAATTCGATCGGTGGTTGCGAACATCCAAGGGGAGATGGTTCGCATGCCTCGTGGAGGAGCCAATCGCATGCCGTCGTCGGCCAGACGGCGGTACTTCGAGCTGCGGCGCAAGGGCCTGAAGGGGGCAGCGGCCGCCCGCCAAGTGGGCGTATCGGTGAGCTGCGGGTCCAACTGGTTCATCGATGCTGGAAGCATGATCATTCCTGACCCTCCCATCTCGCCACGCTTCCTGACCCAGGACGACCGGATCGCCATCGCCGACGGTCTGCGCGCCGGGCGGAGCCCGGTCGTCATCGCCGCCGAGATCGGCAAGAGCGTTTCGACGGTCTACCGGGAGATTGGACGCGGCCGGAAGGAGAACGGGGAGTACGAACCCTGGTGGGCACACAACCAGGCGCTCCTGCGTCGCCAACGCCCCAAAGAAGAGAAACTCCGCGACCACGGACCCCTGCGCGCGGCAGTGCGCGAGAAGCTCGACGAGAAGTGGTCCCCGCAGCAGATTGCTCGACACCTCGCACGCGAGCACCCGAACAACCCTCGCATGCGGGCCTGTCCGGAGACGATCTACCGTGGCCTGTTCGCTGGCCTTCTGGGCAAGCGTGAGGGCCGACTGCGCACCGGACGCACCCGCCGCAAGCGGCAACGCCGTGGCGTCGTCTCACCCAACAAGATCAAGAACATGACGCTCGTCCATGACCGACCCGCCACGGTCAACGATCGTGAAACGCCCGGCGATTGGGAGGGAGACCTCATCATCGGACGCGCTCAGCGGTCCGCTATAGGCACCCTCGTCGACCGCACGACCCGCTTCGTTCGCCTGATCCACCTGCCGCACGGCTGGAAGGCCCAGCCGATGCGCGACGCCCTGGTCTCGCAGACCGCCGATCTGCCACGAGCGTTGCGGCGGACCCTGACCTGGGACCAGGGGCGCGAGCTCGTCCTCCATGAAGAGATAGAGGCCCTCTCCGGCTTCCGGATCTATTTCTGCGATCCTCATTCTCCCTGGCAGCGCGGCACCAACGAGAACATCAACGGGCTGCTGCGGCAGTACTTCCCCAAGGGCACCGACCTTACGGTCCACTCCCTGCGCAACCTGACGGCCGTGGCCCGTCAGCTCAACGAGCGCCCCCGAATGGTCCTGGGAGACCGTACTCCGTCCGAGGTCATGCAAGACTGGGGCATAGCATCACAGTTTCCGTGATTCGCAATCACCGCTAGAAACCGCCCGCTGTCCAGGGGACGGTTCTGCCATTCGGCCATGCCGGCCATCACGCTGTCGGTGATCGTGGAGACAGTGGTCTTGGAGACCTCCGTGCCGTAGACCTCGGCCAGGTGGGCGGAGATCTCGCCGTGGGTAAGGCCCTTCGCGGACAGGGACAGGACCATCTCGTCCACGCCGCCCAGGCGCCGCTGGCGCTTCTTGACCAGCTGCGGTTCGAACGTGCCCGCCCGGTCCCGCGGCACCGCGATCTCCACCGGGCCGACCTCGGTGGTCACGGTCTTGGACCGGTGGCCGTTGCGGTAATTCTCCCGGCCGCCCTCGACCCGTTCACCGGGCTCGTGTCCGAGGTGGTCGGTCAGCTCACCCTCCAGCGCGGACTCCAGCACCTTGCGCGTCAGCTCCGCCAGAAGGCCGCCCTCGCCGGTCAGCTTCACTCCGCCGGCCTGGGCCCGGGCCACCAGTTCGGCAACCAGACTGTCATCCACAGCATCCAGCGCACCCACGGCGGCCTCCCCGGCCTTGATGTCACTCATCACGTCAGTCATCAACTGTCGCTTCCAGCTCGGGAGTTACACCGGTTACCGTACAGACCCCCCCGAGGAGTTCGTGGACGGGCAGCCGATCGGGCTGGGCAACCGCGTCCCCCTGTGGGTGATATCACCGTGGTCGCGCGGCGGCTGGGTCAATTCCCAGGTCTTCGACCACACCTCCGTCCTGCGTTTTCTGGAACTCGTCACCGGCGTGCGGGAACCCAACATCTCGGAGTGGCGTCGCGCCGTATGCGGCGACCTCACCAGTTGCTTCGACTTCGCCCTTCCCGACTTCTCGATCCCCGCACTGCCAGACACCCGCGCGCTGGTGGAGCAGGCCGACGCGGCGATGGAACTGCCACCGGTGGAGCTCCCGGCACCGGGCACACAGGTCATGCCGACACAGGAACCGGGCGGTGCGCGTCCGCACCGGGCGCTGCCGTACCGCCCATGGGCCGACGTCGCTGTGGACCGCGCCACCGGCAAGGTCACCTGCACACTCGCCAACGAAGGAACGGTCTCCTTCCACTTCACGGTGTTCCCGAACATCGCGCGGCCGTTCGCCGGTACGCCGTTCACTGTCGCACCGCGCAGCACTGCCACCTACGTGTGGGATGCCGTACGCACGGACGGGCGCTACGACTTCACCGTGCACGGCGCCGACGGCTTCGTCTGCCGATTCGCCGGAACGGTGACCGGAGTTGATCAGAACGACGCTGCCGCTCCTCGGGTGACAGGGGTCCTGCGGGGCGGCAAGCCGGAGAACGCCTCGGTCGAGTTGCTGCTGGCCAACGACGGTGGTTCGGAGGTGTGCTTCACCGTCGCCCCGAACGACTTCGGCGGCATGGAACACACGCAACTGCTCGGCCCGCGCGAGAAGGCGGTCCTGAACTGGCCCACGGACAGCGGGCGGTACGACTTGACCGTCACGGCGGACGGAGGCACGGGCTTCGCCCGGCGGTACGCGGGGACAGTGCACGCGGCCCCGAACACGATTACGGCTGATGTCTCGTGATCCGTTGATTCCAGCACGCTCGCTCCGCCCGATCATCGAAGTCGACCCCGACACCGCAGCGACGGCGCACCGGGAGGCCAAGCAGCTATCCCTCTCCCTGCTCTACTGGCTCCAGACCGAAGCCCCCCCCGCCCCGACGGCGGCACCGGATTCCCCGGCCTCCGGCTCCGCCATGATGTCGTCGGCACCACCGACGGCCTGGCCAAATCGGCGTACGTCCGCGAATCGCGGCGCATCCGCGCGGTCACCACCGTCACCGAGAACCACGTCTCCCGCGCCGTCGTCGACGAGCGCGGCAGGCCCCGCCACCCGGACTCCGTCGGCATCGGCGCGTACCGCATCGACCTGCACCCCTCGACCGGCGGCGACAACTACATCGACATCGCCAGCGTGCCCTTCGAAATCCCGCTCGGCGCCCTGCTGCCCATCCGGATACGCAACCTCCCCCCGGCAGCCAAGAACCTCGGCACCACCCACATCTCCAATGGCTGCTTCCGGCTTCACCCCGTCGAATGGAACATCGGCGAGGTCGCCGGCCACCTGGCCGCCCACCGCCTGCGCCGGGGCACCGAACCGCACCACGTCAGGGAGAATGAGATGCTCCTCGACCAGTTCACCGCCGAACTGGACTCCATCGGCGTCGAACGCCATTGGCCCGCGCCTGCCGGATACTGACCGAGCGGCTCCAGTCGACCTGGTGCGGATGGTTCAGTGGTGGCGGAGGCGCTCGCGGGACGCGCGGCAACAAGCCGGGGGCATGGCCCTATCCGCGCCGTCCTGCCGGATACCGTCCGTCAACAGATTCCCGAAGCGGTGTACAAAGCTTCGCGGAAGCACATGGACCGACCGACTGTGAGTGAGGGGAGGTCCTCGATGGACTTCAGTACCTGTCGGGGGTTTTCTGGCAGAGATCTGCTGGCCGTGCGAAGGCCGACTCGAGCTTGCTCCACCAGCAACTGCGTTCCAGATTCATGTAATCCAGCGGGATCTCGATTTCTCGGTGGAGCCGGGGCTGCGGGCCGCAGGGCTGGACGCGAACGGCGGACCGGCCTGGATGCCGGTGTTCGCCAGGCCCGACTATGAGAGCGGCTACGATTTTCTCTCCGTTGAGGAAGCGGCCGGACGGCGACAGTCCATGAAGCAACATGCCCCTCGATACATGGATTATCTCGATCCGAGGCCGCGGGATCCTCGAATCCAAGCAGGCTGGTTCAATGACGGCTGGCTACCCTTCGCCGAGTTCGGCGAGGGGCAGGAACCCTGATACAGGATTATTCCCCTGCGAAGAAAGGCGCACCCGGCCAGATCATCGCACACGCACGATCCGGATGAGATGAGTTACATCGCAGCGAGTTTTCAAGACTTCCTCGAAGGATCCATCGCCGAGATTTCGGCGAATCCGGAGGAGTACGTGTCTGAAGCCTGAGCCCGAGGAATCCAACTACTGAGCTTCGACGCGTAAATCCGGGCGGGGCTGTGCGGGTCCGATCGTGAGGCCCGTTCCGGTGAAAGCGCTGTTGGGACAGAAACCCGCGCCCACCCAGGGATCGATGGTGTGTGCGAGTCGCGGGCTACCGCCGGACGAACAGTGCACGCTCGGCATCCACGTGCCGGACGAGTGCTCACTTTCCGGAAGGTTTGCCCCGAGTCCAGACCTGAGCCATGGCCTGAGCGACATCCGGACCGAGGCGCTGAGTGGCGATCTGGTCAATTTCATCGAAATTTTCCGTGTACCGCTTCGTGAAGCGCCCGCAAAGCCTCCGCAGGGCGATACCTGCGATTCCCAGCGGAACCATTGCCGCCGAGATGAACAGCAAAAGCAAATCGATAGTGTTCCTGGTGAGGGTATTCCAGTAGCCGAGGTCCGAGGGAAGGGCGACTGTGCCGGTATCATTCGGGTCGTACACGACTATCATGGCGTAGCCGTCTCTCACCTGATGTGTCTTAAATTGCAGTGGCGATTCAACGGAACGCCCGCCGGACGGGGTAAAGCGCACCCAGCAGGTGACAGACAGCTCGCCACCATTTTCGTCGTGGAGGGCTTGCTGGCATCTCGTGACATTCGCGTGGGTCTGAACCCCGTGGCTCTTCAAGGTAGATATCACCTTGCTGTGGTTCGGTATGATGAATATCGCGATCGCGACGAAACCGCACAGCCCCATAACGATCATGGTGATGGATGTGATCGTTAGGTACCTGAGCAAATTGCGTGGACGTGCTGGCTTCGTACTCATCGGCTCCCTGACGTAATTGAATCAGTCGATACTGTTCTACCCCGTCCATCCGGGGCTCGATCGTCTCGCGGCAAGCCAATTGACTACAACTCAAGTGCGGACCGTCATCCTTCGCCAGCTACCGGCGCCGGCACACTCGGATAATCTGAAGGCATGGCCGCGAAGTACTACCGGGACGAGCGAGCTGCCCGCCGCCCGCCCGCATTGATCTCCAGGTCGTCCCAAGGCGTCGAGGAGGGCTACCGACTCGTAGGCCCGGGCGGAGCACTCACTCCGATCATCAGCCACGTGCAATGGCTGGACAACCATCCGGACGGCCCCGAGACGCACGTGATGATCTCCTTCGAGGACGGCACGAACGTCGAGTTCCCCTTCGATGTCCGACTGGCCGCCATCTGGTACAACGAGCAACGAGCCGTCAGCGATACGGACTTGATGGAGGCGGCTCCCGCTGCGTGGGGAGCCCCCGCTGAGCCCTGGCGTTAGGCGTGCCTCCGAGGACTGTGCCGCCGCCGCTTGGTCAGGAGTTCGGCACCTATGCGGTGATGCTGGGAGAGGAGGACGAGCAGCGCCTCGCCGAGGCATGCGGACTGATCCGCGAGATCAACCTGGGCGGTACGGCGATCGGCACCGGCTTCAACTCCCTCCACGCTACGCCGAACTGGCCTGCGCGTACCTGTCCGAGATCACCGGCATCCCGCTCAGCACCGCGTCCGACCTGGTCGAAGCCACCCAGGACGTCGGAGCGTTCGTCCAACTCTCCAGGGTCCTCAAGCGCATCACGGTCGTACTCTCCAAGACCTGCAACGACCTGCGCCTGATCTATTCCGCCCCCCGGGCTGGATTCCCCGAGATCAACCTCCCCCGGTACAGGCCGGCTCCAGCATCATGCTGGGCAAGGTCAACCCGGTGATCCCCGAGGCGGTCAACCTGATCGACTCTGGTGCGCAATTCCGGGTGGGTGGTCAGGCTGTGAGTCGGTAGCTGAGGCGGGTGAGGTTGCTGGTGCGGCTGCGGTCCAGTGGATGCTCGGTCCAGTGGGCGTCTAGGCGGATGAGGTTGATCGCGGTGGCGGAGAAGGCGTGCTGGAGGCGGACTTTCGGCAGCCCGCGGTAGCGGGCCCGGCGGATGCCGGTGATGTCGAGTGCCTGTCGGGTAGCGGCGGCGCGTTGCCGCGCCGCCGCCCCCTGAGAACCGTGCGGGCGGGTTGGCCCCGCACACGGCTCAAGCAGGCCCTATGGCTCACGGGCGGGCAGAAGGCTGGGCCCCTTGCCGGTGGCGGTGACAAGCCGTTGTCGGCAGTGGGCGTGCAGGAGTTGGGCGGGTGGGGCGTCCGGTGTGCCCGGCCCGGTGATGACGATCGCCTTGCGGCTGATCGCTTTGCGGGTCGCCCGCAGCCACTGCTCCCACGCGATGGGGCTGGACGGCGGATGGTCAGCGTGCAGCAGAAGAGCCCCGCAGAGCGGACAGCGGCCGTTCTGGCGGTTGAGCAGGTGCCAGTCGGCCTTGTCGATCAGCGGGATCACGTCCTTGCGCCGCCGCCGGGCCCAGTACTCGGTCAGTGCCGGGTCATCCGGAGACGCCCCGAACTTGACGAGCTGGTGCCGGACGATCTTCGTCCACGCGAACTTGGTGAGGAACCGTCCGCTGCCGCGGTCTCCGAAGACCCACCGGTCACCCCGGCGGGGGTTGAACTCTCCGAAGTAGCGGTGCACGATCCAGTCCTTTGGCTTGTTCGCGTGTTCGTGCTTGGCCCACTTGTAGGCGAGCTGCCACACGTAGAAGTCCAGCGAGCTGAAGACCCTGCTGGACACCCCGATCCGGAAGTAGGCGGACCAGCCCCGGATGATCGGGTTGAGGGTCCTGATCACCGCCTCGGCATTGGACCCGCGCAGGTCCCACATCTCGGCGGCGAGCCGTTTCCGGATCCGTTTCACGGACGCCTTGCTGGGTTTGATCAGCAGTTTCCGGTTGCGATACAGCCGGACGTGGAAGCCCAGGAAGCAGAAGCCCTCGGTGAGGCGCACGATGCGCGTCTTGTCCTCGTTGAAGGCGAGCCCTCTGGGTTCCAGCCAGGCGGCGAGCCGCTGCTTGACCTCCTCGGCCTGCTCACGGCTGTGGCACATCGCCACCAGATCGTCTGCGTACCTCACCAGCACGGGGCTCTTGCGCATCACGCTCCCGGCGTGGATGCCGCTCGCGTGATACCGCACCCCGGCGGCCTCCTCCATTCCGTGCAGAGCCACGTTCATCAGCGCGGGGCTGATCACACCGCCCTGGGGAGTTCCCTCCCCGGTCTCGGTGAGCCGACCGTCCTCGACCACACCGGCCCGCAGCCACTGCGCGACCAGTTCCCGCGCGGGAAACGTGCCGAGCCGCCGGAGCAAGTGATCATGGTCGATCCGGTCGAATGCCGCCGCCAGGTCCGCGTCAAGTACCCATGGCCGACCAGGGTTGGGGCCCCGGCAGGTCAGAAAGATGGACTCGATCGCGTCATGACAGCCACGGCCGGGCCTGAATCCGTAGGACCTCGGCTCGAACCGTGCCTCCCACTCGGGCTCCAGAGCACCAAGGACCACAGCCTGAAGACAGCGGTCCAAGATCACGGGAATGCCGAGCGGACGCCGACGCCCGTCGGGCTTCGGCACATACACCCGTCTGACGGGCCGGGCCGTCCACGACTCGGAGCGGTGCTGCACCCAGTCGGCCACCTCGGCCTTGCCGGGCGCGGTCAGCACCACCTTGCCGTCGACGCCCGCCGTCTCGCGGCCAGCGTTGACCTCCGTCACCCGCCGCACCGCATGCAGTGCGTTGGCGCGGGAACGGAGCATCAGCTTCTGCAAATTGCGGACCCTCTTCAGGTCCCCTGCCTGTGACGCCGTGAAGATCCTCTGCCGCAGCCGCCGTACGTCGTCATCCACCCGCTGCCAGTCGATCGACAGCCAGTCGGTGACATCGTCCTCGGGTCCGTTCACCACCGCGATCACAGCCGGAGCGGCATCTGCCATCCCGGCCTCCTTCACCGCCTTGGTGTCCAACTTGTCCCTCGGTTCCATCGCCTTCGGTCATCGTCACTTCACAGGCCCACCAGACCCACGTCAGCACCCTTTCGGGTCCGGGCAGCTGCCCGTATCCGGCCGGTTATACGAGACGACCGGCGGAGGGGCCGGTCATCGTGTCCCGCTTTCCCGCTGCCTTTCGGCCGCCGGCGTTCGCTTCTTGGGTCCTCCTGTTCCCGCCGGGGAGTTGAGCTCTCCTCGCGGTCGGCCAACCGGGCACCGGATAACCGGCCCCGGACCCCGACGGGGTTTCCGCGTTGCACACGTACGAGATCCGACTGGGGTGGGCGCCCCCTATGCCCCGGGAACAGCGGTGTCCTACGACTGCAACTCACCTCTTACAGTCGCCGCTTGCCGCCTCTCAACGGCCGGTTCCTGGACTCCGGCAGAGCGATCCATCATCCGGAGCTGATACCTGACGAGACATCAACCAGGGGTTCACTCGTCGTTCGCCCGTCCAGTCTTCCCCTTCGCCTGTGGTCCCCGGATGGCACGGGCACCCTTGGGCTTGACCCCCTGAGCTCCGCACCCCGCGGTTACCCGCAACGCACGTCAGGGTGGGGACAGACCCTGGACACTGGCCCGGAACTACACCTTCAACATCGAACCTCCACTCGGTGTGTTCACTCGTATCGTGCGCCCTCGTGTCGCACGGTTGATGGTTCCTTCCACTCCGGCCCGCAGGGCGTACTTGTCCTTCCAGGTCTTGGTCTTCTGTTCGGCGCGGGCGGCGGCGAGGACGGTGTGCAGGTGCTCGGGGTAGAGGGTGAGCATGCGGTTGCCGCGCCGGGCCGAGGTGCACTCGGGTCGGACGGGGCATGCTTGGCAGTCCGTCTTAGCCTCGATCCGCCGAGCGGCTCGTGTCCTGTGGATGAGGAAACGAGAAGAGGTGCCTGCTGACCTGCGATGATGGGAGTTCTGACGCTTCCAGCACGCACAATCAGCAAGGCACCTCGTAGATGCAAGTTTCCCACACTCCGGCAGCGGTCTCCGCTGCGTTCGATGACCCGAATCTGGTCGCGTATGCGGGGCTGGTTCCGGTGATGCGGCTGGCCGAGCGGTGCGGCCTGTCGGACCTGGTGGCTGCGAAGGTGAAGCTGACCGGAGCGAGGAACGGTGCGGGGGCTGCGGCGGATGCCAAGGTCACCGGCATCGTGGCCGGGATGGTCGCGGGTGCGGACAGCATCGACGACCTGGACGTGCTGCGGCATGGCGCGATGCCGGCCCTGTTCGGCGGTATTCGCGCCCCGTCCACGCTGGGCACGTTCCTGCGTGCGTTCACCCACGGCCATGCGCTTCAACTTCACTCCGTGCACCGGACGTTTCTTGCCGCGCTGGCCGCGCACACTCCGCTGCTGCCCGGTGCGGACAAGCTGGCGTTCATCAACGTCGACAGCACCCATAAGCGGGTCTACGGGCGGGCCAAGCAGGGCGCCGAGTACGGCCGGTTCAAGGGCATTCGTACTCTGCACCCCCTGCTGGCCACGGTCTGCACCCCGTACTCCCGGCCGGTGATCGCCACGGTGCGGATGCGCCGCGGGAAGGCCGCCGACTCCCGGGGCGCCCCGAAGTTCGTGGCCGAGGCCCTGTCCACCGCCGCCGAGGCCGGCTGCACCGGCACCCGGATCCTGCGCGCGGACTCGCAGTTCTACAACGCCGCGGTGATCGCCGCCTGCCGCCGGGCCGGAGCGCACTTCTCCATCACCACCGGCATGAACCCCTCCATCAAACGGGCCGTCCACAGCATTCCCGAGGATGCCTGGCAGCAGATCAGTTACCCGACCGCGGTGCCCGACCCCGAAACCGGTGAGCTCATCTCGGACGCCGAAGTTGCCGAGATACCCCAGTACACCGCCTTCACGAGCCGGGAGAAGAGCGAGCGGGTCACTGCCCGGCTGATCGTGCGCCGGGTCCGTGACCTGGCCAAACCCGCCGTCATCGATGAACAGGGCGAACTGTTCCCCGTCTGGCGCTACCACCCCTTCTTCACCGACCGGCCCACCGAAACCCTGCAGACCGAGCGGGAACACCGCCACCACGCCGTAATCGAGCAGGTCATCGCCGACAGCAAAGCCGGCGCCCTGGCCCACCTGCCCTCCGGACACTTCCACGCCAACGCGGCCTGGCTGACCCTGTGGGCGATGACCTACAACCTGCTGCGGGCTGCCGGTGCACTGACCTCGCCCTTCCATACCAAGGCCACCACCGCCACCCTCCGCGCCCACCTGGTCCAGGTCCCGGCCCGGATCGCCCGCTCCGCACGACGCATCACCCTGCACCTGCCACACAACTGGCCCTGGCAACACGCCTGGACACACCTCTTCGACACCGTCCACGGACCACCCGGCTGACACGAACAGCCCCTGATCACCCCGCCCACCAGGGCCCGACCGGAACCGAACCCGTGGAAAAGCTGGGCAGACCAGCGGACACAACCTGCCCTCACCCGACCACCCGACCCAAAGCCGATCAAAAGACCACTCTCAAACCACCTCGGCGGATCGAGGCTTAGCGAACTCGACGACGATGGCGTCTCGTTCGCGTTGTCGCACCGGGTGCCATCCGGTGCTGGTGTTGCCCTGGGGGCAGCGGACCCGTCGGGCTTTCCAGTCGATCCGGAAGGCGCTCTTGTCGTAGCCGGCGTGGCTCTTGGCCTGGGCGGATCGGTCGAGGAGGACGGGAGTGACCATGACGGTTCCGCGGCTGCGGGCGGTCTCGATCAGTTCGGCGGAGGGGTAACCGGAGTCCAGGTAGTGCTCGGCGGGCGGCAGGCCGCGGTCGGCGAGTTGTTGCTGGATCGGCGCGGTGGCCTTCACGTCCGGCACCGTCGACAGGGTGGTGGTCACATCCGTGATCAGGTTCGGCCGTCCCCGGACTTCGGCTTCGGCTTCGGCTTCGGCTTCGGCTTCGGCTTCGGCTTCGGCTTCGGCTTCGGGGGGAGTGTTGTCGCAGCTCTCGGTGAGATGGACCTTGTAGCCGAGCCAGAACAGGTCGTCGCCCTTGGCGGACCAGCGGGCGTCGGTGTCGTAGGGCGAGGCGAGGCGGAGATGGCCGGGCGGGACACCGTCCTCGTCGGCTTCCCGCTTGCTGACCACCTCCTTGCCCCGGCTGCTGGTGCGGACGGTGTAGGTCTGCACGAGGACTTGGCGCATGATGTCCACGGCCCCGATCTCCCGCAGCCAGGCCGGCGCGTCGGGCGACCAGACGGCCCGGCACAGCCGCAACGCGTCCTGTCCGTAGACCTGGGACAACTGGTCGCGCTTGACCTTGGAGCCGGGCAGTTTCCAGCTGTCGACCCGAGGTCCGTAGCGGTGGGCGAACTCCGGCACGTCCACGGCCCGGGCCAGCCAGTCCGGTGCCGCGACCGACAGCGCCTCCAGCGCAGCCCGCACGCTCTCCCCGGCCAGCTCCAACCGGTTCAAGTCCCGTACCGCGCTGACCACATGGGTGGAATCGGTGCGCTGCTTTCCTCCCGCGGCCACCAGCCCGGCGTCCACGCAGTACTCAAGGAGCCGGTCGAAGACGACACGCTCCATGCCGTTGCCGACCAGGCGGGCCCGGAACCGGGGCAGCACACTGTGGTCGAAGCCGGTGTCCGTCAGCTCCAGGCCGAGGGCGTACTTCCAGTCGATGGCCCGTATCGCCATCGCCGCGGCCTGCCGATCAGTCAAATTCTCCGCGAACTGCAACACCGTGACCAGCGACAGCATCCCCGGCGACAGACCCGGCGCCCCACGCACCCCGAAGGCCTCGGCGAACGGCTCATCGGTGAAGACCTCCCCGAGCCGGTCCCGCACCCGGATCGCCAAACTCCCCTGCGGGAACGCCGCCCGCGCGACCCGCACCGTCTGCTCCGGCACCGGCGGCAGCCCCATCGGCCGCAACGACATCACAACCCACCCTCCACGGCCGGACGACACGTAACGACCGCAGGAACGATCATCACCTACCGGTCAAGCAGCCGCAGAGAATTGCGCACCAGAGTCCTGATCACCTTCAAAGTCGTCGGCAACGACGTCACCATCACCTTCGCCGCAGAAGCCGGCCGGCTCCAGCCCAACGCCTTCGAACCGGTCGTCGCCCACTGCCTCTTCGACCTCACCCAGCTGCACGCCGGATGCCTGACCCTGGCGGAGCGCTGCGCCCTCGGCATCACCACCGACCGCGACCACCTCCGGGCCACGGTGGAGAACACCATCGGCAACGTCACCGCCCTCAACCCGCACATCGGCTACGCCCAGGCCAGCGCCGCCGCGCAGGAAACGCTCGTCACCGGCCGCGCCGTCGCCGACATCGTCCTGGCACAGGGACTCCTCACGCAGGCCGACCTCGACAATATCCTCCGCCCGCAATCCCTCGCACGATCCGGCAGCCGCAATTCCAGGTGCCAGCGGGAAGCGGGCAGCGATGGCACAACCCATCTATCCCGTCTATCCCGTCGGCGACGCTCCCACCAACGGCTGGCAGTATCGGCGCATGGCCGAAGACGAAGATCCCCATACCGATGACTGGCCGGCACAGGCACGCCAGTCGTTCCTTACCGCCATGTGGAACATGGTTGTCGACGAGGATGCCTACACCGACGGCTCCCCGTCGTGGATCGAGTCCCGGTCAGGAGGCCACGAGCAGGGGAGTGTTCCCGGCAGCGCATCGGCGGCGGCGCTGCACCGGATCCTGGCGTGCGGCGTGAATCCGGACGATGTGACCGATGTGGTGCGGCAGATGCAGCATGACCTCCTTTACAACGTCTGCCAGTTGATCGACGATCCGGGACTGCTGGGCATCGGACTGGACGAGGACTGGTCCGAGCAGATGGACGTCCGCTGGGAACTGGTGGCGGTCCGCACCGCCCGGTCGACGGTGCGGGCACCGATCGACGGGCTGCACTCCTCACTCGACGAGCTCGACCCCAGCGGCCGCAGCGGGGAGCCACGCGGCCGACCCGTTCCCGCCCGGCTGCCGGGCCAGCCGCTCCACGCGCGGCTGGCCATTGCCCACGCACGTGCGGGCTACCGTATCCAAGCGATAAACACTTGGCGGAAGGCGACCGGCGCGTCGGTGATGGAGGCGAAGGCAGCCATCGACCAGCTTCTCGACCAGTTGCGGCAAGATCCGGAGAGCGCGCAGCGATGACCGAGGAACGGCTGTCGCACACACGCCGCAGTTGTGACGGCCAGCGGAGACTCCCAACTCCCTCACCGTGATTCGGAAATCCGTCGGTGAGCACCGCAGAGCGTTCCTGGATCAAGATTGGCTTGAATCCAAGTCATGGCCCGAATCCTGTGAGGCCTCTCCCTGGAGTCGTCGATGGGCCGGGAGTGTTACGCCGCACCGTGCCAGGCTGTGGAGGATTCCTTCGTTCGGGCGGTGGCGTCGTCGAGGAAGGCTTGAGCAGTGTCCCGCACCAGCGGGTTCCGATCGGTCTCGGCGATGGCGTTCACTCACGCTCGCCGGTGTCGGTAGCCATTCGAGGGCCAGGAGCGTGGAGGCGCACGTCGTCATGGGGATCGTGGACGGCGAGTTCGGTGATGAAGGCCAGGACAAGCACCTTGACGGCCTCGATGCAGGCAAGGTCGTACTCATCCTGATCGGCGGCGATGGCGAACAGGACATCGAGCATCTCCGGGGAATATCGCGTCTCCAGACCGTAAATGGCCTCCTGGCGACCGTGGCCGGACAGCGAGCGGAAGTGCGCGGCGAACGCGACCGGGTCGAAGGACATGCCGCCAGTGTCGGCAATCGCGCAGAGCGCTGCTGCTCGCGTACGAGGTACGGCACATCTGCACGGTCGCCCAGCGGAGCCGGCGCCGCATCAGGCCAGGCGGGCGGCAACCGCTAGCGAGTGCGGGCGAAGTCCAGAGCAAACCAACCGATAGCCTGCGGCGATGACAGCAAAGCGCGAAGGTGTCTACGACGGGTCGTTGCGGAAGTTTTCGACCCGATACCTCGGACGAGCATGGACACCAGCCGACGCCAGGCCGCTGACCGTGATCGCCGAGACAGAACATCGGCTCGGCATGAGCCTCCCGCCCGAGCTCAGCGCGTTCCATCACCAGCTCGGGTCCTGCAAGGAACTACTCAACGCACACAACGCGATCTTGAACCGCCCCGGGATCGGTAGAGGCTCGGTTTCATGAAAGGATCGAGTCATGGCACGACCTTCCCGTTATCCCCTCGAGCTGCGGCGCCGTGCGGTGCGCATGGTCGCCGAGGTGCGCGACGAGCACCCGAACGAGACGACCGCTTTGCAGGCGGTGACGACTCTGGTGCGCAATTCTCTGCGGCTGCTTGACCGGTAGGTGATGATCGTTCCTGCGGTCGTTACGTGTCGTCCGGCCGTGGAGGGTGGGTTGTGATGTCGTTGCGGCCGATGGGGCTGCCGCCGGTGCCGGAGCAGACGGTGCGGGTCGCGCGGGCGGCGTTCCCGCAGGGGAGTTTGGCGATCCGGGTGCGGGACCGGCTCGGGGAGGTCTTCACCGATGAGCCGTTCGCCGAGGCGTTCGGGGTGCGTGGGGCGCCGGGTCTGTCGCCGGGGATGCTGTCGCTGGTCACGGTGTTGCAGTTCGCGGAGAATTTGACTGATCGGCAGGCCGCGGCGATGGCGATACGGGCCATCGACTGGAAGTACGCCCTCGGCCTGGAGCTGACGGACACCGGCTTCGACCACAGTGTGCTGCCCCGGTTCCGGGCCCGCCTGGTCGGCAACGGCATGGAGCGTGTCGTCTTCGACCGGCTCCTTGAGTACTGCGTGGACGCCGGGCTGGTGGCCGCGGGAGGAAAGCAGCGCACCGATTCCACCCATGTGGTCAGCGCGGTACGGGACTTGAACCGGTTGGAGCTGGCCGGGGAGAGCGTGCGGGCTGCGCTGGAGGCGCTGTCGGTCGCGGCACCGGACTGGCTGGCCCGGGCCGTGGACGTGCCGGAGTTCGCCCACCGCTACGGACCTCGGGTCGACAGCTGGAAACTGCCCGGCTCCAAGGTCAAGCGCGACCAGTTGTCCCAGGTCTACGGACAGGACGCGTTGCGGCTGTGCCGGGCCGTCTGGTCGCCCGACGCGCCGGCCTGGCTGCGGGAGATCGGGGCCGTGGACATCATGCGCCAAGTCCTCGTGCAGACCTACACCGTCCGCACCAGCAGCCGGGGCAAGGAGGTGGTCAGCAAGCGGGAAGCCGACGAGGACGGTGTCCCGCCCGGCCATCTCCGCCTCGCCTCGCCCTACGACACCGACGCCCGCTGGTCCGCCAAGGGCGACGACCTGTTCTGGCTCGGCTACAAGGTCCATCTCACCGAGAGCTGCGACAACACTCCCCCCGAAGCCGAAGCCGAAGCCGAAGTCCGGGGACGGCCGAACCTGATCACGGATGTGACCACCACCCTGTCGACGGTGCCGGACGTGAAGGCCACCGCGCCGATCCAGCAACAACTCGCCGACCGCGGCCTGCCGCCCGCCGAGCACTACCTGGACTCCGGTTACCCCTCCGCCGAACTGATCGAGACCGCCCGCAGCCGCGGAACCGTCATGGTCACTCCCGTCCTCCTCGACCGATCCGCCCAGGCCAAGAGCCACGCCGGCTACGACAAGAGCGCCTTCCGGATCGACTGGAAAGCCCGACGGGTCCGCTGCCCCCAGGGCAACACCAGCACCGGATGGCACCCGGTGCGACAACGCGAACGAGACGCCATCGTCGTCGAGTTCGCTAAGACGGACTGCCAAGCATGCCCCGTCCGACCCGAGTGCACCTCGGCCCGGCGCGGCAACCGCATGCTCACCCTCTACCCCGAGCACCTGCACACCGTCCTCGCCGCCGCCCGCGCCGAACAGAAGACCAAGACCTGGAAGGACAAGTACGCCCTGCGGGCCGGAGTGGAAGGAACCATCAACCAGGCACTCGACATCACCGGCATCCGCCGGGCCCGCTACCGCGGGCTGCCGAAAGTCCGCCTCCAGCACGCCTTCTCCGCCACCGCGATCAACGTCGTCCGCCTAGACGCCCACTGGACCGAGCATCCACTGGACCGCAGCCGCACCAGCAACCTCACCCGCCTCAGCTACCGACTCACAGCCTGACCACCCACCCGGAATTGCGCACCAGAGTCGGTGACCGACAGGCTCGGCATCGGGTCCCGCGAGACGTTTGCGGAACTGGGTGAAGCAGCACGAGATCGACGCGGGGACGCGTCCGGGGACGACGACGGAGGAGTCTTCCCAGCTCAAGGCGTTGAAGAAGGAGAACGCCGAGCTGAAGCGGGCCAACGAGATCCTGAAGGCCGCGGCGAGTTTCTTCGCGGCCGAGCTCGACCGGCCACACACACGCTCGTAGCGTTCATCGACGAGCACCGGTACCGCTTCGGCGGCGTCGAGCCGATCTGCAGAACCCTCACCGAGCACGACTGCAAGATCGCCCCTTCCACGTACTACGCCCACAAGAAACGCCTCGAGACTCCTTCCGCCCGTTCCGTGCGCGATGAGGAACTCAAGGAGCGGATCCAGGAGGTCTACACGTCCAACTACCGCGTCTACGGGGCCCGGAAGATCTGGCGCGAGCTGAACCGGCAGGAACACGCCGTGGCCCGCTGCACCGTCGAGCGCCTCATGCGCGAGCTCGGCATCACCGGCGCCGTCCGCGGCAGGATGGTGATCACGACGATCACCGATCCGGCTGCCGAGCGGGCCCCGGATCTCCTCGACCGTGATTTCGTTGCCAGTGCTCCCAACCGCTGCTGGGTCGCCGACTTCACGCACGTCGCCACCTGGAACGGGGTCGTCTACGTCGCCTTCGTCGTGGACACCTTCTCCCGTCGCATCGTCGGCTGGTCCGCTGCTGCCACCAAGGAGACCAGGCTCGTCCTGGACGCCCTGGAGATGGCGCTGTGGCAGCGCGACCGGGACGGATTGCCTTACGCACAGGGCGAGTTGATACATCACTCGGACGCGGGATCGCAGTACACATCGTTCGCGCTGGCCGAGCATCTGGACCGAGCAGGGATCGCGGCATCGATCGGCTCGGTCGGCGACGCCTACGACTGTCAGTCTGTTCGTACCGGATCCCGCAAGGATCGGGTAGCCCCGGCCGTGACGGTCTGACTCTTGCTTACGACCGACCCCACGGGTGTCCTGGCGTTGATCTGTCGACCGTCCGGCCGGGCACGCAACAAGCGCTGCCGCCGGACGGACGTGACCTCATAGGAGCCTGGAGCCAACTCGTCAAAGCGTCCCCGTGACAGTCCTGTCCCTCCGGCCGGCGACAGCGTGCATCCCACGCTACCGACCGAAGGGAACGCGGTGGATAACAACGAGCAGCACAGGTCCGGGCACGTCGTGATCGGCGTCGACACACACAAGCATGTGCACGTCGCTGCAGTGATGGACACGATCGGCGGGATCCTGGCGACCTTGACGATCCCCACCGACGGCGGATTCCAGCAACTCCTGGACTGGGCAGGCTCATACGGCAGGATTCTGGCCTTCGGAATCGAGGGCACCGGCTCCTACGGCGCCACCCTGGCCTCGTTCCTTCGACGGGCCGGGCACAAGGTGGTCGAGGCTGGCCGCCCGGACCGGCGGCTGCGACGGATGAACGGCAAGTCCGACACCCTGGACGCCGAGAACGCCGCCCGAGCCGTCCTGGCCGGGTTCGTGACGGCCACGCCCAAGAGCGCCGACGGTGAAGCCGAGATGATCCGGCAGCTCAAGATCGCCCATGACCAGGCCGTCGAACAGCGCTCGGCGGCGATGGTCACCATGAAAGCGATGCTTGTCCACGCTCCTGATCCCTTGCGCAACGAGACCGCGGGCAAAACGCAAATCGCTCTGGCCCGGCACCTGGCGGGCCTGCGTCCTCGACAGCTGGAGGGCCCCGAGGACGCACTGCGTCACGCCCTTCGAACACTGGCCAAACGGTGGCAGTACCTCGACGCCGAGGCCAAGGAACTGACGAAAATGATTGCTGAGCTGGTCCACCGTGCCGCCCCAGGGTTTCGGCGTAGTCGGCGGGCGTCCGTTTCGTGATCACTTGAGATGAAGAGAGGGCGAGCGGGCGGTTCCTGCTCACGTCCGTTGCGCTTCGGAGCCCTTGCGTCTCCCCTGCAGCGTCGGGTGGAGCAAGCTGGCTGCGCTAGGAGATGATCCCGTGCGTGGCTGAAGAGGCAGGTACAGATGCGGACGACGCTTGTGCATGGGCTGAGCGACTGGGGTGGGCGTTCGGACTTATAGCGGAGGATCCGGCTGCGAGAGGTGCAGCGCTCGTCCATCTGGCGGAGGCCCGGAGGAAGGTCGCGGACGCGCGCGCCCGGTACTACGAGTTGTGGCGGCTGACGCGGCCCCTGGGAGTGGACGAGCGGTACCGGGAGCCGGCCTTTCTGCAGGCGCGCCGGAGGTATCAGCAAGCCCAGAGGCGTTCACTGCCTGATGGGGTGTGGGGTGGTCCTGTGGGTGGGGATCTGGCGACGTGGCCGGGGCTGCCCTATGCGTTGCTCTTCCTGGAGTGGGAGGCGAGGTACCCGCTGGAGTGGACGCGGCATGCGAAGGCGTGGGGTACGAAGGAGAGCCTGATCCGGGAGGTGGCCCGTGCTCGCCAGGAGGAGGCGATCAAGGCGAAGCTCACCGACCTGGTCGAGATCGTCGTCCACCGGGCGTATCGCTGCAAGGATCGCGAGTACGTGCGGGTTGCCCGGGCTGTCGACAGCGCTGACCTACGGGGCAGGCTCGATCGTGCAGTCGATTCGGACAGTTCGTGGGCCCGGTGCCATGCCGGGTATGTGCTCTGGCTCCTTGACCGCCCTGACCTGCCGAACACCCGTCATGTCTGGCAGACCTGGGTGGCAGGCGGGGCTGCGGCGTTGATGTGACCGGGGGACGATACAGGGAAGGTTCCCGTGATCATGGAGTGTTCTACGCCCCGTGACCTGCCTGGAAGACCGTGCCTGCCGACGCTTCATCCCTGATTCCGCCTGCCCTTGACCGGCTCCGCGAGCAGTCCGACGTCGGGCCCGGGGAGGTGCCCGGCCTGCTGGAGCGGCTGGCTCAGGTGCCGGATCCGCGCGATCCGCGCGGCGTGCGCCATGCCCTGGCCGTCGTGCTCACGCTAACCGCGTGCGCGGTGCTGACCGGCGCGACCTCGCTGCTGGCGGTCGGCGAGTGGATCGCGGACGCGCCGCCGCACGTGCTGGAGCGACTCGGCGTGCGCCCCGATCCAGTACTGCCCCGGAGGCTGGTGCCCTCGGAGGCGACGGTCCGCCGACTGCTCGCCCGCATCGACGGTGATGCCCTGGACCGGGCGGTGGGCGGATGGCTTACCGACCGCCGGCCCGAGAGCACCGGGCTGCGCGGACTGTCCGTGGACGGCAAGTCCCTGCGCGGCGCGGCGAAGGCCCAGGGGCGGAGGATCCACCTGCTCGCCGCGGTGGAGCACACCACCGGGCTGGTCCTGGCCCAGCTCGACGTCGGCGAGAAGACCGGTGAGGTCACCCGCTTCCAGCCGCTGCTCGACACCGTCGCCGACCTGGCCGCAACCGTGGTCACCAGCGACGCGCTCCATACGCAACGCGAGCACGCCGCCTACCTCCTGGGCCGCGGGGCCCATTACATCGCAATCGTCAAGGGCAACCAGAAGAAGCTGCGCAAGCAGCTGAAGTCCCTTCCCTGGAAGGACATCCCGTTCCAGGACCGCACCCGGGGCGCCGGCCACGGCCGCGCGGAGATCCGCCGGATCAAGGTAGCCACCGTGAACAACTTGCTCTTCCCCGGCGCCCGCCAGGCCGTCCAGATCAAGCGCCGCCGCACCGACCGCAAGACCGGCAAGACCACCATCACGACCGTCTACGCGGTCACCAGCCTGACCGCCGAGCAGGCCACCCCCGTCCAACTCGCGAGACTGATCCGCGACCACTGGAAGATCGAGGCCCTGCACCACGTCCGCGACACCACCTTCGCCGAGGACGCCTCCCAGCTTCGGACCGGCAACGCACCCCGCGCGATGGCGACCTGGCGCAACCTCGCCGTCGGCGCTCTCCGGCTGAGCGGCGTCAAGAACATCGTCGCCGGCCTCCGCCGCAACGCACGCGACGCCCGCCGACCCCTCGCACTCCTCGGCCTCGCGTGACCACAAAACGGGCGCCCGCCGACTACGCCGAAGCCCTGCGTGCCGCCCCGCAACTACTCGAACCATTCGGCATCGGTGTGGACACCGCCGCGGAGATCCTCGTCGTGGTCGGCGACAACCCTGAACGCATCAAGTCCGAGGCCGCCCTCGCCAAGCTTGCGGGCATCGCTCCTGTGCCCACCGGCTCCGGCATGACCAGCGGCAGGCACCGCATCAACCACGGCGGCCACCGCCAGCTCAACGCCGCGATCTACCGGACCGTCATCGTCCGCATGCGATTCCACCAACCGACGATCGACTACGTCACCCGCCGCACCGCCGAAGGCAAGACGAAACGCGAGATCATCCGCTGCCTCAAGCGCTACGTCATCCGCGAGGTCTACCACCTGATCCGACCCGCACCACGGACCGTCCCCACAGCGAGTTGACAACTATAGGAGCGTCAACGCCCTGATGGAATCGACGATCGGTCTGTTCAAGACCGAGCTGATCAAACCCGGCCGGCCCTGGAAGACGCTCTCTCAGGTCGAGCTCGCCACCGCCGAGTGGATCGACTGGTACTGCCACCGCCGACTCCACGGTGAGATAGTCCACGTCCCGCCCGTCGAGTACGAGGCCAATCACTACATGGAATCCACGAAGCCCCAGGTCACAACCACAATCTGAGATCTCTACCGAACCCGGGGTGCCTCTGTGTCTTGTCAAGTCCCTTGGTTAGGGAGCGACTTGGCTTTTCGCTCATCGGCGATCATGACGCGCCACACGTGGTCGGCCAGGCGGCGTTTCAGGCACCGCTTCGCTTCCTTCGGCGTCTTACCCTCGGAGAGTTTGCGCTGGTAGTAGGCGTGTCCGGGTGATTTCGGCATCCGTATCTGCACGACCGCGATGGTGTGGAGGACGGAGTTGAGCTGGCGGTCGCCGGAGCGGGAGAGCCGGTGGCGGGCTTTGTCCGCGCTGGCGATCTCCACCGGGGCGGCACCGGCATAGTTCGCGAATGCCGCCGAGGTGGAGAAGCGGTGAGCCCGTCCGGTGCGGCCGATCAGCCGAGCGGCCATGACCGGCCCGATGCCCGGGGTGTCCATCAGCGTGCTGCTCGATGCCTCTACCAGGCTCTGCATCCGGGCAGCGTTGTCCGTGAGCTGCTTGTCCAGTTTCCGGATCTCGGCGACCAGGTCCCAGGCGATGTCCTTCCGGACGGTCTCGATATCGCCGGCGGGGCGGACGGATCGCAGCAGTTTGGCGGCCAGGTCCGCGGACAGCTGGGTCGGGGCGCCGCCGGGCAGCAGGTCACGCAGCAGCGCGTGGAGCTGGTTGACCGTGCGCACCCGGGCCTGGGCCAGGTTCACACGCCGTTCGTCCAGGAGGGCCAGCGCCGTGGTGTGATCCTCAGGCGCGAGATCCCGCCCTTCTCCCTGCAGATAAGCAACGGTGGCTGCGGCCGCTGCGTCTATCTGGTCGTTCTTACGCCGTCCACCGCGGGAAAGTTCGCGCACCCGGCTGGTCGCCGCGGCAGGCACGTCGACGACGCTCTCACCGCGGGCGATGAGCCACTGGGCGAGATGCCGGCCCAGGCCGTTGGCGTTCTCCACAGCCCACTTCCGCTGTGGCCACCGCTTGGCCCAGGCCAGCAGCCGCCGGTAGTCCGCCAGACTGGCCTCGATCCGCATCGACCCGACCTGCTGGTTCGAGACCGGCTCGACGGCGGTGGCGGTGTGGGTGGACTTGTGTGGGTCGACACCGAGCAGTATCACGGGACCTGATTCCTCACAGTCGGACGACGGGGACAGCCACGGTCGACACGCCGACTTCCGGAACCAACCTGGCCGGGACACGCCTCTGTTGAGTCAGACCGCGGACGGACACCGGACCGGCGACATACCCCGGGAGAGCCAGCCCCGAAGAGCGGCAGACGGTTCACGAGTCACCCGGACCGGCGTCCTACGGCACGCTACGAGCGGCCAACCCGACCGCGTCCCGCTTTCCCCATATAAGTCGGCGGTTCAATCTTCACGCTGGAAGAGCTGGAGATCGCGGACGGATATCTGTTCATCGCCGAGGAGGAACAGAACATCGTTAGCTGGGCGATCCCGCTCCAGCAACCCAACCACACGGATCTGATCGTGTGGCAACGCGTCAACGACTTGGCATGCGCTTGGTACAGCGAAGAACAGGGAGTTATCGAGTTCTTCCGAACTATGCTCGATTGGACTTTCGGCATCGAACACTCGTCGACAGGTTAGGCCGCGCTGGGGCGACATTCGCCCTGTTGACGATCGAGAGCTTCGCAGTCCGACCGATCGCTCAGGAATCTCTGGCGCCTTCTGTGGTCGCGCGGCCCTCTCGGATCCCGTCGCACCGTAGCCAGTCGAGGAGGTTGTCGGTCAGCTTCTCGCTGACGCCGCAGCTGTCGATGTCCCGCTCGCCGGCCCCGAGATCGAGGAGATAGACCGTTGTTCGGTCACAGGGGTGGCGCCGCATGAACAGGCCACTGCCTCCGCTGTCGTCCCCGATGAGGACCCAGTCCGGCGCGTATTCGCCTACTTGGTAGGTCTCGTTGCGCTCGAGGATGGTGTGTGGGCCATAGATCAGCACGCCGTTGGGCAGCAGGACCCCCGGCGTCGACCTCCAGAGCCGGGCCAGTGCGGACGTGAACCCGGCACCGAATCCGTTGCTCAGGGCCACCTGAACGGTCAGGAATCCCGCGAAGGTGTCCGCCACCAGCTCTTCTTGGCCGCTCACGCGGTCGCGGCGGACCACCGCGTACTCCTCGCCCGCCTGCCGGTCGAGCGCGAAGTGGTAGGTGTCACCACCATCGGGCTCGGCACAGAAGCAGAGCCGGTCCCCGTCGAGGCGCCATCCGCCGGTGATGTCGTCGTCCCCATCGGAACGTGTCCCGGGTGAAGGGACAGTCGCTATCCGCGCACCGCCAGACGTGCCGCTGCCGTACTCCGTCAGCCACCACCGGTACGAGGGCGGCAGCGTGCCCACGACGGACTCGGCCGCGCGGATCCACGCGGCCGGCACGCCGGCACCTGGCCGGGCACTGATCACCGGCGATTCCTCGATCAGCTCGCGGACGAGTGCCAGGTCGGGTCTCATGCACACGAGCCTGCCATATGGGCACGATCACCCAGGCGTCACCAGTCAAAAGCCGTCCCGGCAGCCGCCCGTCCCGCAACACGGCCACGGTCGATGCTCAGGACCGGCACAGCTCAGCTCGGCGCTCTCCCCACCCATCGTCGGTCACGATCGGCCGACTCGTTCACGGTCGGTGTCTTCGCCCCGCGCGGAGAGACCAACCTCCGTGCCCCGTTCCGGGTCCGGTGGGCCCGTCGCCACATCTAGTCCTTGACGGGGCGCCACTCGCCTCCCCCGAACTCCACCCCCGGCGTACCTGAGCAGCCCCTCGTCGCGGGCCGCAAGCCGGACCTCCCAGGTGTCTCCGTCCGGCCAGGCGATGGCGAGCAGCCCGTTGCCGGCGCACTGCTCCGTGAACAACTCCGGGGCGGGCAGTCGGCGCATTGGCGCGAGCAGGCAAGCGGCTTCTGATCGAGATGGTGCCGCTGCCTACCGTGTCGGAGGAGGCCGTGATCGACAAGCGCCTCATCGTCGGCACGGAGGACCCGGAGCTGCGGAAGGTCGCCGAGCAGTTTACCGGCTAACCTTCCGATGGACCTACGACGGCACCCCACTCAAGGCCACCTGACCCTCGCAGGATCAGCGCGGCGCTGCACCAGGCCCCCACCGTGGCGACTGCTGCCTCATTCCTGAATGGCGCGCGCCCCCATCGAACGACAACAGGCCCACGACCGCCGTTTCGGCTGGTCATGGCCTCACAGCCTGGGGACTCAGGGTGGATCAACGCTTCAGATCCTGCCGACGATGTGGACGAGTCCCTCGCCCGGGGCATGTGGATCCGGACCGTCGATGGTGTACCGCTCAAGCTCATCGTCTGCGAAGGCGAGACGGCGATGCTTCCGCTGCGGTGCTCCGGCAGCGAGGTCGCCCCCAGCCTCGTTCCGCGGGGGGCTCGCCAACGTCGCCCAGGCACTCTTCGACGCCGTGTGGGAACGGGCTCGCCCACACGGCGAACCGCACCACAGGATCGATGTCCTGGACACCAGCGAACTCCCCAAGATCCTCTGCGGCCCGGTCGGTTATCGCGGTGCTCTGAACCTCTGAACCCGTCGTGTTGCCGTTCCCTGTGGCCCGTACCGCACGGTCCGCCATGGAACGCGCCAGTGCAGAACGCTCGCCAAGCGATTTCCGCTGATCGGCAGTGAGGGGCGGATCACACGGGTACCGTTGCCGAACCTGGGTCCGACCTGGCCGTTTCGGCCGCACGAGGTGACGAACGATGAACGACTACGCACTGTCCGCACCACACCCTACGAGCGCACACCCCGCCCGCGTTTACAACGTCTGGCTGGGCGGCAAGGATCACTATCCGGTGGATCAGGAGGCAGCCGAACTCGCTGCCCGCGCGAACCCGACGATTGTGCCGTCGGTCCGGGCCAACCGGGCCTTCCTCGGCCGCGCCGTACGTCACCTCGCGTCGGTCGGGGTCCGTCAGTTCCTCGATATCGGTACGGGCATTCCCGCCGCAGAGAACACCCACGAGGTGGCCCAGCGGACCGCTCCCGAATCGCGTGTCGTCTACGTCGACAACGATCCGATCGTCCTTTCCCACGCGCGGGCGCTGCTGGTCAGTAACCCCGAGGGGCAGACCGACTATGCGCTGGCCGATGCGCGGAACGTCGACACGATTCTCGACGCGGCCTCCCACACCCTGGATCTGGACCAGCCGGTCGGCCTCATGCTGGTGGCGATCCTGCAGTACATCAAGGACGCCGAGGACCCGTGGGACGTCACCCGCCGGCTGCTGGACCGCCTTGCCCCCGGCAGTCACCTCGTCCTGTCCCATCCGGCCGTCGACGTCACCGCCCCCGAAGTCGCCGAATCCATGCGAATCTACAACGAGCGCGCCGCCAGCCACGCCTCCGCCACCCCCCGCACCCACGAAGAGGTGGAACGATTCTGCGGTGGCCTGGACATCCTGGAGCCGGGCGTTGTCACCCTGACCCGCTGGCGTCCCGGACCGTCCGACACTCCGGACGACGCCCTGCCCATGTGGTGTGCCGTCGCTCGCAAGGCTTAACCGGCGACTTCCCCGCCCTGCGCCTCACTTCGCAGCACACGAATGCGTGTAGAAGCACGGGCACGGTTCAACTGATGAACAAACTCAGTGGTGTTCGGCTTCGTCGGCGGGCCAGCGCCCGGCGTCGGCCGGGTCGGCATCAGCAGGACCGCGGCGTCTCGCGTCGGAAGCCGCGCGGCGCTGGCTCGCGGTCGAGGCGGCCGGGATCCTGATCGTCACACGTACTCGGCCAGCAAGGCCGCCGTCCGATCGCTGATGCGCACGTTCACCAGCGAACTCGCCCCGCGGGGCATCCGCAGCAACGCCGTGTCGCCCGGAATCGTCGACGCCGGGATGGCCAGACTCCAATGGGACTCCGATCCCGCGTATCGGTATCGTGCGCAGCGCGACCCAGGGTCGACGGTGCCCGGGGTCGCGGTGCCCGGCCTGGTCGAACACGGCAGCCTCCACCTCGGCGGCAGTGCTGTTCACTGAGCCGCACAACCACTTCGACCTGGCCTTCGGCCCGGGGCAGCGCTCGGGGGCACGGGACGGGCGGCGTCGTGCCGGCCGGGGTCGGCGATCGCATCGTCCACTGTGCGCGGCGCGGGCTCGGTGTCGTAGGCGGTTCCCAGGCCGGCCATCCGTTTCCGAGTCGCTGACCAGCCCGTCGCGGCCAGCCGCGACGGGCTTTTGCGGTTCCGGCCCGCAGGGTGCGGGCCGGAACCGGCGAGGTGGTGCGATTACTGCGAGAGGTCGCACTGCCCCCAGTCCTGGCTCACCTGCCGCGATCCTGTCACTTCCGGTCGAAGGAGAGCCATGTACCGGCGAGGTCCTGTTGACCCACCCCGGGCCTGGACCAGTCGCAGACACCGTCCCGGAAGATCGCCTTCAGATCCTTGAACTGACCGTCGGTCACCGGAACTCGGTAGTCGGAGCGGATCACGGGACGCTTGCGGCACTTGACGATGTCGTTGGCCACATCGGCTCCGGCGACCATCCGCGGCGATGTCCACACCGGGTAGAGGGTGTTGCACTCGGTGTTGTCGATGCCCTCGACCTGGAGCTCCGCGATCTTCTTCGCACCGATGCCACGGGTCCAGCAGGCGTCCGTGAGACCCTGCGGCTGGTGGCGGACGATCTTCTCGATGGGGGCGTCGTTGCCGGAGTCTCCCTTGATGCCGGTGAGCCACTGGTCCATGTCGGACAGCATCCCGGCGAGAGTGAATCCGTGCCCGTTGGCGCGGGTGAGCATGACCTGGTTGGCGTGGGTTCCGTTGGCCTTGTCCAAGCGCGCCCGGGTGGAGAAGGAGTGGAAGCGCATGTGCATGTCGCCGGCCGCCGCGTCGTCCGTGTAGTCGCGGTAGTCGATGATCGGAACGTCGGCGAGGCCGGCACCGCCGTTCAGCATGCGGCCCGTGCGGTAGGCCGTCCGTACCGCCTTGGGGTCGGCGACGGTGCGCTCCGCGGCGGGCTTGGCATCGTCGCCGAGGCCGCCGATGCGCCGGTTCAGGTCGATGAACTGGTCCATGTCGATGGTCCCCTTGTTCAGGGCCTCAAGTCCGTACTGGATACCGGTGTTGTCGAGCGGCCTGCGCGCCTTTCCTGTCTCCGGTACCTCGCCGTAGACGTTCACGGTGTGGCTGTAGACGTCACAGCGGGCACCGTCCGGGTTGGTGTCGGGGTCGTAGCGCTGCCCCTCGGGCAGCTGGGGCGGGCAGAACACCGTGGGGTCGATACGGCCGTCGGCCCTGGCCAGGCTGCCGATGCTCTCCCACTTGCCGAACCCGGAGACCGCCTTCTGCTGCTCCTTGGTGAAAGCGTCCGGCGCGACTTCCTTGAAGTAGTGGTTCAGGAGCTGGGCGTCGCTGAGCGTCTGAATCGTCCCGAAGCCGACGTCGGGGAAGCTGCAGCCGGAGAGGATGCCGTCCAGCAGACCCGGGTAGTTGTCGGCGATCTGGTGGGTCTGGTACGAGCCGCCGGAGCAGCCGTTTCCGATGGTGAAGGCCGGGTCGCCGTACGTCTCCACGAAGCGTTCCTTGACCATGCTCATGGTCTCGGCGGCCAGCAGGTCGTTGCAGTTGTTGCCGAAGACGTTCAGCGTGGACGATGCGACGCCGTAGCCCTTGCTCAGATACGTGTCGTTCATGATGCCGACGGTGTTGCGGCCCTGGACGTACCAGCCGCCGTTACAGCCCCCGCCGAAGCCGTACACGAGGCGCCCGTTCCAGCCTGGCCCACGCTGCAGCGGGTCGGGGGTACCGGCGTTCGGGTCGTGCAGCACGGCCGTCTCGTAGATGCCGCGGTTGATGGTGCCGGTCTCTACACGGACGATGTACGGCACCTTCTTACCCACGCTCGTCGTGGCGGTCGCCAGGTCGGCGGGACGGACTTTCTCGTCGGGCAACGGAACGAACTTGCCAGCCGTGGTGCGATACATGTAATCGACGCGGGTCTTGACCGAGCAGTCCTTGTCGATCGGCTGCCCGAGGGTGCCGCCGGTGACCGTCTTGAACTCGGCGGTGTCACAGACGAACGGCTGCTCGTGCGGCCCGGCGAACACCGGCCCCGTGATGGGGTGGTTCTTCAGGGTCAGTTGTCCGGAGTCCGCGCCCTGAGCCCTGGCCGTGAGCTTGTTGTCGCCCTTGGACAGCTCCTTCACCACGCCCATCAGCGCGTTGTCGCCGGAGGGCCGGAAGCTCGAGGTCACGTCCCGGCCTTCCACCTCGACCCGGACCTGGTCTGCCGCTATGGAGGCGGGCACCTCGACACGTATCAGGGCGTCGTCTCCCGACACCGTGCCGGGTCGCGACGACACGGCCGTCACCTGCAGCTTCTCGCGTTCCTGACTGCCGGCCGGCGCCGCCGACGCGCCGACCAGCACGCCCATGAACGCTATGCCGACAAGGCCCAGTTCGACCGGTCTCGCGGCTCCTCTGAACGACACGACGGAACTCGCCTCACTTCCTGGAGTCGGAATTCGTACTCAGTGTGCAGACGCGGGCTGTGGGCCCGCCGGGACGGTGATGCGAATGTCCCGTTGTCATGGTGCCCGGCCGCCCAGTCAGCGGCATGAACATGGCACCCCTGGTTCGGCGTACGGGCGATCCCCGCCGACGAGGCAGGTCTCCGGGTTGCGACTCTTCGCTCGATGGCTGGGGTCCGTAAGAGCGTCCATGCCGGTGGAATGACTGAGGATCAGCCCCCACCTCGGGACGAAGCGGCCCTCCGACTGCTTCGAGATCGTCACGGGCCGCCATCCGAGGTCGCCCTGTGCGACGGCGAGATGCTGACCGTCTTGGACATCGCCTGGGGATACGCCCTCCACCGACAGGCGCGGGTGTTGTCCGGAAGGGGCCCGCCCCTTGTCTGGCGTCCTGTTCGATACCGGATGGGGCCCAAGGGCTGTACGCGGCCTTCGAATCCCCAGGGGCGGGCCCGAGCGGCCGACCGGCCCTGCTCGGCTACCAGTTGGTGAACGCCCCGTCCGTCGTGCGCAAGTGCGGGCGCTCGGCCGCCGCGGCCTGGTACCGGCGTGCCGCCTCCCGGTCGATGTCGACGCCGATGCCGGGCAGTTCGCTCAGCTCCACCCGCCCCGGCAGAATCGTCGGCCGCGCGGTGAAGAGGGCGGCGATGGCCGGATCGGGGTCGGTCTGGTGCTCCTGGATCGCCGCATTGGGGCAGGCCAGGTTGAGTTGGAGCGAGGAGGCGGCGGTGACCGGGCCGAGCGGGTTGTGGGTGGCGAGCTTGATGTGGTGGGTCTCCGCCATCGCCGCGATCTTCTTCGCCTCGGTCAGGCCCGCGGCCACCCCGACGTCCACGCGCGCGTAATCGATGAGGTCGCCCTCGATGAGTGTCCTGAACTCCCATTTGGAGCCGTACTGTTCACCTGCGGCCAGCGGTACGCCGGTGCGGGCCCGCAGCATGCGGTAGCTGTCCGGGTTCTCACAGCGCAGTGGGTCCTCGACGAAGTACGGGCGGGCCGCCTCGATCTCCCGGCACAGGGTGAGCGCCTCCGGCGGATCCAGGCGCGTATGGACGTCGAGGATCAGCTCCACCTCTTCGCCGACCGCGTCCCGCACCTGGTGGAAAAGGTCGACCGAGTCGCGCAGGCACCGACGGGCGTCGAGCGTGCCGTCCGCATCGTGCGGCGAGGCGAATCGCAGATGGCGCCAGCCCTGGGCGACCAGGTCGCGGCAGCGGTCCAGGAACCACGCGCGATCGTGGTAGCCGTCGCCGACATGCACATAGGCGGGTACGTGATCACGCACCCGGCCGCCGAGGAGTTCATGCACCGGTACGCCGAGCGCCTTGCCGCGGATGTCCCAAAGCGCCACGTCCACCGCTGCGATGGCGGCGCCGAGTATGCGGTCGGCGGGAAAGAACCCGCGCCGGAACATCACCTGCCAGAGGTGCTCGATCCGTCGCGGGTCCTCGCCGACGATCAGCTCCGCCAGGTGCTCGAGACCGCCCGCGACCGCCCGCTGGCGCGACCTGATGCCGACCTCGCCCAGGCCGTGGATGCCCTCGTCGGTGTCGACCACGACCAGCATCATGCTGTCGCCGTGGTCGGGGAGAGTCAGCACTTCCAGGCCGGTGATCTTCATTCCACTCCTCTATGACAACGTTCCCGCAATTTCAGTGCCGTTCTTGAGAACACATCATCGGCAGCAGTCGAGTCGAAGCGCAAGACCCTTGCATTCAGAAGGCTTTCCTCGACGTAACAGTCCCGACACGCGTCTTGACACGCCCTGGGAACGTTCGCAAACATCAACCGCATTCGCAGGGTCCAGGTGCGAGAGGACCGGGGTTCCCGGCTCAAGACGACGAGGAGGCCGTCCGTGGCAGTCACGATCCGGGAGGTGGCGAGCGCTGCGGGCGTCTCGGTGTCGACGGTGTCCCGCGCGTTCACCGCACCCGACCAGGTGCAGCCGACGACGCGGCAGCGCATCCTCGACGCCGCGGCCAAGCTCGGCTACTCCCCCAACCCGGCGGCCCGTTCACTGCGCGGCGGCGGCACCGGAACACTCGGCCTGATCGTCCCGGACATCGCCAACCCGTTCTTCCCGCCGATCATCAAGGCGATGCAGGCCCGCGCCCGGCACCTGGGCTACACGGTCCTGGTCGCCGACAGCGACGAGCGCGAGGCGGACGAGCTGGCCGCCATCGCGGCCGTATCGAAGCGTGTCGACGGCCTGATCCTGTGGGCCTCCACCCTCACCGAGGGCCGGCTCCATGAACTCGCGGGCCAGATGCCGCTGGTGGTGGTGAACCGTCATGTGCCGGGCATCCCCGAGGTCCGGATCTCACTGTCCGCCGGCATCGCACAGGCCGCCGAGCAGTTGAAGGCGTACGGTCATCGGCGCTGCGTCTTCATCAACGCGTCCCGCGCCGAGCTGAGCCGCGGCAAGTCCATCCAGGAGTCCTTCGAAGCGCTCGACCTCTCCCTGTCCGAGCTCGGCCCGTACGAGCCGCGGTTCGAGACGGGCGTACACGCCGCCACCCTCGTCGCCGCCCACGAAGCGACGGCCGTGATCGCCCACAACGACCTGGTCGCCCTCGGCGTGCTGCACCAGATGGCCAACCTCGGCGTGAGCGTGCCGCGCGACGTCAGCGTCATCGGCATCGACGACACGCTGCTCGCCTCCGTCTCCACCCCCAGCCTCACCACGATCAGGATCGACCCCGAAGAGATCGCCACGCGCGCGGGGGACCTCCTGATCGAGACGATCGCGAGCACAACAGGCCGTACTGGACAAGGCCTTGAAGTCACTTCCCCCTTCGTGGAGATCGGCTCCCGCCTGATCCCCCGCGCCTCGACGGGCCCCGCACCCGCCCACTGATCCACGGCGCACACCACCACAACGAGCAAAGCACCGCACTACACCGCACCGAGCCCACTCCTGCCCTTCTTGGAGCTGTTATGCCCAGAAACTTCCGCTGTGCGGCCATACTTGGCTGCATGGCGCTGACCGCGACCCTCGCAGGCTGTTCCTCCCTCACCCCGAGCAGTGCCGGCGGGGACGGCGATCTCGTGCTGCGGGTGCAGGGCATGCCGCCGGCCACCGACAAGCCGGGGGTCGCCCTGTTCAAGAAGCAGGTGGCCGACTTCGAGAAGGCCAACCCGGGCATCAAGGTCAAGGGTTCGACCACGGTCTTCGACCCGCTGACCTTCTCCGCGAAGCTGTCCGGCGGCAATGTCGAGGACGTCATCAAGGTGCCGCTGACCGAGCCGCAGCGGCTCATCCAGCAGAAGCAGGTGCAGCCGATCACCGGGCAGCTCAAGGAGTGGAAGCGCTTCAAGGAGTTCAACCCTCAGGTCCTCCAGCCGCTCACCGACAGCGCCGGCGACGTGTACGGCGTACCGCAGAATCCGTACGCCCAGGGCCTGGTCTACAACCGCGAGCTCTTCGAGAAGGCCGGCCTCGACCCGGACAGACCGCCGACCACCTGGGCGGAAGTCCGCACAGCCGCCAAGAGGATCAGCGACAGTACCGGCAAGGCGGGCTTCGTCCACGAGTCCAAGGACAACCAGGGCGGCTGGCAGCTGACGATGCTGTCGTACGCCTTCGGTGGCGAGCTGGAGAAGGAGCAGGGTGGCACGTACGCCGCCACGCTCACCGGGGAGCCGACGAAGAAGGGGTTGCGGCTGCTCAAGGACATGCGCTGGAAGGACGATTCGCTCGGCAAATCCCTGCTCAACAATCAGAACGACGTGATCAAGCAGTTCGCGGCCGGGCAGGTCGGCATGTTCATGGGCAGCCCGGGGACGTACCGACTGGCGAAGATGCAGTTCGGCATGGAGAACACCGACGCCTTCGGAGTGGCCCCGATGCCGCAGTCCGGCGGCGACGCGACGCTCATCGGCGGTGACATCTACATGGTCCCGAAGTCCGCCGACAAGAAGCATGCGGCAGCGGCCGTCGAGTGGCTGACCTTCGCCTACGCCAAGCCGCAGTACAGCACCGACATCGCCGCCGAGCAGGCCAAGGCGCTCTCTGCCGACCCGAAGTCCGCGGTGGGCGTGCCGACGCTTCCGGTCTTCGACAAGAAACGGCAGACCGAGATCGACGCAGCGATCAAGCCGTACGTCAATGTGAAGCTGCAGAACTTCAAGCCGTACATCGACGGTCTCTCCACGCTGAAACTGAAGCCGGAGCCGCCGTACCAGGCGCAGAAGCTGTACACCGTGCTCGACCCGGTGGTCCAGGCTGTGCTCACCAAGCGCGACGCCGACATCGACTCCCTGCTGGCCTCGGCCGAGAAGGACGTCAATGCCAAGCTCGCCGCGGACCAGAAGTAGCCGGCCCATGGCCCTGCTCACTCCGTCCCGGCGCCCGGCCGCTGTGGCCAAGGAGGCCGTGCCGCGAACCCTGCCGCAGCGGCGGCGTGGCACCGGCTCCCGCAAACAGTTCACGGCCTGGCTGTTCCTCGTCCCCGCGCTGCTGGTCTTCGGGCTCTTTGCCTGGTGGCCGATCGTGCGCAGCCTGCTGCTCAGCTTCCAGAAGACCAACCTGGTCGAGCCCGCGGTCTGGGTCGGCCTGGACAACTTCCGTACGTTGTTCGACGATCCGCTGCTCGGCACCGCCGTCGGGAACACCCTGTTCTTCGTGGTTCTCGGCCTGCTGATCGGTTTCCCGGCGCCGCTGATCCTGGCCGCGATCATGTCGACGGTGCGGCGCGGCGCGGGCGTCTACCGCTTCCTGGTGTATCTGCCGGTGGTCATCCCGCCAGTGGTGGCGATCCTGCTCTGGAAGTGGTTCTACGATCCGGGGAGCGGGCTCTTCAACAACGTCCTCGGCAAGGTCGGGCTCGGCCCGTACTCGTGGCTGGAGTCCTCCGACAGCGCCATGCTCTCGCTGGTCCTGGAGGCCACCTGGGCGGGCATGGGCGGCGCGGTCCTGATCTACCTCGCGGCGATGGTCGGCATCCCCGGCGAACTCTATGAGGCCGCCGAGGTGGACGGCGCCGGGATCTGGCGGCGGATCTGGCATGTGATGCTGCCCCAGCTCAGGTCTGTCATCGGACTGTTGCTGCTCGTCCAGCTGCTCAACACGGTGCAGGTCTTCACCGAGCCGTACGTCTTCACCGGCGGCGGACCCGAGAACTCCACCCTCACGGTCCTGCTGCTGATCTTCCGGTACGCCTTCCAGGACGGCGAGTACGGCCAGGCCGCCGCGCTCTCCTTCTTGATGGTGCTCGCCCTCGCCCTGCTCTCCGCGGTGTATCTGCGGGCCACCCGCAGCTGGAGCACGTCATGACCACACTCACCACCTTCGTCTCCACCAGCGACCGCCAACGCCCCGGCGTACGCGCCGCAGTGCGCTCCATCCAGGTGTTCTCTCTGATCCTGTTGCTGCTCATCGGCATCGGACCGCTGTACTGGATGGTCAAGGGCGCGGTCTCAACGCCCACCGAGCTCACCACTCAGCCCCTGGCCCTCTGGCCGGACCGGCCGGCCCTGGGCAACTTCTCGGCGGCGTACACCGATCTGAGTGTCGGCCGCTATCTGATGAACACCTTCCTGGTGGTCGGCGGATCGTGGTTCGTGCAGCTCTTCGTCTCGGCCACGGCGGGCTTCGCCCTTTCGGTGCTCAGGCCGAGGTTCGGCAAGGCCGTCTACGGGGCGATCCTCGCCACGATGTTCGTGCCGTACACGGTGAACATGGTCAGTCTCTTCATGACCGTGATCGATGTGCCGTTCCTGCACCTCAACCTGGGCGACACCTACTGGGCGATCTGGTTGCCGGCCGGCACGAACGCCTTCACGGTGCTACTCGCCAAGCAGTTCTTCGACGCCCTGCCGAAGGAGCTGTTCGACGCGGCGCGGGTCGACGGGGCGAGTACCTGGCAACTGCTCACCAAGATCGTGCTGCCCATGAGCATGCCGGTGCTCGCGGTGATCAGTCTGCTCGCGGTGATGCATTCCTGGAAGGACTTCATCTGGCCGCTGGTGGCCATCACCGACCCCGAGAAGCAGCCGATCAGCGTCGCTCTCGCCCAGCTCGCCACGCAGGCTCCGCAGGACCAGCTGATCGCCGCGATGGTGCTCGCCGTCGCCCCGCCGGTGCTCGTCTTCGTCGTCTGCCAGAAGTACATCGTCGCCGGGCTCGGCTTCACCGGAGTCAAGGGCTGAGTTCCGCCGGAGCCAACGGCCGAGCTCTCAACTCCCCCACCACACCTTCCGCTTCGGAGCCTTCGGAGCATCCGGAACACCCCGACCAAGAGAAGGGCACCTCCATGTCAGTCGCCCGCCGCAGATTCATCCAGGGCACGGCCGTCGCCACCGGCGCCGCGCTGCTGCCGACCGTTCCCGCGTACGCCGCAGACCCGGTCACCATCGAGGCCGACGGCATCACCCTGGTCGGCCGTAGCGACGGCAGCGTCCTCGTGCAGGACGGTGCGGGCGCCGACCGCATCCTGCTCAGCCACTTCATGATCAAGGACACCGTGCTCGGGCAGCAGCGCACCTTCGGCGGTGCGCCCGCCCGGATCACGCTCCCCGACGGGCGGCCCGCGATTCAGGTCACGTACACGATGGCGAGCGGCGTGTCCGGAGTCACGGTGCGCGGCACCTTCGACGTCACCCCTCGCAAGGCACACATGAAGTGGGAGGTCGGCGGCTCCAGCACGCTCACACCGGCCGGCTTCATGTTCTCCCGCACGGTGTACGAAGCGAGCGCGGCGGAGTCGTACGAAGCGCTGACCGTCTGGGAGCGGGACGCCCGAGGCGGCATTCCGTACGAGGTGAACGCGGGCGGCGCGTACGTGGAGACGTGGGCGGGATCGAAGGGCTTCTTCTGCCTCTCGTCGACCAACCCCGCGAGCACGAACGCCACGTGGCTCCATTCCCCCGGTACCTCGACCGGCGCGAGCACTGCGGTCACCGAGGCCGATCTGGTCCTCGGCGATCTGCGGCCGCGCGGGGCGGGAGCGCTCGCGGCCAAGAGGCCCCTCGGCGTGGAAGTGTGGACCGACCAGCCGTTCAACCTCTACAAGGCGGCCGGGCAGACGATGACGCTCAGGGCGCAGGTTGTCAACGGCTCCGCCGCGGCCAGGACGGTGACCCTGACGTGGTGGGCGCGGGACTTCGGCGGCAAGAAGATCGCCGGTGGAACGCTCTGCAAGAGCCTCGCGGCGGGCGCCGCCTGGAACGCCTCCTTTCCCCTGACCTCGCCGTCGCAGAACATCGTGTTCACCGAGGTGCAGGCGGTCAGCGGCAGTGACAAGGCGCTGGCCCGCACGAATCTGAGCGTGCTCCCGGAGTTCGCGTACAAGGCGGGCAAGGAGTCGATGTTCGGCCTCGCCAACTACCCCTGGCTGCTCGAGCCCGGCAAGGACGCAGTACTCGGGCTGGTCAGGACGCTCGGCATCAAGTGGATCCGCATCGCCTACGCGGGTGCCCCGGGCATCGACACCGCGACTCTGGACGCGAACGGCATCGGGCACAACGTGGAGCTGAGCGGCATCCCCGTGGGCGGTAGTCCGGAGCAGATCGCGGCTTGGGCCGACACGAATGTCGCCAAGGCCCTGGACGCCGAGGCCGCGTACTTCGAGGTGAGCAACGAGGTCAACCAGCCCTGGATGTCGGGCCGCGGCGCCGACGCCTACGTCCGGGACGGTCTGCGCCAGGTCACCACGCGTCTCGACGCGGCGGGCTCGCGGATGAAGGTCATGAACGCCGGCCTCGGCGGCATGGACTACGTATGGACCAAGAACTTCCATGACGCGGGCGGCTGGGACCTCATCGACGCCTTCGCCTTCCACCCCGGTCGCGGCAACTTCACGCCCGACTTCGCGCCGCCGCCCGAGGAGTGGACGCAGGGGTCGTCCGGCTCGTACTGGAACTTCCTCGGCGCACTGCGCAAGGCGAACCAGGTCCTGGAGGAGTACGGCGGCGACAAGGAGCTGTGGCTCACCGAGGCGTACGCACCGACCCGGCCCAACGCGTGGTGGAGCGACACCTACCGGCACGCCGCCGAGAACACGCTGCTCACGCTCGCTCTCGCCAAGTCCGAGAAAGTGCGCGCCGTCAACTGGTACCAGCTGCACGACTCGGTGATCCACCACCCGCAGGAGGCCGACCCGGCCAACCCCGAGTACCACTACGGCCTGATGAACCGCGACACCAGCGCCAAGCCCTCGCTCCTCGCCTTCGCGACCGCCGCCCGGGTCCTGGACGAGGCCGAGTTCGTCCGGCATCTCGCCTTCGCGGACCAGGACATCAAGGGGCTCCTCTTCACCACTCCCGGCGGACCGGTGTCGATCATCTGGAGCCGCAAGGACGGGTACATCCTCAACTCCGAGCACGGCGAGGATCCTTGGTACGCATCGCCCGAGCCATGGATCGACACCTGGACGACCAGGACCACGGTCGTGGCCCACTCGGGGACGGTCAACGGCAGGGTGCGGGAGCTGAACTGCATCGGCCAGGAGCGCTCTCTGAAAGCCTCCAACAGCAAGATCACCCTCACCCTCGACGGCGCCCCGCGCGTCTACTACGGTCTCGCCGCCAATCCCGACTGGAAGTAAGTGACGTACGACATGAGGAATGAAACCGCACGGCACGACATCACCGTCGTCGGCGGCGGCCTGGCCGGGGTCTGCGCGGCGATCGCCGCGGCCCGGCTCGGCCGGAGCGTCGCACTGATCAACAACAGGCCGGTGCTCGGCGGCAACGCGAGCAGCGAGGTCCGGGTCTGGGTGTGCGGCGCGACCGGCCACGGCAAGAATCACCATGCCCGTGAGGGCGGCATCATGGGCGAGTTGCTCGTGGAGAACCAGTTCCGCAACCCGGACGGGAACCCCTATTACTGGGATGCCGTGGTCCTGGACGCCGTGCGCGCCGAGCCCGGCATCACGCTCTACCTCAACACCGACGTGCGCGAGGTCGACGCCGAAGGTCCGGACGCGGCCCGGCGGATCACCTCGGTCACCGGCTGGATGATGGGCTCGGAGCGGCGGATACGTTTCGAGAGCTCGCTCTTCCTCGACTGCACGGGAGACGGCCTGATCGGCCACCTGGCGGGCGCCCACCACCGCATCGGCCGGGAATCGCGCGCCGAGTACGACGAGGCATGGGCTCCGGAGACGGCCGACGACATCACTCTGGGCTCAACTCTCCTCTTCTACACGAAGGATGCCGGTCACCCGGTCAAATTCGTGCCGCCGAACTTCGCCAAGGACATCACCCGGACCTCCATCCCGCAGCGCCGCATCATCAAGGCGGGCGACAACGGCTGCGCGTACTGGTGGATCGAGTTCGGCGGCGAGCTCGACACCGTCCACGACAACGAACGCATCCGCGACGAACTGTGGTCGGTGATCCACGGCATCTGGGACCACATCAAGAACTCCGGCGAGTTCGACGCGGCGAACATGACCCTGGAGTGGGTGGGCTCGGTCCCCGGTAAACGGGAGTACCGGCGCTTCCTCGGCGACTACGTCCTGCACCAGGGCGACATCCTCGGCCAGACCGAGTTCGCCGACCGGGTCGCTTTCGGCGGCTGGTCGATCGACCTGCATCCGCCGCAGGGCATGTACGCCACCGATGCAGGTGCCAAACAGCTCTACGCGGACGGCATTTACCACATTCCGTACCGCAGCCTCTACTCGGTGAACACCGAGAACCTGCTCTTCGCCGGGCGCAACATCTCCGCCAGCCATGTCGCCTTCGGTTCGACCCGCGTCATGGCGACCTGCGCCACGATCGGCCAGGCGGCCGGCACGGCGGCGGCCCTCTGCGCCACCGGGGATGTCACCCCGCGCGAACTCCCCGTACCCGAGCTGCACAGGGAGCTGCTGCGCCAGGATGCCTCGCTCATCGGCCTCGCCTCGACGGACCCGGAGGACCTGGCCCTGCGGGCTACGGCCACGGCCTCATCCACCTTGAGCTGCTTGGCAGTCGAGGACCCCGACGAGCGATGGCCGCTCGCGGCGGATGCCGGACTCGTCCTCCCCGCGGACCCGGACCTCTCCGGGGTGGAACTGCTCGTCGATGCCGACCGCGACACCGAGATCGTGATCGATCTGTACGACCCCGAACTCGGCCAGAACTACGTCCCGCGCTGCCTCGTCACCTCCACCACCCTGCCCGTCACCGCCGGTGCCCGGCAGTGGCTCAAGACGGGCCTGGACTGGTCTCCCGAAACCCCGCGCAACGCCTTCCTGGTCGTCCGCGCCAACGACGCCCTCGCCCTGCACCGCTCCGACCGCCCGGCCCCCGGCGTCCTGTGCTTCACGCGCGTCCCGCCGCGCCCGTCGGACGAATCGCCGCAGTTGCTGCGCGAGTGGACGGACACGGGTCTGCTGCGCCGCACATTCTGCTTCCGCACAGGAGAGACCGCGGCCTACTCCCCCGCCAAGGCCACCGACGGCTATGCCCGCCCGTACGCGGGACCGCACATGTGGGTCTCCGCACCACTGGCGGACGTTCCTTCCCCCTGGCTCGAGTTGGCCTGGCCCGAACCGGTCGCCCTGGGCCGGATCGAGGTCATAGCCGACGACGACGTCAACGAGGACCTGATCAACTTGCACCACCACCGCACGCCCTTCGACACCCTCCCCACCCTCCTTCGCGACTACCGCGTCGAGGCACTGGATACTGACGGCACCTGGCGCGTCATCGCCCGTGCGGCGCAGAATCGGCGGCGACGCGAGGTGCACACGCCGGCGGAGCCGCTCACCACATCGGCGATCCGGGTCGTCGTCGAAGCCACCAACGGGGCGGCGTCGGCACACGTCGTCGCCGTGCGCGCCTACGAGTAGAAGCACCGACGCAGAGGAGTGACCGGATGGTCGGCAGAGTGATGGTTACCGGGGCCGCCGGGCGGATCGGGCGAGCGGTCCTCGCGCTGCTCGCCGAGCGCGGGATCGAGGCGAACGCCTTGGTCCTCGATGATCCCGGCGATCTGGCGGCGCGCCTGGTCGTGACCGGTGACGCCGCCGACGCGAAGACCGTGCGGGCGGCTCTGGAGGGCGCCGACGCGGTCATCCACCTGGCGGCGATCCCGACTCCCGAGCGCAACACCGCGCTTGAGGTCTTCGGGGGCAACAGCCTCTCCACCTTCACCGTCCTGGAGGAGGCCGGCCGGGCCGGGATCCGGCATGCGGCGGTGGCGAGCTCCTGGGGTGTCACGGGCCTGCCCTGGACGGACGTTGAGGATCCGCATCCGCCGTACGCACCGGTCGATGAGGCGATGGCCTCCCAGGTGGCCGACCCTTATGGCCTCTCCAAACAGGTCGACGAGCTGACAGCGCAGATGATGGCGCGGCGGCACGGGACGAGCGTGGTGTGCCTGCGCTATCCGTACGTGGGCGGATTCGAGGAACGGCTGCACGCGCACGCCGCCCGGCTCACGGCCGACCCGGCCGCGGGGGCAAGGGACCTGTGGACGTACCTCGAGGTCCATGACGCGGCGAGGGCCGCACTGCTGGCCTTGGACGTACCCGGCCGTGCGGCGCACGCGGTACACCTCTGCGCCCCCGAGATCATCGTGCCGTACCCGACGGAGGAACTGCTGCGCCGCTACCACCCCACCACCGCGCTGCGGCGCCCGCTGCCGGGTCGCGCGGCGCCGGTCGACACCTCGGCCGCGCGCAGGCTGCTCGGATTCACGGCACGGAATCTCCTCGGTCGCGGGGCGGTTCCGCCGAGTTGAGATCACGACGGCCGCCGAACCACCGCACATGGGAGAGAACGGGACGTTTTCCGAGTCCGAGTGATGTACCGAGTGACATCCGCGACGACTCCACCAAATCGTCGTCAGCCGGCCGAAGGTGAACGGCGCGGGGCCAGTGAGGTCGGCCACCTCTGTCATCGACGCGACCCGTGAGGTCGGCCGGCTGTGCCGTGGCCCCAGGCGTCCCTGCGCGAGACAAGCTGTTGTCTTTCCGATCGTGCGGTCGTTCTGGATTGAACAGAGTGCTGGATCGGGTGAGTGCGCCGCTGTGCACGCACGAAGGAAGAGCCTCCTGGTAGCTCGCGGTTGTTGAAGCCAGAGCGACAGGGAGGCTCTTGTTGTTGCAGTCTTGCGTGGTCACCTTGGTGGAGTCCAGCTCGTCCACCCCAGGGTGTGACTGTCTCGCCCACAGGTTTGGGAACGCGGCCGATCAGCCCGGCCGGGAGCCCTATTACGACTCGGACATGAGTGATGCGGAGTCGGCGGTGGTCCGGAAGGCTTTTCCGACGCTGGCGTGGATGGAGAGCCGAGGTGGCCGGCCCGAGGGCTACTGCCACCGCCAGTACTCGACGCGGTCCGCTACCTGGTCGAAAACGGGATCAAGTGGCGTTCCCTGACTGTCGACTTCCCGCCCTGGCCCCGCGTCTACGCGTTTTTCCGCCGCTGGCGCGACCACGGCCTGAGCCAGGAACTGCATGACCGGCTCCGTGAGCGTGTCCGCTCGGCAGAAGGCCGGGAGGCGGAGCCGACGGCGGCCATCGTGGACTCGCAGTCGGTGAAGGCCGACGCCACCGTCAGGAACGCCTCACGCGGCTACGACGGCGGGAAGAAGGTCAACGGCCGCAAGCGGCACCTCATCACGGACTGCCCCGGCCTGCTCCTGGACATGCTGGTCACGCCCGCATCGACGACGGACCGGGACGCCGCCCGCACAACCCGCGGCTCGCCCGTGTCGCTCTGGGGCAGTGACGCCACCGCCCACTGACCTTCTTCGGGAACTCCTTACCGTTCTTGAGCTTGTCGTACATGGTCTGGACGGCGCCGGCGGCCGGGATCTCGCGCGCGACCCGCGAGGGGCACAGCGTGCACTCGTCGGCCAGTGGAAGACGGACATGGCTATCGATGGTGAGCGCCGGGCTGGCGGGCTGGCGGGCACAGGTTGGCGGACAGGGCCGTCGAGCCGTTGGCGGACCATGTCGACGCCTCCGGGGCGCCCCTGCTGGGCGGGGTGGCTGCTGGTCAGATCACCCGGGCCGTGCTCGCGCGGGGCGCTTGACGTGGAGGTGGAGGCGCGGGCCTCCTGGTCCGGGCCTCGCTTGCGCGGGCCTGATGCGTTCCATGGGCACCGAGGGCCGGATCCTGCCCCCTCGAGTTCTTTTCTTGACACACGAAAATATCTTCGCCAAACTCACGCCACCAGTGAGGTAGCGAAGCGATGGGGAGGCATGACGTGACCGCCTTGACGGCTTTGGTCCCGGATCAGACAGGAGCCGAGATCTTCGCCCAGGTGCTCACCGCGGGCCCGATCTCGAGAACGGCGATCGCGCAGCGGCTCGGGCTGTCGCCCTCCACGGTGACCCGGCTGCTGTCGCCGCTGATCGAGGGCGGCTATCTGAGCGAGACCGGGCAGCAGAGCGCCACCCGTCTGGGGCGACCTCAGCGCCTGCTGCGGGTCAACACCGAACAGCACCTGGTCGTCGGGATCCAGATCGCGCGCACACACGTCGCGGCTGTGCTCACCGACCTCGGCGCCCGTCCGCTGCTCCGCCTGGAGCATGTGCTCGATTCCCTGGAGCCGGCCCATGTGCTCTCGGTGGCCGCGGACCTGACGGCTCGGCTCATCGCGGAGGCGGCGAGTGCCGAGGTGAGGGTGCTGGGTATCGGGGTCGGCGTGGGCGGCCATGTCGACGCGGTAAACGGCGTGTGCCGTTCGGCGGTTCGGCTGGGCTGGACCGACGTAGCCGTCGCGGCCCCGCTGAGCGCGGCGACCGGGCTTCCGGTGGTGGTCGACAACGACGTCAACGCCCCCGTTATTGCCGAGCGTTGGTTCGGAGTGGGGAGGGAGGTCGACTCGTTCGCCGTGGTCTCGGTCGGGCGCGGCGTCGGTGGTGCGCTGATGCTCCGTGGAGTTCTCCACTCCGGCGCCGGTGGACTGGCCGTCGAGTTCGGGCATCTGCCGATCGAGCCGAATGGTCCGAAGTGCGCCTGCGGCAACCGAGGCTGTGTGGAGGCGTTGACCTCCTCCGACGCGGTGCTGCGCATGTTCCGCGAGGCCGACGCCCCGGCATCTCGCCCGCCCAATTGGCCACCGTCTGTGTGCTGCAGTCCCTGCTCGATCTGTCGGACCGTCAGGCAGCGGAAGCAGTCCGCTGCCGCATCGATTTCAAGTACGCCCCGGCCATGGAGCCGGACGATCCCGGCTTCCACCACAGCGTGCTGGCCGACTTCCCCGAGCACCTCGGCCTGGACGACCGCGCCGACCGTCTTCTCGATCTGGCGCTCGCGCGCCTGAAGGAGGCCTGCCACTGCATGCGGTCCGCGGTCGCATGCCCGGCCCGCTCGGAGAGCGTGTGAGGTCGGACCGGGGCGCCCGGCCGACGTTGCCGTTGGTGGGTTTCCCCGGTCCGCCTCCCGAACCGGACGTGCCCGATTTCCAGGCATCCGGCTCTCCACAAGCTTTCTCAGGCGGCCGCTGTCTCCGTGGTCCCGCTGGGCCAGGGCGAGGGGATCTTGTTCCCGCGATACAAATAGCGGTGGGTTCGCACCTTCGCGCACCTGAACAAGACAACCTCGTCGTCGGCGGGCCACCATCGGCCCGCACAGTAACGATGGCGCAGACTCTGTGCGGGTGCGTACCTCCATGACGAACAGGGCGTACAGTCACTGCAGCCCGATCGCATCGGGGCGGCGATCTGGCGGCGCAGGACGGCGACCTCGTGTCGCAAGATCAGTATTTCGGCATTCTTGGCGGCGGAGGAACGCGAAGCATATGTACCCAGAGTGCCCTACCAGCGGCCACGGCCATCGTCCCCGATCACAGCCAGTGCAGACGTTATGGAGCGGCACGGGGCCCAAAAGTCGCCCCGGACGCCGGCGGCGAACGCCCATCTGCCTCTGAAGGACCACGCCGCGCTCATTCGCCGGGCTGGCGGACGAGCGGGTTGGCACCGATGGAGTTGTGGATGCGGAAGGTGACCGTTCCCGGCCGGTAGCGGTCGTCGGACCACTCCACGGGGCGGCCGGCGTGGGTGGTGGTCACCCGGCGGACCCGCAGCAGCGGGGTGCCGCGGCGTACGCCGAGCAGTTCCGCGTCGCGGGTGCCCGCCGCAAGTGCGTCGATGACGTGCTCGCCGTGCGCGAAGGCCACGCCCACCTCGTCGAGCAGCCGCTGGGTGACCGACTCGCAGTCGGGCTCGATGCGCTCGACCGCGTCCGCGATCCAGCCGGCGTAGACGGTGCGCTCCAGCAGGGCCGGCTGTCCGTCCAGGCCACGCACCCGCAGGACGTACAACACCTCTGCGCCCGCGGGGAGTTGGAGGCGCAGCGCGTCTTCGGTGGAGGCCGGGCGCCGGGCGGTCTCGATGACGCTGCCGGTGGCCTTGTGTCCGGCTGCCCGTGCCCACTGGGCGAAGCTGCGCAGTTCGGTGAAGCTCTGACTGCGGCGGGCACCGAGCACCACCCGTCGGGTGCCCTGTCGTGAGCCGACCAGTCCCTCGGCCACCAGAGCCGCGAGCGCCTGGCGGACAGTGCCGCGGGATACCTGGTACCGCTCGGCGAGTTCGCCCTCGGTCGGGAGCTGGCCCCCCACCGGGTAGTCGCCGCGGTCGATCGCAACCCTCAGGTCGCCGGCGATCTGCTCGTGCCGTGCCGCCACACCTAGCCCTCTCATCCGCGATACCGGCTCCGCTCTGCGCGCCACCGGCGTGTGCCCACAGGGTAGGCGATCCCGCCGCATCGGGCACGCTCGTCCTGCACACAGCGGAGACCGCACCCCCACGCGGCCCGCATCGTCTCAAAGAGCCTTCAACCGAGAGGGGAGCATCTGTTCTCCGTTCACCGAAAGGTCATCGCGCTCCGACGCACTTGGGACATCTTGTTTGGACAAGTTGCCTGGGTCCGGGCAGTACCCGATCACTGTTTTCCGGGCAGCTCATGCACCCTCATGAGACCTTGTGAACCTGTTCTCTGCGCGAACGGCCCGCACGCCGCCACCGCCACCTCGGCGCAGGACCTCGGTGGTATGGACGCACTGGTCGCGGCGGCCAAGAAGGAGGGAGTGCTCAACGCGATCGCCCTGCCCCGCGACTGGGCCAACTACGGCGCCGTGATCGACGGATTCACGAAGAAGTACGGCATCAAAGTCAACGACGAGAACCCGGACGGCGCCAGCCAGGACGAGATCAACGCCATCACCTCGCGCAAGGGCCAGGGCCGCGCCCCGGACGTGGTGGACCTGGGCCAGTCGTTCGCGCTCAGCGCAGCGCAGCAGGGGCTGCTCGCCCCGTACCGGGTCGCGGCCTTCGACGAGATCCCGGCCACGCAGCGCGACACTCAGGCCCGCTGGTACAACGACTACGGCGGTTATGTCTCGATCGGCTGCGACGCCAAGCGCGTCAAGGAGTGCCCCCAGTCCTTCGCCGACCTGCTGAAGCCGCAGTACAAGGGCTAGGTCGCCATGAACGGCAATCCGACCAAGTCGGGCTCCGCCTTCGGCGGCGTCTTCGCCGCAGCCCTGGCGAACAAGGGCTCCTTCCACGATATCCGGCCCGGCCTGGACTTCTTCGCGAAGGTCAAGAAGGCCGGCAACTACAACCCGGTGGAGTCCACCCCGGCCACGGTCGAGAAGGGCGAGACCCCGATCAGCATCGACTGGGACTACCTCAACGCCGGTTACGCCGACGAGTTCCGAAGCAAGGGTGTGGACTGGAAGGTGGTCATCCCCCCCGACGGCCAGTACGCCCAGTACTACTACTCGCAGGCCATCAACAAGGACGCCCCGCACCCGGCGGCCGCCCGGCTGTGGGAGGAATACCTCTACAGCGCCGAGGGCCAGAATCTCTTCCTGAAGGGCTACGCCCGCCCGGCGCTCATGCCCTCGATGACTCGGAGCGGCACGGTCGACAGCGCGGCCGCCGCCAATCTGCCCCACGTCGACGGCGCCCCCTCCTTCCCGTCCGACGCCCAGCTGGACAAGGCCAAGCAGGTCGTCGCCCAGGGCTGGGGCAAGGCCGTGGCCGGGTGACCCAGCCCATGGCCGACTCCTCCGCCACCGTTTCCCCCGCCGTCGTGTCCGTCGGCGTGAGGCCGAACGCCGCGGTACGGGGCCCGGAACCGGCTCCGCCCGGGCCCCGTACCGAATCCCGGCTGTCCCGCCCGGCCCCGCAACCGCGCCGTCGCTCGGCGGCCGCGCTCGCGGCCGTACCACTGTTTGCCTTCACCGCGCTGTGCTTCGGCGTCCCGGCGCTGGCCATGCTGAACGGCGCGTTCACCGCGCAGGACCCGACGACGGGCGCCTCGCGCTACACCACCGCCAACCTCAGCGCCTCGCTGCACGGCGCGTACCTGACCGCGCTAGTACTGCAACCGTGTTTGGTGTGACGGTGTGTCGTAGTGGTCGTTGTTCCTGTCATGGGTGGGGATCTCGAGGTTGGTGACGTGTGGCGGTGGGCGGCGGGGCTGGAGGAGGTGCATGAGCGGTTCGTGCACCGGTTTCAGCGCTCGGAGCCCCGGGAGTCCGCGTTGGCCTATATGCGTGGGCTGGTGTCGTCGCTGGAGCGGAAGAACGCGTGGACGGTCGCCGAGCGCGCTGGGCATGACCGGCCGGACCGTTTGCAGCGACTGCTCAATACGTGTGACTGGGACGCTGACGAAGTCCGTGACGACGTACGGGAGTTCGTGATTGAACACCTCGGCGACCGGCAGGCGGTGCTCGTGGTGGACGACACGGGGTTCCTGAAGAAGGGTGTCCGCTCGGCCGGGGTCCAGCGGCAATACACCGGCACGGCGGGCCGGGTCGAGAACAGCCAGGTCGGCACATTCCTCGCCTATGCCACCGATACCGGTCACACGTTGATCGACCGGGAGCTGTACCTGCCCGCGTCCTGGACCGACGACCGGGAACGGTGCCGCGCCGCCGCGGTCCCCGACGAGGTCGCCTTCGCCACGAAGATCGAGCACGCCAAGGCCATGATCGAGCGAGCACTCGCCGCGCGGGTGCCGTTCGCGTGGCTGACCGCTGATGAGGCGTACGGGCAGGTCAAGGGCTTGCGTTACTGGCTTGAACAGCGCGGGGTGTTCCACGTGCTGGCAACCCGCCGCACCGACACCGTCGTTACCGCCTCACACATGGACCATCCCGTGGACGAACTGGTCGCCGGCCTGCCCCGGCAGGCGTGGAAGCGCCGCTCGTGCGGACGAGGCACCCACGGAGAGCGCGTCTACGACTGGGCCCGGGCGCCGATCCGTCCGTGGCGCGAGGAGGGCGTCGAGCACTGGGTCCTCGCCCGCCGCAGCATCACCGATCCCACCGAGATCGCCTACTACGTATGCTTCGCACCCGAAGGCACCACCCTGAACACCCTCCTGGCCGTGGCCGGCCGCCGGTGGACGATCGAGGAATGCTTCCAGACCGCGAAGAACGAATGCGGCCTCGACCATTACCAGGTCCGCAAATACCACGCCTGGTACCGGCACATCACCCTCGCCATGGCTGCCCACGCCTATCTGACAACGGTCCGCGCGGAGGAGCTCAAAAAAGGGGGTCAAAACCCGGTGAACAGCTCCTCGTCCCGCTGAGCCTGCCCGAGATCCGCCGCCTGACCGCGCACCTCACAGCACGTCTCCTTCCTCCCGTCGCCCACGTCCTGTACTGGTCCCACTGGCGACGACGAGCACAACACCGAGCACGCATCAGCCACTACAAACGACGAGGCCACAGCCCATGAACTGAACCGCCGTCACACCAAACACGGTTGCAGTACTAGTAGGGCTTTGTTAGGTACCCCGAATGTTCGGCCAGGGGTAGGGTTGTGATCTTCTTTCAGGTGTGACACCTGAGGAGATGGAGACGGTCCGCCCGCGCTTGGAGGCGTTCGCGGCGGAGATGCTCGGTTCACTGGCGCGGCGGGACCAGCGGGCCAAGGGTGAGTTGTACCTGCGCGGGCTGATGCTGGACGGTAAGCGCAAGTCGATGCAGCCGATGGCCGAGCGTCTGGGTGTGGACCATCAGCAGCTCCAGCAGTTCGTCTCCTCTTCCACCTGGAACTGGGGCAAGGTCCGTGAGCGGCTGGCCCGTTGGGCTGCGGCTCACATCTCGCCCGAGGCGTACGCGATCGATGACGTGGGCTTCCCCAAGGACGGCTACGACTCGCCGGGGGTGGCGCGGATGTACTGCGGCGCGCTGGGCAAGCGCGGAAACTGCCAGGTCGGGGTCAGTGTCAACCTGGTGTCCGACCGTGCCTCCTCGGCGGTCGACTGGCGTCTGTTCCTGCCCGAGAGCTGGGACGACGCCAAGAACGCGGACGATGCGCTGCTGGCCGAGGCGATCCGCCGCCGCCGGACGAAGGCCGGCATCCCCGACAGCGAGCGGCACCGGGAGAAGTGGCGCCTGGCCCTGGACATGCTGGACGAGGTTCGCGGGGACTGGGAGCTGCCCGACCTGCCGGTGGTCGCCGACGCCGGCTACGGGGACGCGACAGGCTTTCGCGAGGGCCTGAGCGAACGTGGGCTGGCCTACGCGGTCGCGGTCAAGGGCAGCACCACCGCCTACCCGGGTGACGCCGTCCCCCGGCGCCCGCCCTACAGCGGCCAGGGCCGCCCGCCCGGCCCGGCGTACCCCGACCCCCACACCACCTTGCGCCAACTCGCCCTGGACGAAGGACGATCCACGCTACGGACGGTGACCTGGCGCCAGGGCAGCAAGACCACCAGGAACAACCCCCGCGCCGAGATGCGCTCACGATTCCTCGCACTGCGCGTCCGCCCGGCCAACCGCACGATCCGCCGCGCCGTGGACGGTTCCCTGCCCGAGTGCTGGCTGCTGGCCGAGTGGCCGCCCGGCGCCGCCGAGCCCACCGACTACTGGCTGTCCACCCTGCCCGCCGACACCCCACTGCGCGAGCTGGTCCGCATCTGCAAGATCCGCTGGCGCATCGAGCACGACTACCGCGAACTCAAGGACGGCCTGGGCCTGGACCACTTCGAGGGCCGCAACTTCCCCGGCTGGCACCGCCACACCACCCTCGCCTCCCTCGCCCAAGCCTTCTGCACCCTGCTCAGACTCGACCCAAAAGCCCCTGCGCCGGCCTGACCCTCTACGCGGTCCTCCGCGAACTCCAAGCCCTCCTGGCCACCTGGACCGGCGCCTGCTCCATATGCGGCCAACCCGCCCCGGCACCCGAACCACACCACCGCACCTAACAAAGCCCTACTAGGCGGCAGCGTCGAACTGTCCGCCGTCTCCGCAGGTGCAGGCGCGGTGCTCGGGCTGCTGCTCGCGCAGGCCGTGGTCACAGCCCGGTTCCGGGTGCTGCGCGAGGCGGTGCTCGCCGCCTCCGGCGTGCTGGCCAACTTCGGCGGGGTGCCGCTCGCCTTCGCCTTCGTCGCCACCCTGGGCAACGCCGGCGTGATCACACAGCACCTGCACCTGACCGAACACGGCTGGAGCCTGTACAGCTTCTGGGACCTGGTGATCACGTACCTGTACTTCCTGATCCCGCTCATGGTGCTCACCGTCGTGCCCGCGCTCGACGGCCTGCGCGTCCAGTGGCGGGAGGCAGCGCAGAACAACGGCGCCACCGCCTGGCAGTACTGGCGGTACGTCGCACTGCCCTTGCCGGCACCGTCGCTGCTGGGCGGCCTGGTGCTGCTCTTCGGCACTGCCTTCGCCGCGTACGCGAGCGCCGCGGCCATGGTCGGCAGCTCGGTGCCGCTGGTCACCCTGCAGATCGCCGACGCCCTTTCCGGCAACGTCCTGGTCGGCCAGGCCAATACGGCGCGCGCGCTCAGCCTGGACATGGTCCTGGTGGCCGGTCTGGTGATGGCGGTGTACCGACCGCCGTGGACGTCCCCGGCCCGGGCCTCACCCTGGGCGCGTACACCCGCATCGTCGGCGCCGACGGCTTCGGCGACGGCCTGCTGCTCTCCCTCGAACTGGCCGCCGCCACCATTGCCCTGGTGCTACTCCTGGTGGTGCCCGCGCTGCTCGCGGTACGGCTGGGAGTGCCCCGGCTGCGCCCGGTGGTCGAGGTGGTGTGCTCACTGCCGCTGGTGGTGCCCGCGGTCGCGCTGACGGCCGGGATCAGCACCGTCCTCAAGTGGGCGCCCGACCACCTGGCGAGCACCCCGTTCTTCGCGACCTTCGTTGCCATCCAGAACCCGGCCTTCCCCGTGGTGCTGGTGCTCGCGTACACGGTGATGGCGCTGCCGTTCGTGCACTGGGTGCTGGATGCCGGGCTGAGCTCGGTCGACGTACGCACCCTGGTGGAGGCCGCCCGAAACTGCGGCGCCGGATGGCCGCAGGCGGTGCTGCGGGTGGTGCTGCCCAACCTGCGGGCGCCACTGTTGGCCTCGTCCTTCCTCACTTTCGCCCTGGTGCTCGGCGAGTTCACCGTCGCGCAGCTGCTCGGTTTCCAGCCCTTCGCGGTGTGGATCGCCGGGATCGCAGGCGCCGACGCCCAGCTGTCGGTGGCCGTGTCGGTGCTCAGCCTGCTGCTCACCTGGCTGCTCCTGCTGCTGCTCGCGCCGGCCGGAGGGCGCCGCCGCACCGCTCGTACTCCCCGGAAGGGGGTCGTCTCCCCGTGATCGATCCGCATACGGCCGACCTCGGCTCGACCGGCCGGACCCCGACAGAGGCCCCGGAGACCGGCGCCGCGCTGGAATTCGTCGAACTGCGCCGGTCCTTCGGCACCACCTTGGCTCTCGACGGGCTGACCCTCTCGGTGCGGCCCGGTGAACTGCTCGCCCTGCTAGGCCCGTCCGGCTGCGGCAAAACCACCGCGCTGCGAATGCTCGCGGGCTTTGAGCAGCCCGAATCCGGCCAGGTGTTGATGGACGGCCGTGACGTCACCCGGGTGCCGGCGCACCGCCGCGACGCAGGCATGGTCTTCCAGTCGTACAGTCTCTTCCCGCACCTCAATTCCCGCGACAACGTCGCCTTCGGGCTGCGGATCCGCAAGGCGGGCGCGGCCGAGCGGCGGGCCCGCACTGCGGAGCTGCTGGAGCTGGTCGGCCTGCCTGACCATGGCAGCCTCTACCCGCACCAACTGTCGGGCGGCCAGCAGCAGCGCGTCGCGCTGGCCCGTGCGCTGGCGCTGCGGCCGCGGGTGCTGCTCCTGGACGAGCCGTTGTCGGCACTGGACGCCAAGGTACGGCTGACGCTGCGCGAGGAGATTCGTCGGCTCCAGCAGGACCTCGGCATCACCACTGTCTTCGTCACCCATGACCAGGAGGAGGCGTTGTCGATGGCCGATCGGGCGCACCCGGCGACCGCGTTCGTCGCCGAGTTCGTCGGCACCATGAACCGGCTGCCCGGCCGCGCGGCCGGCGAGGGCGAGGTCGAGGTGCTGGGCCGCCGGCTTTCGGTGGCGGGCGGGGCGGCGGCGGGCGCCGAGCTGGACGTGCTGGTGCGGCCCGAGGCCGTTGCCGTGCGGTCCGACGCCGACGGCGGGGCGAGGGTGGTGGCCGCGACCTTCCTGGGCGCGATGACCCGGCTGACCGTACGGCTCGCCGACGGCACCGAGATCAAGGCCGGCCTGTCCACACCCGACGCAGCCGCGCTCGGCGCGGGTGCGTCGGTCTCCGTGGCCCTCCCCGACCGACCGGTGCTGGTGGACTCCCGCCGCACCTGACAGAGTATTCGCTGACGCTACGTCACTTTTGACCAGAAGAGCAGACCTTGCCTCCACACACCGCTGAGTCAGTCCGGCTGCAGGCCGTCCTCTTCGACATGGACGGCACCCTGGTGGACACCGAGTGGGTCTGGTGGGACACCGTCGAGTCGGTGGCCTGCGGCCTCGGATACGCCCTCGGGGAAGCCGACACACCTGATGTACTCGGCCGATCCGTGGAGCACACCGCGGGCCACCTGTACCGCAGCACCGGCGGGCGGGCACCCGCGGCGCACCTCGCCGGCGAGCTCCTGAGGGAGTTCGCGGACCGGGTCGCGGCGCAGGTGGTGCCGCGACCCGGCTCCTTGGAACTGGTGGACGCGCTCCGCGAGGCGGGCATTCCCGCCGCGCTGGTGTCCGCCTCCCCGCGCGCCGTGTTGGACACCGTGCTGACGACCATCGGGCGACACCGGTTCGACGTCACGGTCGCCGTCGAGGACACCCCGCGCACCAAGCCCGCCCCCGACCCCTACCTCGCCGCCGCCGCGGCACTGGGGGTGCCGCCGCGCGCCTGTGTCGCAGTCGTACACCGCGGTCGGGGCCGCCTCCGCGGCGGCGGCCGGTTGCCCGATCCTGGTGGTGCCGTCGCTGATCCCCGTACCGGCAGGGCCCGGGCGGCACATCATCGCCGGCCTCGACCACGCCGACCTGGCGCTGCTCCAGGACCTGGCGGCCCGGGCCGACGGACCGCCACCCCGGACCGCCTGACACATCACCCCACGACTGACCAGGGTCCTGGCCGCCGACGGCGGCCAGGACCCGATCCGTATTGCTGCGCACCGACCGCCCGGGAATCGACTCGGCGTCGCGTCACGAAGGGATCTGCGCTCCCCTGCGGGCCTGCTCCCGGCTTCGCCTCACCTCCCCTCGGCCGTCGCCCGCGGGTGGCGCCGACGCTGGTGCGGACCGCTGTGTCCGGGCTCGGCGAACTGCGGGCCGCTCGCGCAGCGTCCGCCGCCGCACTCTTCCGGGAGCCGGTCGGGCTGCCCCCGGCCGAGATGGGCTGCCGGCTGCGGAAGCAAACAGCCGACTGCGGCCTCGGCGGTGTGCCGGGGCCGCAGTCGGCTCGGGTTCGGTGCGGCGGGAGCGTCAGCCGCGAGCGGTGAAGGCGTAGAGGTTGCCGTCCCAGGCGCCGATCAGCAGCGTGTTACCGGTGACGGTCGGGGTCGACAGGATGGGCGCTCCGAGGCCCAGGTCCTGGAGCTTGGCACCGGTGGTCTTGTCCAGGCCGTACAGGTGGCCGTCGGTGCCGCCGATCCACACCGTGTTACCGCTGATGGTCGGCGAGCCGACGAAGGCCCTGCCGCTCTGGAAGTCCCAGAGCTTGGTGCCGGTGGCGGCGTCGAAAGCGGTTATGCGGCCGTTGGTGAAGCTGGCGTAGACGGTGTGGCCGTCGACGGCCGCAGAGCCACCGGGCTGGGCGGCGTCGTCCTTGGAGACTCCGGTGCTCTGGTAGCGCCACAGCTCCTTGCCGGTGGCGGCGTCCCGGGCCAGGAGGATGTTGCTCATCCCGGTGGTGAACACCCGTCCGTCGGCCACCACGGGAGTGGAGTGGTGGACACCGCCGACGGCTCCGGCGGAGACGAGCTGCTTACCGGTGGCGGCGTCGTAGGTACGCAGGCCACCGCGGCTGTCGTGGATGTAGACCTTGCCGTCGACCACGGTGGGGGTGCTGCTGTTCCACCAGCCGCTGTCCACCGGGGAGTTCCACAACTGCTTACCGGTGGCAGTGTCCAGGGCGACGAGGTGGCTGCCCGTGGTGGTGTAGCCGAAGTAGTAGACGGTGGAGCCGGAGACGGTCGCGCCGCCGTAGGCATAGCCGTCGTAGCGGCCGGTCTCCGAGGATCCGGGGAGGGCGTAGCTCCACTTCTTCGCGCCGGTCACCGCGTCCAGCGCGGTCAGGGTGCCACGCATCTCGGTGACGTAGACGGTCCCGTCGTGCACCACGGGCGTGGACTGGACCAGGCTGTCGGTGGCGAAGTGCCACTTCGTCCGGCCGGTGGCGACGTCGACGGCGTCCACGCCGTTGCCCTTGGACCCGTCGGTGTCCCAGGTGCCGATGTACGCGGTTCCGTTCGCGACCACCGGGGAGGACATACCGATGGTGGCGCCGCTGCGGTGGGTCCAGGCGTTGGTGAGGCTGCCGGAGCCCAGGCTCCCGGGCTGCACTCCGGTGTGGAGGGCGTCGCCGTGGAACTCGGGCACGTCTGCGCCCGGGCGCACCTGTTCGGCCTTCTTCACGACGGTGAAGCGGCTCGTTGTGGACCAGCTGCGGCCCGCGTCGTCGAATGCGGTGACCTTCGCGGTGTGGTCGCCGAGCTTCAGCTCGCGGGTGTCCCACGGCGCCGACCACGAGAACTTGCCGGTGGGGCGCAGCTTCTGGTCCTCGTGGCCGTCGATGCGCACCTCGACCCGCACCACATGGCTGGAGGTGTTGTAGGCGTCCACCTGGAACTCGGTACGGCCCTGGCCGACCTGGGAGCCAGGCGCAGGCGAGGTGGCCGCGATCGCGTGCTCCTGGTTGAACATCCGGAACTCGGCAGTCAGCTTACGGTCGCGCATCGCGATCTCGCGGAAGCCGATGGGGGAATGGTCGTCGTTGTAGGTCGCCGAGGCCGTGTTGTACTCCACCGCGCCGTCCATCAGGTGGGGGTCGGTGAAGTTGGTGTGCATGTGGCCGTTGAAGATGGCCTTGACGTCGTACCCCTTGAGAAGTCCGAGCAGGGCGTTGATCTGCCCGGTGGAGCCGCCGGGATCGGGGGTGTCCAGCGGCTCGTGGGTGTTGACCACGATCTGCTTGCTGGTGCCGTCGGCGTTCTTGCCGTTCAGCTCCAGGTCCTGCTTCAACCAGGCCATCTGCACCGGATCGCCGAGGCCGCCGTTGTTCTCGAGCTGGATGAAGTGGGTGTTGCCGTAGTCGAAGGAGTACCAGGAAGGCCCAAGCAGCGCACGGTAGTTGGCGAGGCCGCTGTCCCCACCGCCGTGGTCGTGGTTGCCCGTCAGCGGCCAGATCGGGAGCTTGGAGTTGGCTGACCCCTTGAGGTATGCCTGCCAGTGGGAGGGCGCGCCGTCGCCGCTGAGGTCTCCGGTGGCCAGGACGAAGGCCGGCTTGGTCGGCAGTGCGGCCATGTCGTCCAGCTGCTTGGCGAGCTTGCCCGGGGTGACGCCATCACCGTCTGCGGGCGCCTCCGGACCGTCGGGGCTGGTCACGTGGGTGTCGGTGATCTGGGTGAAGGTGAAGTCGGGCCGCTCGCTGGCCTTGTCGCGCCGCAGATCGAAGTTCTGGGTGATGGTGGTGTCGGCCTCCGGTGAGCCGAGGTCGCGGAAGAAGCGTGGAACCCGGTTGCTGCCGAGGGTGGCCGAGTAGCCCCGCGGCATGGTGATGTCGACGATGGTGCGGGTCCACTGGTTGAGGTCAGCGGAGAACGCGTAGTGGCCGTGGCTGTCGGTGCGGACGACGGTTGCACCGTCCGAGACGGACACACCGGCCAGCTCCTGCTCGCCCTTGTCCTGGATGCCGTTGCCGTTCTTGTCCTCGAAGACAGTGCCCTGGACGGTGGCATGGCGCGGGGGACGGGGGGCGATGTCGAAGTTCACCGGCGCGGCGAGTGCCTGGTACCCGTCGTTGGCCAGCAGCCACGCGGAGTAGGAGCCGGCGGGCAGGCCTGAGGTGTCCAGGGTCACGGTGCCGCTGGCGTTCGGGACGTAGAGCCAGGTGAGCGAGGCCCCATCCCCGGGCTTGCGGTTCGCGGGGTATATGCCGATCCAGTTCGTGGCGCCGGGAGCGTCGGTGGTGTAGCTGAAGTTGAGATTCTGACCGACCTGGGGCTGCTGGGTGACCAGGGTGAGGGTGGATGCGCTCACGGCCGACTGGGTGCTGCTGGTCGGTGCGGCGGACGAGACCGGTGCGCCCACCGCCGCGAGAACAACGGCGCAGGATCCAGCCACTACTGCAGATCGGATGCGGGAAGGTGGCATGTTGCACTCCTTGCGATAGGGAGAGTTGTCCGGACAACTCTGCTAACCGCAGGAGATCCGTGGCAGGTGTCTGGTTGGTGTTGCAGCGGCATACCGCGCACGATGATTGCGTGTCTCCATAAGACGGCTTTTCGGACTGAGCGCAGAGGGCGGCAGGGTCAGTACATCCGAACCTGTCCAGCTCGTACACACGATTCCGGGACTGACCCGCCCGCGCTGCTGCCGCACCCTCGACCCGCTCTTCGCCGACTTGGTCGAGGCTGTCATCGGCCCTGGCCTATGGCGCACGACCTCCGCAGAAGACGCAGACGAAGTCGTCCTCGCGCACGATGTCGCGCTCGTGGCACGTGGGGCAGCGCTGCCTGTCGGCCGCGGTGCTGGGGTCGCCCCCGGACCCACCTGGCGAACCGTCAACTACAAGGTGCAAGCCAACCGCGCAAAGCGGGAGGTCACCCGGGCCGGCGCCTTCCTCGCGCGGCTTGCTGGCCGTGCCGCGTCCTCGCGCAGTGTCATCTGGACGCAGCGGTCGGAATACGGAGGGGGTGAGATTACAGGTTGCTCGCCCGGAGTTCATCGTTCGACGCGCATTTTCAGCGCTCTCCAGGCGTACGCCTCCGGGCCGCCTTCGTGGAAGAGGGTCACGGCCCAGTTCAGGGCGAGATGGGGCAGAGGTGGCGCACGGCGGTCGGTCTCGGCGGGCCTTCATGTTCGCCAGCACGGTGGCGGCGTACCGCAGTTGCGGCCGGGTGTACATCCGGTGGAGGGCGTCCAGGTCCGCCGGCATCTCGTAGTGGATGCCGCGCACGGGCGGTACCGCAGGCCTCCGACCGATCTGGCAGTGGAGGGCCGAACGGTGTTCATCGGTCTGCTCGTGCGGCGGTTTGCGGGCCGGACTGCGGGGTGAGGTCGAGACCTCACGCGTCCTCGCATGAATTCCCCGGGACCGTTCGATGAAGATCGCCCTCTCCGGGATCTGAAACTTGTTCAGTCAAGCTAGCCTCCTTGCCCATGAGATTCCTTCGCAGAGCAGCAGGTCTAGGCCTTGTACTGCTCGCTTCCATCCTGGGCTTCTGTGTGCAGCCCGCCGCGGCGCATGTGTCGCCGCAGCACGGCGAAATCGTCATTTCCACCAAGAGCGACGTCACCAGCGGGCGGCTGATCGTCCACCGTGACGTGGTGTCACCGCAGAACGCGGGCGCCTGGGCCTCGCGCCTGCTGAGCACGTCGAGCTGCCCCGCCACCGGCTCCGGCGTCGCCGGAGATTCCGGCGGCGTCCCTGGCGGCGTCGTGGTCGAGCTTGCGTGGAACTGCCACGTCGACAAGCTCGACCTGAGCGCGATGCTGCAGGAGGGCGGGCTGACCCAGGTCGTCGCCGAGTTCGACGGCACCACGGCCAACGCCAATGCGCAGACCCCCGTCGTCGACGCCTCGGGTACCCACGCGCTCCCCGCCTTCCCATGGGCAGCGGTGGCACTCGGCATCGTGGTGGCCGCCGCGCTGCTGCTCGCGGTGTGGCAGATCCGCACCGGGCGGCTCCAGGTCGCCCAGCTGGTCGCCAGGGTGCGTGCCGGCCGCGGGCGGGTCAAGCTGGCCGCCGTCGGTGCGATGACGTTGTCCTTCCTGGCTCCCCAGCTGGCCGCGGCGGCGCCGCTCGTCGAGGGGGCAGCGGCGACCGCGAACACGGTCACCGTCACGGGCACGGTCTTCAAGGACGCCAACGGCAACGGCAAGCGCGACGCGGGCGAGGCTCCGATGTCCGGGGTCGACGTCACGGACGGCTCCGAATGGACGACGACCGGCCCCGACGGCTCGTACAGCCTGCAGATGGACCCGACCCGCCGGGAGACCGATCTCATCAGCATCGTCTCCCCGAACGGCTACACCCCCGCACTACGCGAGGACTACATCCCGCAGTTCTTCCACAAGGTCTCGGAGAGCGGCGGCTCCGCCATCGACTTCGCCCTCGTCCCGGACAAGAACGCTGCCAACCCCAGCGAAAAGTGGGTGATGAACTCCGACATCGAGGTGTCCAACACCTCGGACGGAGCCGCGCGCAGCACGCTGCCGCAGTGGACCGGTCAGGTCGAGGCGATGTCCCAGGTCGACGGCGCCACCATGGCGATCACGACCGGTGACAACACCGTGACCGACTACGCCGATGAGCCGCGCCGCCAGGTCGGCTACGACATCCTGCACAAGGGCCTGGTCGACGGCAAGCTCGGCATGCCCTTCTACCCCCTGGTCGGCAACCACGACATCGGCGGCACCGCAACCTCGAAGGGCTATGGCGGCAGCCTGGAGTACTACCGCCGCAACCTCGGCCCGGAGTGGTACAGCTTCGACCGCAACGGCCGGCACATCGTCGTCCTCGAGGACAACTACGACTCCAGCGGCCTGAAGCCCCAGCTGGAGTGGCTGCGCGAGGACCTCAAGCGCCACGCGGTCGGCAAGCAGGTGCTGGTCTTCGCACACCGGTCGCTGTTCACCCAGTGGGGTCCGGGGGCCGGCATGCAGCCGACCGTCGACGAGCTGTCCAAGTACGATGTGCGGCTCTTCGCCGCCGGCCACAACCAGCAGGCCGAGTACCGCCGTGGGGCCTTCGACCGTTCAGTCGAGATCAACAACCAGGGCACCTACGGCATCGACGGTTCCCACCCGGACTTCAAGATCCTCAGCTTCAAGGGCATCACCGATGACCCGAAAACAAAGCGCAACGAGGACACAGGCTACGTCATGGGCACCCACCGCCAGTTCGACGTCCGCAACGCGGTCGCGCTGGTCAGCCCCGCCCAGGGCAGTGTGCACGGCAACAGCGCCGGAATACCGATCGAGCTGTACACCGAGGACGCCGGGCGCACCCCGGCCACGGCCTCGCTGACCCTTCGCGACTCGCGCGGCCGCATCGCCTGGCACGAGAAGCGGATGAAGTTCGGCACCAAGGTCCGCAAGACCGGTATCGAGAACTGCTACACGGCCCCCGGCGGCACCCCGGAGCCCTGCCCGGAGGCCCGGACCTCCTGGACCCGGGTCAGCGACCACCTCCCCGGCCTGCGGCCGGACACCTACACGGCCGAGATGACCGCGGTCGACACCCGGGGCAAGGCGTGGCCCACCATCACCAACACCTTCACGGTGGTACCCGAAGGCAAGATCGCCGCTCCGAAGACCGGCCAGGACTGGCTGCGACAGGGCCGCGACGAGGCGGGTCGCTCCGCCAGCAGCGACAACCCGGGCGCCGAGCTCGACCTGCAGTGGGCGGCCAACACCGGCGAGCAGTTCAACCTCAACGGTTCGGTCGTGGCGGACGGCAAGGTGATCGTCTCCTCCAGGGCGTTCGACTCGCCGAACCACATGATGCTGGCCTACGACATCAAGTCCGGCCGCGAGATCTGGCGCACCTACCTGGACGGTGACGCCGAGTCGGCACCGACCTACCACGACGGCAAGGTCTACATCACCACCGCCGTCGGCCGGATCTACGCGCTGGGTGCCAAGGACGGCCACGTCGTCTGGCAGTCGATCGACCGTGAGGAGCAGCACGGTGACACCGTGCGCCGCTACGGCCGCGCGGGCGGACCGGTCAGCGTCTTCGCGCTTGCGGGCGCGGACCACCGCTCGGTCGCCGTCTACCAGGACGCGGACGTGATCCGCTGCCGTGACGCCGAGACCGGCGGGATGCTGCCCGGCGGCTTCGGCGCCTCGTTCGCCTGGGGCCAGTTCCACAGCACGGCGGTCCGCCAGCCCGGCTCCAACACCGCCTACCTGCACTCGGGTTCCAGCAACACGCTGGTCGCCATGGACCTCGCGACCTGCAAGCAGCTGTGGGCGAAGGACACCGACGGCGGCATCGACAGCCACTCCTCCCCGGCCCTCACCGCTCCGGCCAACGGGGACCCGCAGCTGGTGATGGCGACGGCGGGCGGTCCCCGCGGGCTCGACCTCAAGACCGGCAACGTCCTGTGGCAGGCCGCGGCGAACGACCCGTGGCTCTGCGAGCCCGGCAAGGCTCCGCTGACCAGCCCCGCGATCTGGGGCAGCACCGCCTACATCGCGGGCCGCGACGGCGTCATCCGCGCCTACGACACCAGCGCGGCCGACCCGTCCAAGCCGCTCTGGGAGACCAAGGTCGGCTACCTGCCCGGCAGGAGTCCGATGGACGACAAGTGGCGGGTCGCCCAGGGCTGCACCGAGGGCCCCGGTTCGCCCGCGATGCACGCCCTGGTCACCAAGGACCTGGTGTACGCGGGCACCCGCGACGGCCGCCTGGTCGTCCTGGACCGCGCCACCGGCAAGCTGCTGACCGAGTACAACCTCGGCGCCAGCGTGGCCTCGGCGCTGTCCGTCAGCGGTGACTGGGTCTTCGCCCTCACCGACGACGGCACGCTCCACGCACTGGCCGCCCGCCACCTGCGCGAGCACTGATCCACCGTCCGCGCGTTGCCTCCCCCGCCAGGGGAGGCAACGCGCGGCGCTCCACTCCCCGACGGGACCATCACTGTGCACACTCTCCGCATCACCCGCACCCGCGCCGCCCGTCTCCTGCTGATCGGCCTGGCCGCCGCGCTGGCGCTGCTCGGCGCCGCAGGCACGGCGGAGGCGCACCCCTTCGGCACACCGCCGGTCGCCCAGGTCAAGGCCGAAGGCCGTACCGTCGAGATCACCTGGTCTGCCCCGCAGAACGACTTGGACGTCCTGCACCAGGCAGCCAAGGGAGATGAGGCGGCCTACCTCGGCTCGTACATCACCGTGCACCAGGACGGGCGCGAGTGCCGGCTGGGCACAGTGGACACCCTGCAGCTCGCGAGCAAGGGCGCCGTGGTGCACTACATCTGCCCCAAACCCGTGGACACAGTCGCCCTCACCATCACCGCGCTGACCGACGTCAACCCGGCCTATCGCACGATCTCGGTGACGGAGAAGGGCGGCGGCGGCCTTCATACGGCGAGCGACCCCACGCTTACCCTTGCCCTCGGCGGAGCCGGCAGCTCCGCCACCACTGCGTCTACATCGCCGACGACCGTGTGGACCACAGACCTTGCGGCACTCCTGGACCACGGTGTCGTACTGCCAGTGGCCCTTCTCATCTCGGCGGCGGTGGGCGCCTTCCACGCCTGTGCCCCCGGTCACGGGAAGTCGCTCGCGGCCGGGTACCTCGTAGGCGCCGGAGGCAGGACACGGGACGCGGTGTGGCTCGGCGCCATTGTCGCCGTCATGCACACCGCATCGGTCGCCGTACTCGCCGTGGGCTGGTGGCTCGCCGCCAAGCACGCACCGAACGTCGGCGGGGTGACGAACTGGCTGCAGCTGATCGCAGCCTTGGTCGTGCTCGCCGTGGGCATCAACCTGCTCCGGCGCCACCTGGTCAACCGGAAGCACGGGCAGAGCCACGGTCACAGCCACAGCCACAGCCACAGCCATGGCCACGGCCATGGCCACGGCCATGGCCATGGCCACGATCACGGGCATGACCACAGTCACGGACATGACCACAGTCACCACATCCCAACGTCCAAGTCCCTGCTCACCTGGCGCGGCATCCTGCTGCTTGGCACCTCCGGCGGCCTGCTCCCCTCCCCGTCGGCGTTCCTCGTCCTCCTCACCGGGCTGCTGACCGGCCGAGTCGGCGCGGCGATGGCGATGGTGGCGGCGTTTGGCGTCGGCATGGCGCTGACCCTGACGGGCGTCGGCCTTGCGGTGCTGCGCGGTCGCGACGCGCTCCTCGCCCGCGCCTCGAACTCGCCCGTGCTGCACGCCTGGAGCACCCGCGTCCCGCTGGTCGCCGCCTCGGCCGTCGTCGTCGGTGGCACCGTGGCATCCGCCGTGGCCGCCGGGCGCGTCCTGGCATCGTGATCCAGGACAAGGGCGGGCCGCGGCGCCCGCCGACCTGCCCACCGTTACCTCCTGCCTGGCCCCGCAACGGGCTCCCGGCCTCCGGAGCAGGGTATGAGTGACCGTGGTGCGAGGCCGCGGCCGCTCTCGCAGACGGATCTCGATCGCGGCCCTGACCGTTATAAACCCGGTCGACGGTCACGGCTGATCTACCGCCAGCGCCTGGACAACGGCAACCGTGACGGACGCAAGAGTTTCTCCTGGCGCGACTACGCGACCTGCTGATCGCCTCCCATACCCAGCTCGGCGGCCCGATCGTCCTGATCTGGAACAACCTCAGAGGACGTCCCGTTTGCATGAGGGATAATTCATGGATTATGCCAAGTTATGGGCGTTTCGCCGGTTGCTCGTTTCGCAAGGTTCGAGATCATCGCGATTCGGATCACGCTCTCGGAGTGGGCGGGCTTGGTCTCGTAGTCGCGTGCGAGGCGGCGGTGCATCATGATCCATCCGAAACTGCGTTCCACCACCCAGCGTCGCGTGACTACCGAGAAGCCCTTGACCTGGGTGTTTCGTGGGACGACGTCCACGTCGATACCGAGGGCGGCGCCATGCTCGATGGCCTTGGTCTTGTAGCCGGTGTCGACCCATGCCTTGGTGATCGTGGGGTGTGTGGCGGCGATTTGGGTCAGCAGTTGTTTGCCGGCCTCGTTGTCAGAGACGCTGGCCGCGGTCACCATGACCAGCAGTAACAGGCCGAGGGTGTCGACGACGATGCTGCGCTTGCGGCCCACGATCTTCTTGCCGGCGTCGGCGCCTTGGGTGTCGGTGGGCACGCTGGGAGCGGTCTTGACGCTCTGCGCGTCGATGACGCAGGCGGTCGGTTCGGCGGCCCGTCCTTCCTGCTCACGGACCAGCCGGTGTAAGCGGACGCCGAGCTTCTCGATCGTGCCATCGGCGGTCCAGGCGCTGAAGTAGCTGAACACGGTTGTGTGCGGAGGGAAGTCGTGCGGCAGGTAGCGCCACGGGACCCCGGTGCGGTTGACGAAGAGGATTGCGTCCATTACTTCTCGCAGGTCGGTGACCTTGCCGCCGAGGTTGAGCGAGGTCTTCTGCCGCTCGGCCCGCCAGGCCGTCAGGGTCGGCTCCATCAGGGTCCAGCGGGCATCGGAGAGGTCGCTCAGGTACGGCTTGCGCTGCTGCGAAGAGGTCATGGGGATACTCATGGACAAGGCGTCCGACCGGGCATATCGCTCGATCAGGCGAGGCAAAAGCGATTTTGAGCATGTATTCGAACCGGACAGGAGCTTTCCGAAGTAACCGGGATGAAGCGCAGGATCACGTCCGCGTCAGCCAGTTGGACATTCCGCTAACACCCTCCTGCTTACGCAGAATTCAGACGCTAGACAAGCCCCCTGAACCCGTACATATGCAGCAAGAACGTCCTCTGAGCTCACTCAGTCTGGGGCCGTCGATTTTCTACGGGTTGCTTCCGAGCCTTCGGATCGTTGATGTGGTATGGGGCGTTTCGATGAGTTGATCGGTCCGTTGCGGGCGAAGCTGGAGGCGGTGACGCCGCATCTGGACGAGCGTCAGCGTCGGTTGTTGTACGGGGCGGAGGCCCGGATACTCGGTCACGGTGGGATCGCCGCCGTCGCGAAGGCGGCAGGAGTCTCCAAGGGCTGCGTCTCCCGTGGGCTGGCCGAGCTGGAGGAGGATCCCGCGCCACACGGCCGTACCCGCCGGGCCGGCGCGGGCCGTCCGGCCGCGGCCGAGAAGGATCCGGGGCTGCGGGCCGCACTACTGGCCCTGGTCGAGGACAGTACCCAGGGTGATCCCATACGGCCGCTGACGTGGACGACGAAGTCGCTGCGCCACCTGGCGGGTGAACTGGCCGCCCAGGGCCACGCGGTGGGCCGGGACACCATCGCCGCGCTGCTCAAGCAGGCCGGGTTCAGCCTGCGCGCGAACGCGCGGGTCCTGGCGGGGAGTTCGCACCCGGACCGTGATGCCCAGTTCCGGCACCTCAACGACACGGTGGGCCAGTTCCTGGCCGCCGGCGATCCCGTGATCAGTGTGGACACCAAGAAGAAGGAGCAGATCGGGCTGTTCGCGCAGGCCGGGAGGGAGTGGGTGCCGCCGGGTGCGCCGGTGAAGGTCCTCGACCACGACTTCCCCTCCCACGCTACCGGTACGGCGATCCCGTACGGCATCTACGACCTGGGGCGCAATACCGGCTTCGTCGTGGTGGGCACCGACCACGACACCGCCGCGTTCGCGGTCGCGGCCCTGCGCCGCTGGTGGAGGGAGGAAGGCCAAACGGCCTACCCCGACGCACACAGACTCCTGATCACCGCGGACGGCGGGGGCTCGAACAGCTCCCGCGCCCGCGCCTGGAAGGCCAACCTCGCCGCCCTGGCCACCGAGACGGGTCTGGAGATCAGCGTGTGCCACCTGCCCCCAGGCACATCGAAATGGAACAAGGTCGAACATCGCCTGTTCTCCTTCATCTCCATGAACTGGCGCGCCCGCCCGCTGACCAGCTACGAAGTCGCTCTCAACCTGATCGCCTCCACCACGACCACGACCGGCCTGCGTGTCAGCGCCCGCCTGGACGAGGGCGCCTATCCCACCGGTATCGAGATTGACGCCCAGCACCTTGCGGCGCTGCGTATCGACCCCGACGACTTCCACGGCGAGTGGAACTACACCATTCCGCCGCAGCCCGGCGTCCCGGCCGTGCCGCTGCAGCCGCAAGGGCGCCGAGCCCATCCCCGCCAGGCCCACACCTTCGACGCGGCGCTGGCCACCCACCCGGTGCTGACCGGTCTCACCCGGCAAGCCCTCGACCAACTCGTCAGCAGAGTTCGTGAGTTGATCGACCAACTCGCACCGGGCCAGCGACCCCGCCACCGCAAACTCGCGGTCGAAAACATCATCTGGGCCTCCGTCCTGGACCAGCGCGGGCTGCCCGCCTCGCTGATCGCCCACCTCTTCCGCGTCGGCGAGAACCAGATGCGCACCCTCCTCCAGCAGACCCGCCCCCTGCTACAGCGACACGGCCACCACAGCGACCCGCTCCCGGTCCGCCTTATCGACCCCAGCGAACTCGCCCGCTATGTCATACACGCAACGACAACAGACGATTGACCCGACACGCACCAGTAATTTCTCGACGGCCCCAGGTCGAGAAGGCCCTGGCCTGTCTTCGCCGCGAACACGGACCGGTGACCGTCCGGGCCGTCGCGCGGGTCGGCGGTGCTGCGCCATTTGGGCAGGTCGCTGCCGCAGAGCGCCGCAGCGCTCAGGCGGACCGATACCGGGACTGTAAAACGATCGGCTCTGGCTCACATCCGGTGGTGACTGAAAGTCACGGCGGCGACGAATAGGCCATCGATCACGAATCCGCAGGTCCGTGCACCACAACGGTCGTTCCCTGGGGCCGACCGATCGGCCCGGCGTCTGTCCGTGAGAGTCCGGCGCGACAAGCTCAGCGCCCCCGATGCGCTGCCATCCGCTTCAAAGCATCGAGGTCAGAGCACCGGCCGCACTCTCTGCAAGGTAGAGATACCCCATACTCACGATCCGTCACCACCGGATGTGAGACAGAGCCAAACGATCGGTGTAACTCCTGATCAAGGAAGATGCATCGATGACCAGTGAGAACGTGACCGAGGCCGAGTCCGTCGAGCCGTCCGAGGCGGCTCCGTCGAAGTCTGTGGACGACCGGCTGATTGACGAGCTGGTGGGCCGGGCTCAGGCCGAGGGCTTGCAGCTGACCGGTGAGGGCGGGCTGCTGCAGCAGCTGACGAAGCGGCTGCTGGAGTCGGCTCTCGAGGGCGAGATCACCGACCATCTCGGCTATGACAAGCACGATCCAGCAGGAAAGAACGGCGGCAACTCGCGGAACGGCACCCGGGCCAAGACGGTGCTGACCGACGTCGGCCCGGTCGAGATAGTCGTGCCGCGCGACCGGGAAGGCAGTTTTGAGCCGCGGATTGTCAAGAAGCGGCAGAAGCGTCTGTCCGGCGTGGACGAGATGGTCATCTCGCTCGCGGCGAAGGGCCTGACGACCGGCGAGGTCCAGGCCCACCTCGCGGAGGTCTATGGCGCCGACGTGTCCCGCCAGACGATCTCCACGATCACCGACAAGGTCCTCGAGGGCATGGCCGAGTGGCAGAACCGGCCCCTCGACCCTGCTTGAATTCGATCGGTGGTTGCGAACATCCAAGGGGAGATGGTTCGCATGCCTCGTGGAGGAGCCAATCGCATGCCGTCGTCGGCCAGACGGCGGTACTTCGAGCTGCGGCGCAAGGGCCTGAAGGGGGCAGCGGCCGCCCGCCAAGTGGGCGTATCGGTGAGCTGCGGGTCCAACTGGTTCATCGATGCTGGAAGCATGATCATTCCTGACCCTCCCATCTCGCCACGCTTCCTGACCCAGGACGACCGGATCGCCATCGCCGACGGTCTGCGCGCCGGGCGGAGCCCGGTCGTCATCGCCGCCGAGATCGGCAAGAGCGTTTCGACGGTCTACCGGGAGATTGGACGCGGCCGGAAGGAGAACGGGGAGTACGAACCCTGGTGGGCACACAACCAGGCGCTCCTGCGTCGCCAACGCCCCAAAGAAGAGAAACTCCGCGACCACGGACCCCTGCGCGCGGCAGTGCGCGAGAAGCTCGACGAGAAGTGGTCCCCGCAGCAGATTGCTCGACACCTCGCACGCGAGCACCCGAACAACCCTCGCATGCGGGCCTGTCCGGAGACGATCTACCGTGGCCTGTTCGCTGGCCTTCTGGGCAAGCGTGAGGGCCGACTGCGCACCGGACGCACCCGCCGCAAGCGGCAACGCCGTGGCGTCGTCTCACCCAACAAGATCAAGAACATGACGCTCGTCCATGACCGACCCGCCACGGTCAATGATCGTGAAACGCCCGGCGATTGGGAGGGAGACCTCATCATCGGACGCGCTCAGCGGTCCGCTATAGGCACCCTCGTCGACCGCACGACCCGCTTCGTTCGCCTGATCCACCTGCCGCACGGCTGGAAGGCCCAGCCGATGCGCGACGCCCTGGTCTCGCAGACCGCCGATCTGCCACGAGCGTTGCGGCGGACCCTGACCTGGGACCAGGGGCGCGAGCTCGTGCTCCATGAAGAGATAGAGGCCCTCTCCGGCTTCCGGATCTATTTCTGCGATCCTCATTCTCCCTGGCAGCGCGGCACCAACGAGAACATCAACGGGCTGCTGCGGCAGTACTTCCCCAAGGGCACCGACCTTACGGTCCACTCCCTGCGCAACCTGACGGCCGTGGCCCGTCAGCTCAACGAGCGCCCCCGAATGGTCCTGGGAGACCGTACTCCGTCCGAGGTCATGCAAGACTGGGGCATAGCATCACAGTTTCCGTGATTCGCAATCACCGCTAGAAACCGCCGCGTCTATCCGGTGCTGTTCGTCGACGCCATCAACGTCAAGATCCGGGACGGGCAGGTGGCCAACCGGCCGATCTACGTCGTCATGGCGGTCACCGCCGAGGGCCACCGCGACATCCTCGGAATCTGGGCCGGCGACGGCGGCGAGGGCGCGAAGTATTGGCTGAGCGTGTTCACGGACCTCAAGAACAGGGGCGTGGACGACGTCCTGATGCTGGTCTGCGACGGGTTGAAGGGCCTGCCCGAGGCGGTTGAGACGGTCTGGCCTCGCACGATTGTCCAGACCTGCGTCGTTCACCTGCTGAGGAACAGCTTCCGGCACGCGGCCCGCCAGGACTGGGACAAGATCGCCAAGGCGCTCAAGCCCGTCTACACGGCCCCGAACGAGGCCGCCGCGGCCGAGCGGTTCAGCGAGTTCCAGGACGCGTGGGGGAAGAAGTATCCGGCGGTCATCCGGCTCTGGGAGAACGCCTGGGCCGAGTTCGTCCCCTTCCTCTCCTTCGACGTCGAGATCCGCAAGGTGATCTGCTCGACGAACGCGATCGAGTCCGTCAACGCCCGCATCCGCAAGGCCGTCCGCGCCCGCGGACACTTCCCCAACGAGGCCGCGGCCCTCAAGTGCGTCTACATGGCACTGATGAGCCTGGACCCGACCGGCAAGGGCCGCAAGCGGTGGACCATCCGCTGGAAGGCACCCCTGAACGCCTTCCAGATCGCCTTCGAAGGCCGGCTCACCCCGGCCGCCAACTGACCCCTACAAAAACTGGATCAGCCGTCTACTGGACACACCCCAACTGAATGCCGCGCGGGGGAAGGTGGTGAGCCGTCATGGATACGTTCCACGACACGTCTGCGTACATGGCTGCGCTGCGTCAACTGATCGGCGGAGCACGGGTGGTGGCGCTCGGCGAGGGCGCGCACAACATCACGGAGTTCTACGGGATCAGGGACCTGCTGTTCCGGTTCCTGGTCCGGGAGTGCGGGTTCACCGGGCTGGTCCTGGAGTCCGGTTTCGCCGAGGGGCTGGCCGTCGACGAGTGGATCGACGGCGGGCCGGGACGGGTCGAGACCGTCGCCCGGGACGGCGTCACCTACCGCTTCGGCGAGTGCGAGCCGATGCGGAGGCAACTGGGCTGGATGCGTCGGCACAACTCCGGCGGGTCGGCGAAGGTCTCCTCCTACGGAATGGACCTGCCGGGCTCGTCCACCTCCCCCGGCCCGGCGGTCCGTGCCTGCCTCGACCGGCTGCCCGCACGCCCGGGCGACGAGGAGTTGCTGCGACTGAGCGATCTGGGCGACCGGTCGCAGGCGGCGGTCCGTTACGCGGCGATGTCCTCCTCGGACCGTGCCCGACTGCTCGACGGCCTTCGCGGACTGGACGAGCGCGCACTCCGCTCCCGCCGGCACAGCGGCCCGGACGACGAGGACGCCGAGATCGCCCTGTGGTGCGCGGCCTCGCTCGAAGCCTTCGTCGCCGAGGCCGACGAGGACGGGACCTCCTCGGAGGGTCCCTATCCGCGGGAGGCGTTCATGGCGCGCAGCGTGGAGTGGATCCTGCGCCGGGAGCGGCGCATCGTGGTGAGCGCCCACAACGCACACGTCCGCCGTACGCCGCTGCACGGTCGGCCGACCCTGGGCGGTCTGCTCTCCTCCGAGCTGGGAGCGGACCTCGTCGTCATCGGGATGACGTACGGCTCCGGGCCCGAAGTCACCTTCACCCAGCGGTCGTCGCGTCCGTTCGACTGCGACGTCACGCTCGGGGCGCGGACCCTGACGCCGACGTCCGTCGAATCGCGGCTCGACCGTCTCGGCCCGGAGGTGACCCTCCTCGATCCGCGCCGCGCGCCCGCCGGGTTCTTCGACGGCGTCGAGGGGACGCTCGCCGGTGGGGAGCTCGACCCCGTCGACGACTTCCCGGCCGCCTACGACGCACTGCTCCACGTCCGGCAGGTGAACCGGATCCCCGGGGCGTTCGAGCGGCTGCGTGCCGAGTTCGCCGCGGCCGCGCGAGCGGGCTTCGAGGCGGCCCCGGATGCAGACGCACCAGCAGATCAGTCCATGCGTCCCGGAGACCTTGACGGTCTCCGGGACACCGAGGAGTCGGAGTCACAGTGAACAGCAGCCCTCCGCCGTATCCGCCCGCGCGGACCGTCGACGCCTTCGAGAACGTCGCGGGCGTCCGGGTGCCGGACCCGTACCGGTGGCTGGAGCCGGAGACCGACGAGGTACAGCGGTGGCAGCGCCGACAGGCCGAAATCGCCACTTCGATCGCCTACGACGGGCAGGACCCTGCGGCCGTACGGAAGCTGATCGAGACCCACGATGCCGGGTCCCGCCCGGCACTGCCAAGGTTCGCGGCGGCCCGCTGGTTCCGCGCCGTGAACGCACCCGGTGCGGCGGCGCCCAGCGTGGTCGTCGCCGACCGGCCGTTCGGCGCGGGCCGACCGGTGGTCGACCTGACCGCGTTCGGCGACGGGCAGAACCCCGCGTTCCTGTCGTGGCTCGCGCCGTCGCCGAACGGTCGCGTCCTGGCCCTGGGCGTCTGCACCGACGGCAGCGAGCACAACACGGTCCGGCTCATCGAGGTGGACTCGGGGCGCGTACTGGACGGCGCGCCGCGCCAGGTCCTGCACAGCGCGTGGGCCGGTGGCGTGTCGTGGCTGCCCGACAGCAGCGGCTTCTTCTTCCTCGCCCTGACCGGTTCGCCGCATGAGTTCCGGCAGGCCGTGTACCGTCACCGGCTCGCCACGCGGGACAGCGCGGGCAACACCGTGGTGGAACCGATCCCGGTCGGTGAGGGCTCCCAGGAGTACACACTCGTGCAGTTCTCGGCCGACGGCCGCTGGGCCGTCGCAAGTCACCGGGTGGGCAGTCCTGTTCCGGTCGCCGTACGCGATCTGTCCCGGCCCGCCACCCCCTGGCGTCCCTTCGTCACCGACTGCGCCGGGACCGTCGCCGGACACATCGTCGGCGACCGCTACATCGCGGTGACCGATGTAGCGGCACCACGCGGGCGCGTGGTTGCGCTCCCGCTGGACGCCGACGGCCCCAACGACCCAGCCTCGTGGACGGAGTTGGTTCCGGAGGGCGAGACGGTGCTGCGGTCCTTGTCTCCGGTCGGTGACCATCTGTACCTCAGTGAGTTCGACCAGACGTGCGCCCGGGTACGGATCCTCGACCGCTCCGGCGCCGTCACCGGGGAGGTTCCGCTGCCCGGGAAGGGGGCGCTCTCCGCACCGTTCTTCGCCCTGACCGGCCTGGCCGTGGGCTCTCCCCCGGACGACTTCGTCTTCGCCTTCTCCACCCTGACCAGCTCCTGGGGCGTCTATCGGCACCGTCCGGGAGAGGCGGACATCGAGACGCTTTCGGCCCCGGCGGTCACCCTCGACGCCGACGTGACGTTCGAGCGGGCCGTCGCATTCGGCGGCGTGGAGATCCCTTACCACGTGGTGCGACCGGCGGGCAGCGACCCGACGCAGCCCGCGCCCACGCTGATCTCCGCGTACGGCGCGGCGAACGTGCCTCTGCTGCCGCAGTACCAGCCCGAGCTCGCCGCCTTCGTCGCGGCCGGCGGCGTGCTCGTACAGGCGCATCTGCGCGGGGGCGGCGAGTTCGGCCGCGACTGGTACCTGGCCGCGCACCGGGAACGCAAGCACGTGCGCGACCGCGACCTCATCGCCGTCGCCGAGCACCTCGTCGCCACAGGGCTCACCACACCCGACCGGCTCGCGCTGACCGGTGGCTCCGACGGCGGTCTCATGTGCGGGGTCGCCCTCACGACGCGCCCCGAGCTGTGGTGTGCCGTGCTGCCGATGGCGCCGCTCCTTGACCTCATCGGGGGCACCCGCGATCCCTATCTGGACTTCGTCATCCGCAAGGCGTGGGCGGATCCGGACGATCCTGCGGAAGTACGGCGGCTGCTGCGGCTCTCGCCCTACCAGTTGGTCGGGCCCGGCGTCTTCCCGGCGATCTATCTTCAGGCCGGGGCGACCGATCCGCGGTGTCCTCCCTGGCATGCGCGCAAGTTCGCCGCCCGCCTGCAGGCGGCACAGGAAGGGGACGCGCCGATCCTCCTGCACGTCTTCGACAACGCCGGGCATGGCGCGGCGACGTCGTACGAGGTCGCGACCGCACAGGACGCCGAGTGGCTGGCCTTTCTGATCAGGACACTCAGTCTGGGCCATCAGGAAGCTTCCGGATGAGCGGGCGGGAAGGCCTGTCCGCTCATCCGCCGTCCGGGGCGGACCTGAGCGACATCAGGTGCAGCTGCAGCATGGCCGAGAGACGTGCGGACGGATCATTGAGGTCGATCCGGCCGACCTCCGCCGCGCGCCGAAGCCGGTAGCGGAACGTGTTGGGGTGCACGAACATCGAGGCGGCGGCCGTGGCGACATCGCCGAAGGCGTCGAGCCAACTCCGCAGCGTCTAGGCCAGGTTGGTCCCGTGGATCTCGTCGTAGGCGATAACGCGTGCGACGACGCCGCTGGGCAGGTCCCCGCGCGGGACGAGGTCGGCGAGCTCCAGCAGCAGTGCCTCGACGTGGACGTCGTCCAGGCGGGCGACCGACTGCCCGGCGGTTCCCGAGCGCAGGACGCGCGACGCCCGTTCGGCTCCGGTACGCGACCGGGCCAGCGCCGCACTCTCCTCGGCGTACGGCCCTACGCCGATCACGGGGCGCAGCCGGGAGCCCACGCGGGCCAGGAACTCGGTGGCGATGCGGGCCGCCCGTTCCTCGGCGTCGTGCCGGTTCTGCGGAAGAAGGGGCAGGATACCGTACGCGATGTCGCCGATCAGCGCCGCGGTGGCGCGCGGGTGCACCGCGGCCAGATGCATGGCGAACGCGTCAGTGAGGCGTTTGCGTTCGGTGGCGATACGGGCGGGCAGCCGGCGTTCATTCGCCACGTCGACGACGGTGAGTGCGAGAACGACGGCGGGCTCGTCCTTCAGGCCGAGGCGGCGGATCGCCTCGGGTGATCCAGGGCCGCTCTCCAGTGCGGTGGCCAGCAGCTCCGCGCGCTGCCGCCTTTCCATGTCCGCGTCCGCGCGCTGCCACACCATGTGCATCGCGACCAGCTTGGACGCCTCGTAGAGTGCTTCGCTGCGGTCCTCGCTCAGCGGCTCGGCGACGACCACCCAGATCGCGCCGAGGATCTCGTCCCCGGCGCGCACGGCGATCGCCGCGCGCGGCAGTTCGGGCGGCTGTGTCATATCGCCCGACTCGGGGAGAGACGCGACGAAGACGGGGCGGTCGCTGCGGTAGATCGCCTGGAACACCCCGCGTTCCTCAAGGATGCGCGTGTAGTGCTCGGGGACCTGCCGGCCCAGGATCGTCTGGACCCGCGAGGGGTCGATGTCCTCCTGCCGGCTGGAGAAAGCCAGCAGGCGCGAGTTGCGGTCCTCGATGGTGACGGGCGCGTCCAGCAGCGCGGCAATCGCGTTGGCGACCGCGAAGAGGTCGCCGGACTCGATCCGGTCGGCCGTGTGACCATCCATGTCATGCCGGTTGCTGTCGGTCGTCAGTGTCCGGAGCATCCCCGCCAGGTGCGTCCAGGAGGCGCCGCGGGCGAAAGAGAGCACGGCCACGCCCGACGCCTCGGCCGCATCGATCAGCGCCTCGTCGGCGGTGAGGGGCGCGCGTACCACCAGGGCGGTGGCGCCGCGCTGCCCCAGGCGGGTGACGATTCGGGCGATGTCGGAGAGGTCGTGCAGGGCTACGCCCAGTACCAGTGCGTTGTCCGGGAGTTCCGGCTCGTCGAGTGGGTCGTGGATGACGACGCCGCCGATGCCGTCGGCGCGTTCTACGTCACCGCAGACCACGTCAAGCAGGGTGGAACCGAGTTCCTCCAGGACACGCGCGAGGCTCGCTCGCGGAAGGCTGGTCACGGGAATGAGCACGGGGCCGAAACTAGCCCGGCCCACCGGCATCGGAGTTGGTCGCGCATGACGTAATGATGCCGGCCCGTTCGTCCACACGGACGAACGGGCCGGCGCGGTGAGGGCCTCATGGGACGGGTACCCAGGTCGTCGAGTCCGTCACCTCGTCCAGAATCTCCGGGACGGGGGTGACGCCGAGGCCCGGCCCGGTCGGCACGACGAGATGTCCGTCCACGAGGTGGAACGGTGCGGTGATGTCGGTCCGGTAGTAGCGGTCGGAGGCCGAGGTGTCGCCGGGCAGCACGAACCCGGGCAGTGCGGCAAGCGCCACGTTGGCGGCGCGGCCCAGTCCCGTCTCGAGCATGCCGCCGCACCAGACGGGGACGCCGTGCGCCGCGCAGACGTCGTGGATCCGCCGCGCCTCCAGATAGCCGCCGACGCGGCCCGGCTTGATGTTGACCACGTGGCAGGCGCCGAGCACGAGCGCGTCGGCGGCGGCGCGGGCGGAGACGATCGACTCGTCGAGACAGATCGGGGTGGTGATGCGCTTCGCGAGTTCCGCGTGGCCGAGGAGGTCGTCCTCCGCGAGAGGCTGCTCCAGCATCAGGAGGGCGAACGGGTCGAGCCGGGCCAGATGGCGGGCGTCGCCGCGGCGATAGGCGGCGTTGGCGTCCACCTGCAGCAGGATGTCGCCGAACCGTTCGCGGACGGCGCGCACCGGCTCGATGTCCCAGCCGGGTTCGATCTTCAGCTTGATCCGCAGATAGCCGGCGTCCAGATATCCGGCGACGGCGTCGAGAAGCGCGGGGATCGACTCCGTGATCCCCACCGACACCCCGCACGGCACTCTGTCGCGGACCGCGCCGAGGGCGTGTGCGAGGGGCACTCCCCGGGCCCGGAGGTCCGCGTCCAGCACCGCCGTCTCCAGGGCGGCCTTGGCCATGCGGTGCCCCTTGAACGCGGCCAGAGCCGGGGCGACCTGGTGGGCGTCGAGGTCGGCCACCCCGGCGAGCGCCGGGACCAGGAAGCGGCTGAGGACGTCCGCGGCGGCGTGCGTGTACTGCGACGAGTACTGAGGAGCGGTGCCCGCGCCGCACTCGCCCCAGCCCTCGGCCTCGTCGGTGACGACGCGCACCAGGAGGGCCTCCCGCACGGTCTCGGTGCCGAACGAGGTGCGGAACGGGGATACGAGGGGTGCCTTGATGGTGCGCAGTTCGACTCCGGTGACCTTCACGCTGTCTCCTGTGGCGCTTCGTTGTGGTGTGTTCCGTGCCGGCGCGTGCCGCCGGCGACCTGCGTCGGGCTTCCGCGGTCCACGACGTACCAGCCCGCCGGGTCGAAGCCGCGCACCCGCGCGCCGTCGGCGAGCAGTCCGCCCAGCACGTCCCGTACCGCCGTGCGCCAGCTCACGGCGCACGCCGGGTCGCTCTCGCGCAGTGCCTCGATGTCTTCGGGTACGGCCACCAGTACGGTGCGTGCGTTGCCGCCGGTGCGCCCCACCGACGGCGCGCCCGTGGCGGAGACTCCGAGGGCGACGGTCGCTCCGCGCGACCGGGCGACTTCCGCGTCGGCCGGTCTGGGCCGCCCGGCGCAGACCGACTCGGCGTCCGGCGACGCCAGACGCCACCGCACCAGAATCCGGTCGCTGTCGTCGCTGCGGTTGATCCCGTCGTCGATGGGGCCGTAGAAGTCCGGCAGGTACTCGGCAGGCTCGGCAGCCAGCTTGGCGATGTTGAAGTACGCGTTGCGGCGCACCAAAGGGTCGTACGTCCAGCAGATCTCGCCCACACCCCGCGCCAGCGTCCAGGCCCGCTGGTGCAGTTTCAGGGCGAATCCGACGTTGCGCCGCCGTACGTAGGGCAACACCCCTGCGATGTGGCTGTGCAGGGCCGCGCGTGCCGGCGGGGAGAAGAACCCGAAGCAGGAGCCGACCAGTTCGTCCCCCACGAAGGCGCCGCTGACGTAACTGCCCGCCTTCGCCAGCGCACGCAGCAGGTCGGCGGTCACCACCGGACTGTTCTCGCCGGTGCGCCAGATCTGCTCGTACAGGCGCCGAACGGACTCAAGCTCACTGACACTGTCCAGGGAACGGATGTCGACGCCCGCGACGCGCGCGGCGGTCTCAGCCGCGGTGTACGCCGCGTCGACGGGCGGGGATTCGGTACGGTCGCGCAGGAGATCAGTCACGCAGGTCATGGTTTCAACCCCGATCTTCGCGCAGCTGGTTCGAGGGCACAGGATGCGGGCTCCCGCTTCGTCCGGGCGGACAGCCGTCCTGCGGTGCCAGGAGGTCGGCCACCAACGCGGTGAGCAATCTGGTCCGCCGCGGCAGCTCCGCGACGAGCAGATGCTCGTCGTCGGCATGCGCGCCGCCGCCTACCGCTCCCAGGCCGTCGAGGGTGGGGGTGCCGACTCCCGCGGCGAGATTTCCATCAGAGGCGCCGCCGACGGCCACCTGCGTGAGCGGGCCGAGCCCGAGGTCCGTCGCGAGCCGGCACGCCCGCGCAAAAAGATCCTTCGATGCGGTGGCCTGCAAGGGCGGCCGGTTCGGACCGCCTGTGACCTCCACGGCTGCGCCGGCCAGCCGGGCCCGCAGGTCGCGCATCGCTCGGTCCACACGGTGCTGCTCTGCCGCGTCCCGTATACGGACGTCGACGTCGAAGCTGGCCGAGGCGGGGACGGTGTTACTCGTGGTGCCCGCCTCCAGGCGGGTCGGGGTGACAGTCGTACCGTGTGCCGCATCGCCCAGTGCGGCCACGGCCAGGATCTGGTGGGCGGCCTCGATCGTCGCGTTCACGCCACGCTCCGGCTCAAGGCCGGAGTGGGCGGCACGTCCTCGAACCAGCACCTCGTAGCGCGACACCCCTTTGCGTTCCGTCTTCAGGGCCCCACCCGGTCCGGCGGCCTCAAGTACGAGGGCGGCAGCGCAGGAGCCGGCCTCGCCCTCGATGAGCTCCCGGGACGAGGGCGAACCCGGCTCCTCGTCACCGGTGATGAGGAGGGTGACACCGTCCAGCGGATGCGCGGCCCCGGGTCCGGACACACTCGTCCGTGCCCCCGTGCCGATCAGGTCCGCCAAGGCGTGGAACGCCATCACCAGGCCGGCCTTCATGTCGAAGCAACCGGGTCCGCGCAGCACTCCGTCGCGAACCTCGAACGGATGGCTCTTCAACGACCCGACCGGCCACACCGTGTCGTGATGCCCGATGAGCAGCACGCGCGGGGTCCGGCCGAAGCGCCACCGCACATGCGTGCATCCGTCGATGACTATCCGCTCCGCCTCGGCCCCGAGGTGACCGGCGCCGATCCGGGCCACCAGCTCGGCGCTGCGGGCGACCGCGGCCAGGTCGTCCGAGGGGGACTCGCAGCGCACCAGCCGCTCGACGTCTGCGATCATCGCGGCCGCACGCTCTCGGTCCCGGCTCTCCGGCCGGGCACCGTCCTCCTGCCCAGTGGTTCGATTCACCACGGCGCGGTGTTCTGTCACGGCGGGCACCTCCAGTCGACGCATCTGCCCAGCATCGTGAGCTGCGCCGCGGTGGGATCTGTCCGGTCGGCCAATATCGATGTGCTCGATTGGGGTGGGGCGATGAACAGTGCCTAGTGCAGTGACCCGGCTCAGGCCGTACCGCCCATTGCCGCGGGGACGGCAAACCATCTGACTCGCGATCCAAAGATCCTGACGACTCATCAGGACGAGGGTCAGGAGCCGTTGCAAACGAAGGAGGTCCCGAGCCGCAGCCTGCACCGCACCGGCACGGTGGTAGCCGGGAGCCATGCCCGTGACGAGGAGCGGCCAGTAACCCATCCCGAGAGCGACCGACATGTCGTCGGGGTGAGGGTGAGGCTGGCTGACCCAAGTCGGCACTGAAGTGAGGGACATCGGGCCGATCCGCACAGGTGCGGCAAGCCGGTCCGGCCAAGCCCGGAGGCGGCCGTACTGCGCGGCTTTCGGCACGAGGATCGCAGCCCAGGGACGCTCCTGCGGCGGGTCGGCCCGGAACGCTTCCAGAGCGGATGCCAGGACGGCGCGCCACTGCGGTCCCGGGGAAGAGGTCTTCGGCCGAGCCGTGTCCGGCGGCCGTGCCCTCGCATGCTGGTGCCCGCCCGAACAGACGCGCCGTCAACCGGTCGCCCACCCGGCGCTCGCACCGGACGTGACGACGGTCCGGCTCATGACCGCCGGGCATCCTGGACGCGGCGGGCCCCTGGGACACCCGATCGGAGCACCGGTGAACTGGTGAAATTCGAGGTGTCACCGCCAGTCGTACGGGCCGTGCACGGTGGCAGGCTCCACCATCGAGTCAACCGGGAGGGACGGAGAACCGATGGCGCAGGACCTGCAGGAAGCCGCGCCGGCTGAGCCGGTGGCCAACAAGCGCATCAATGCCGGTGTGAGACTCATGGGCTGGCTGACGACCACCGACCACAAGGTCATCGGCAATCTCTACATGGTCACCGCGTTCGGGTTCTTCCTGTTGGCCGGAGTGTTGGCCATGCTCATGCGAGCGGAGCTGGCCCGGCCAGGACTGCAGATCGTCAGCGTGGAACAGTACAACCAGCTGTTCACCATCCACGGCACCGTCATGATGCTGCTGTTCGCCACGCCGATGTTCGGCGGCTTCGCGAACGCCATCATGCCGCTTCAGATCGGCGCGCCCGACGTCGCCTTCCCCCGCCTCAACGCGCTCACCTACTGGCTCTTCCTCTTCGGCGGAATCATCGTGGTGTCCGGATTCGTGGTGCCCGGCGGCGCGGCGCACTTCGGCTGGTTCGCCTACGCACCACTGAACAGTGCCGTCTTCTCACCCGGCGCCGGCGGAGACCTCTGGACCATGGGGCTCGTGCTGTCGGGGATCAGTACGACCCTGGCATCGGTCAATTTCATCACTACGATCGTCTGTCTGCGGGCGCCGGGTATGACCATGTTCCGGATGCCGATCTTCACCTGGAACGTACTGTTCACCTCGATCCTCGCACTGCTCTCGTTTCCGGTGCTCGCCGCCGCCCTGCTCGCCCTCGAAGCCGACCGGAAGTTCGGGGCCCATGTTTACGACGCCGCGAACGGCGGGGCGCTGCTGTGGCAGCACCTGTTCTGGTTCTTCGGCCATCCCGAGGTCTACATTGTCGCGCTGCCCTTCTTCGGAGTGGTGAGCGAGATCATTCCCGCGTTCAGCCGGAAGCCGATGTTCGGGTATTTCGGAATGGTGATGGCCACGATCAGCATCACCATGCTCTCGGCGGTTGTCTGGGCCCATCACATGTTCGCGACAGGAGCCGTTCTCCTGCCCTTCTTCTCTGCCATGTCGTTCATCATCGCCGTGCCCACCGGCGTCAAGTTCTTCAACTGGATCGGCACCATGTGGCACGGCAGTATCTCGTTCGAGACACCCATGCTCTGGGCGATCGGCTTCCTCGTGACTTTTCTCCTCGGCGGCCTCAGTGGAGTGCTGATCGCCTCACCCCCGTTGGACTTCCATCTCACCGATTCGTACTTCATCGTCGCCCACCTCCATTACGTGCTCTTCGGAACAGTGGTCTTCGCGATGTTCGGCGGCTTCTACTTCTGGTGGCCCAAGTTGACGGGACGCATGCTGGATGAACGCATCGGACGTATACATTTCTGGACCTTGTTCATCGGCTTTCAGCTGACCTTCCTGGTCCAGCACTGGCTGGGAGAGGCCGGAATGCCCCGGCGTTACGCCGACTATCTCGCGGCGGACGGCTTCACCCTGCTCAATACGATCTCGTCCGTCGGCTCCTTTCTTCTGGGCCTGTCGACACTGCCGTTCCTGTACAACGTGTGGCGCACCAGCCGTTACGCTCCCAAGGTCGATGTGGACGACCCGTGGGGGTTCGGCCGTTCCCTGGAGTGGGCGACCTCCTGTCCGCCCCCGAGGCACAATTTCCGGGCTTTGCCCCGCGTACGTTCCGACTCGCCGGCCTTCGACCTGCACCACCCCCTCACGCCGGAGAAGCAGAAGCCGGGCCTCGGCCGAGGCGGGTCCCGCCCCGCATCGGGCGCTGAAGAGGAGTCGGGCGAATGAGGACCGAGGCTATTCTCTTCGCTGGAGTCGCGGGGTTCTTCCTCGTGACCGATGTTCTCTACGCTGTGTGGTCCCATGATCCGACAGGCACGGCGGCTCTCACCGTCTCGTTCCTCATGGCGTTGCTGGTCACGTTCTTCTTCGCCACCAACTACCGGAGGAAGGGCCTGCGCCCCGAAGACCGCGGGGACGGGCACATCCATGAGCGGTCCGGTCCGGTGGACTTCTTTCCTCCGCACAGCATCTGGCCGTCACTGACAGCTGCGGGGATGGCCCTGCTCGTCCTCGGTGTGGTGTTCGGTCTGTGGCTGTTCCTGATCGGGCTGGGCTTGGTCCTGGCGGGGGTGTTGGGAATGGTCTTCCAGTACGTGCGTGTCCAGGGCTGAGGGCGGTTCTCGTTCCTCGCGTTCGCGGACCGGCTCCGGTGGTGTCGTCCGCTCCGCGATCCGGGACCGTTGCTCCTCCGTGACGGGCAGTTCCACGAGGTCCCCGTAGTACCAGCCGCTCAGTACGGTCCGAAGCCGTCGCCGACTCGAGATCGAGCCCTCCGCAGGGAGGTCCAGGGGCGTCGGGACATCACGCATCAGGATGCGGTAGCGGGCTGTCGGGCTCAGGCTACGGCGGCTCTCCGAGAGATCGCCGTTCACCGACTGTGTCACCTGGCCGGTCTCCTCTCCTTCGGTCAGTCGGCGGCGGTCCCGCATCTGAAGGGCGAGGCAGAGGCGTTTGGTCAGCGCGAAGGCCAGGAGTGGGGCGGCGATCAGCGCTGTTCTGAGGATCCAGATCATGGCCTCGACCGAAACCCTGAACGAGAAGGCGACGACGTCATTGCCGCCGGCGACCAGGAGAACGGCGTAGAACACGATGGCCGCCACTCCGAGCCCCGTACGGGTCGGCCGGTTGCGCGGCCGGTCGCACAGATGGTGTTCCCCGCGGTCGCTCGTCACCCATTTCTCGAAAAAGGGATAGAGGAACAGCACTGTAAAGACCACGCCTGGCAGGGCGATCGCCGGAATGAACACATTCCACATGATGGTGTGGCCCGCAAAGTCGGTCTCCCATGGTGGCATCAGCCGGAGCGCGCCCTCCAGGAACCCGACATACCAGTCCGGCTGTGCGTTACCGGAGACCTGGTTGGCGCGGTAGGGGCCGTAGTTCCATACGGGGTTGATCTGAGCGAGCGCGCCCAGCAAGGTCAGTACGCCGAACACCATGAGGAAAAAACCTGTGGTCTTCGCGGTGAAGTGAGGAAACGCCGGTGAGCCGACAGCGTTTTGGTTGGTCTTCCCCTGACCCGCCCAGTGGGTGTGTTTGAGATAGACAACCAGGATGAGATGAGCGGTGATCAGCGCCACGATCAGGCCGGGCACGAGCAGGATATGCACGGGGTACAAACGGGGAATCACGGCATGGCCCGGGAACTGTCCGCCGAAGACGAACAGCTCCAAGTAGGTTCCGACGACAGGGATCGACCCCACGATGGTGGCCGCCGTCCTCAGGCCCGTACCGGACAGCAGGTCGTCGGGCAGCGAGTAGCCCGCGAATCCTTCGAGAAGCGCGAGTACGAACAGCGTCACGCCCACGACCCAGTTGGCCTCCCGCGGTTTACGGAAGGCGCCGGTGAAGAAGATACGCAGTAAATGGACGGCGATCGCGGCGACGAACACGAGTGCCGCCCAGTGGTGGATCTGACGGATCAGCAGGCCTCCGCGCACGACGAAGCTGATGTCGAGGGTGGTGGTGTAGGCCCGCGTCATCCTCACCCCCTGAAGGGGCACATAGGAACCGGTGTAGACGCTCTCCATCATGCTCGGGTCGAAGAACAGGGTGAGGTACACGCCGGTGAGGAGCAGGACCACGAAAGTGTAGAGAGCGATCTCACCAAGGAGAAAGGACCAGTGGTCGGGAAAGGCCTTGCGCAGCAACTGCCTGGCCAGCTCGCTGGCGGGCAGGCGCCCATCCACCGCGCCGTAACCACTGAACGCCGTCTTCCCGGCCCGGGCCTTCAGTCGCGCCTTACGTCTCCGCAGGGGCATGCACCACTCTCCCGTCGATCTTCCTTCCACCCCCACCCCGTATTGTTACGTTTCGCCCTTTATCGGAAGCGCATTACTCGAAGGGACTACGCAGAATCGCGGTATCGGCACCTGATCGGCCGACCTGGCCCTGACGTGGCGGGGGGCCGCGCTGGTGCGTCGGCCCCACCCCGCGAGCGATGTGCGGGGCCTCGCCGCCGCAAGAGACTGACGCGCGTCGCCGCGTCGCCCTCGACGGTGTGACTCCGTTCGCCCAACCGGCGGTCTCCACAGACAATTGGCGGAGCCCTGAACGTCGGCGACATCCTTCTCAACCGGCCGTTTCCGCGCACGTCCGGTCCGCGTCAGACACCCCCACCCACGCCGGAACCCTCAGAACCCCGGCGCCTGCGGCCGCCACACCGCCGGCCTCGATCCGGTATCCGCGACTGGAATGCGAGGCGTGCGCCACCGGACGTGCGGTGACCCGCAGTCCGTCCATGTCCGGATCACCCATGCGGGAAGCCAGGCACCGCGGTCCGCCGGTGCGACGACTGCACCTGTATCAGGTCGACGAGCATGGGGCCGACGTCGACCTCGTGCTGACGCGCACCGAGCCCGCGCGGCTGTTAGGCGCCGACCATGCCTGGTCAGCACCGGTGGCTTCCAGCCAACTTCGGTTGGGTCAGCGGCCGATCGGTGTGCTCCGTCCCGCGCACGGACGGCGCCGGCGCCGAAGATTCCCGTCAACCCATTACCAAGCGTTTACTGAGCAGATACCTTTCTCCTTGCCGGTGCCAAGGGGCGGAGCGATCCAGTCGTCCCTGCCTGCCCTGGAGTACCGCCGTACATTGTTCAGCCCGTTTTCGGCCATTACGCCTATTTCTCATGGACCGCCGGAAGGAAGCGTTTTGAACGCTCGGAACCGCCGCACCACGGTAGCCGCCGTATCCGTCGCAGGGCTCATAGCGCCGCTGCTGCTGATCGGATCGGGCACCGCCTCCGCCCACAGCGACCCTGCCAAGGAGGCTGCCAAGCTCGCCGAGAAGCTCGTCAAGAAAAGCAACGCCGCGGATGCCTACGAGCATCTGAAGCAGTTCCAGCGGATCGCTGACAGGAACGGGAACACCCGGGTGGCCGGGTCGGAGGGGCACCGGCAGTCGGCCGAGTACGTCGAAGGCCTGCTGAGGAAGGCCGGGTACTCGGTGACCCGGAACGAGTTCGACTACCCGTTCACCCAGACGCTGGCGGAGAGCCTGCGGGTGGTGTCGCCGCAGCAGCAGGACGTCCCGTTGATCGCCATGACGTACTCCGCCAGCAGCCCGGTCGGCGGCATCACCGCCCCGGTCGCGGTGGTGCCGGTCAACGCCACCACCGGCTGCGAGCCGGAGGACTACGCCCCCGGGGCATTCACCGGAAAGATCGCGCTGATCAAGCGCGGCGGCTGCGCCTTTGCGCAGAAGCAGGAGACCGCCGCCGGTGCGGGCGCGGTCGGCGCGATCATCTACAACAACACCGAGGGCGCGCTCAACGGCACCCTGGGAGACCCGTCCGTCGCCAAGATCCCGGCCGGCGGCGTCACGCAGGCGGACGGCGAGGCGCTCGCGGCCAAGGCCGCCGCCGGCGCAGTGACCGTCAACCTGGAGATCCGCACCTTCGCGGAGACCCGGCACACCTACAACGTGATCGCCGAGACCAAGGGCGGCGACGCCGACAACGTGGTGATGTTCGGCGCCCACCTGGACTCGGTGGCGGCCGGCCCGGGCATCAATGACAACGGCTCCGGCTCCGCCGGCATCCTCGACGTGGCCCTGAACCTCGCCCACGAGAACGTCAAGAACAAGGTGCGCTTCGCCTGGTGGTCGGCTGAGGAGTTCGGACTGCTGGGCTCGGAGGCGTACGTCAACAGCCTCTCGGCGGCGGACCTTGCGAAGGTCAAGCTGTACCTGAACTTCGACATGATCGCCTCGCCGAACTACGCCCAGTTCGTCTACGACGGCGACGACTCCGACCAGGTCGGTGCCGGCCCCGGCCCGGAGGGCTCGGCGCAGCTGGAGCGGCAGATCACCGACTACCTGGACAGCCGGGGCATCCCGCACGAGGGCACCGACTTCACCGGCCGGTCGGACTACGGGCCGTTCATCGAGGTGGGCATCCCCTCGGGCGGCACCTTCACCGGTGCCGAGGGCGTCAAGACGACCGAGCAGGCAAAGGTGTACGGCGGTAAGGCCGGTGTCGCGTACGACGCCTGCTACCACGCCGCTTGCGACACCCTGAAGAACATCAACATGAAGGCGTTCGACGTCAACGTCGACGTCATCGCCAGCGCGGTGGGCCAGTACGCCTGGGACACCAGCCTTCTGAGCAAGCCGGTGGCGCCGCAGAACACCAAGGGTTCGGCGGGCAGCGGCGGTGGCCTGCACGAGGGCCACGACCACGAGGTCACCGAGTAACTCCCGGTACACGCAGGGGGAGGGCCGGACTGTCCGGCCCTCCCCCTGCGATGCTGCGGCGGGAGGCGCAGTCGCTACGGTTCCTTGCGGAGGGAGACTCTGGCAGGTGCCTCCGCCCTGCAGCAGGTGCATCGCACCCGCCGCCGCAGGCCTTCGCGCCATCCATCAGGGACTCGACGACCAGGTCCACAACGAACTCCAGGAGGAGTCTGAGCAGGAGTGGCAGCCGCCTCATCGAATCCAGTCCATGCAGGTCCACGAGGCCCTGTCGCCTGACTTCGACAACTGGGAAATCAGGGCGTGTGGGACCTCAACTGACCGCATTGGTTGTACTGCCGAGCGAGCTGTGGCGGATCGTCCTGGTGCTCGGGCATCCGGCCGGCTACCTGGACGCGAGCTTCGCGGACTTCGAGACGCTCGGCGCGAAGGTCTGGATGCTGACGCTGAGCGTGGTCTGGGAGCTTCTCGCCTTCCTGACGATCGGTCTGGTGCGGCCCTGAGGCGAGGTCGTGCCGCGCTGGATACCGCTGCTCCGAGGGCGCGCCGTGCGCCCGATGGCCGCCGTCGTCCCAGTCGCCCTCGGCGCAGTGGCACCGACCGCGATGTGGGCCAATGTTCCCTGGTGGCGGACGTACCCGCACGATGACATGACGGACACCGGCGACCTCGTGGTCGGCATCCCCTACCAACCGCTGGCCCTGTGGGGCCCGTACTCGCCGCCGTCACCCTCTCCTACTACCGCCGCCACCGCTCCCCGCGCAGCCGGGGGCACAGCGTCTTGAAGCAGCGCCCTGTTCGAGAACCTTGCCCCCCGTGTCGGGCCGCCGTCGAGGACTTCTACCGGGAGACCTACGAATCGCGGTCCAACGTGATGGGCGCCCGGACGATGAACATGTGCGTCGAGGACTCCGGCGTGACCACCGAGGCCTACTGGGCACACGTCGTACCCGGGGAGTTCCTGCACGATCACGGCGTCGACGCCGACGCCGACGCGCACTACCTGGTGAACTACAACATCTTCCCGGTGTTCGCCCACACCGACGAAGCCCAGCTCATCGGCGAACGCATCTACGTGGACTCGGCGGGCTACCGCTACGAGAAGTTGTCCCCAAAGGACGTGGTCACCCCAGAACAGGCACGCCGCGAACTCGCCCCGCTGCTGTCCCGCGCGACCCTCGCCTGAACGCCCTCGCTGATCGCCTGGCGATCAGTTCGCGGTCAAGGGCGGCCGAGAAGCTGGGCGCCAACCGGGAGTCAATCGGCAACCCGACCTCCCCGGTCCCTTCGCGACGACGCCGGGATCGACTCCGTCCCGGTCTCACCCTGCGGTCCAATTTGACATTAGCTCGCCTTATGGAGGATAAAGAGGATCCTTTGGGTTGAAGTTCACGCAGCGTGACATTCGTGGCGTGAGTGCCGACGAACCTCTACGTGAATGAGTAATGCCGTGTCCCACGCCGCCGCAGTCCCTGACCAGCCGACCGATCCTGCCGAGGACTGGGAGGCATGGCGCGCCGAGCGGCGGCGCTCCGTCACCTCGGCCACCGGGAATCTCGCCCTCGTCGAGACCCACTGGGCCCCGGCCGGTGAGCGCCCCGACCCCGATGCGGCACGTGCCGGACAGCCGGATTCCGTGACCGTCACCACGGTCGAGCGCACCGACTTCGTCAGCGGCCGGCCCGAGTACGGTCTCCGCTTCTGGGACGCGCAGTCCCCCGCGATCCAGAACTTCGATCGCACCGATGTCTTCCCGTACGACCCGGCCTGGGTGCTGGAGGCCTCGTACACCCCGGTGCCAGGTGCCAGGCGGGTCGGATTCGAGCACATCCGGGACAACGGCGGCACCCGAGATCTCGTCGTGCCGGGAGACATCGAGCTCACCCTGGACGGCCGGGACTACACACTGAGCGCCTTCGACGACGACGGCACCCTGCTGCTCGTCTTCGGTGACCCCACCAACGGCGACATCACCTACGGTGCCGGGCGCTTCCTCTTCGTCACCCACAGCGGCGAGGGCCGTGTCCTCCTCGACTTCAACCGCGCCTTCGTGCCGCCCTGCGGATTCTCCGACCAGTACAACTGTCCGATGCCGCCGCGGCAGAACCGTTTCCACCTGCCGGTCGAGGCCGGAGAGAAGCGCCCCGTCTTCCGCGACGGCTTCCCCGCGCAGCACTGATCAACCCCGTACTCTCCCGCCCCGCAGCACGAAAGCGCGTACTCCTCATGAGCATCAAGAAGACCTCCCTGTACGGCGGAGCCACCGCCGCCGCCCTCGCCCTGACCCTCACCGCCTGTGGCGGAGGCTCCCACACGGGCGGCGCCGGCACAGGGGCGCACGACAAGAACGCCACGATCAACATTGGTTCGCTCTACGAGCCGCAGAACCTCGACAACACCGCGGGCGGCGGCCAGGGCGTCACCGAGGCGCTCAACGGGAACGTCTACGAAGGGCTGTTCAAGCTCACCGACGACGGCAAGGTCGAGAACCTGCTCGCCCAGGACTACAAGGTCAGCGGCGACGGGCTCACGTACACCTTCACCCTGCACGACGGTGTGAAGTTCCACAGTGGCAAGAAGGTCACCAGCCAGGACGTCAAGTACAGCCTGGAGAAGGTGATCGCGAAGGACTCGCAGTCCGCGCGCAAGAGCAATCTTGAGGTCATCGAGTCCATCGAGACGCCCGATGCGCGCACGGTGAAGGTCCAGCTGTCGAAGAAGTCGATCTCCTTCGTCTACAACCTCTCCTACGTCTGGATCATCAACTCCGAGGCGAAGGGCCTCAAGACGACCGAGGACGGCACCGGCCCGTACCAGCTCAAGAAGTGGACTCGCGGTTCCGCACTCAGCCTCGACCGGTTCGCCGGTTACTGGGGTGACGCCGCCGCCAACAAGCAGGTCGTCTTCCACTACTACAAGGACGCGACCGCTCTGAACAACGCGCTCCTGACCGACGCAGTGGATGTCGTCACGAGCGAGCAGTCGCCCGACGCCCTCGACCAGTTCAAGAGCAACCAGAACTACAAGGTCAGCGACGGCAACTCGACGACCAAGCTGCTGCTCGCCTTCAACGACAAGGCCAAGCCCTTCACGGACGTCAAGGTCCGCCAGGCTGTCTCCGCGGCCATCGACGACAAGAAGCTGCTGGAGTCCGTCTGGGGCGGCTACGGCAAGCCCATTGGCTCCATGGTGCCGCCCACCGACCCGTGGTACGAGGACCTCACCAAGGTCAACGCCTACGACACCGCGCGCGCCAAGAAGCTGCTCGCCGAGGCGGGATACGCGAAGGGCTTCTCCTTCACGCTCGACACCCCGAACTACGACCCGCACCCCACCGCGGCGACCTTCATCAAGTCGCAGCTCGCCAAGGTCGGCATCACCGTCAAGATCAACACGATCACGCCGGACGAGTGGTACACGAAGGTCTACAAGAACCACGACTTCACGGCCACGCTTCAGGAACACGTCAACGACCGCGACCTGGTCTGGTACGGCAACCCCGACTTCTACTGGGGCTACGACAACAAGCAGGTCACCCGGTGGGTCGAGGAGGCCGAGCAGGCGTCCACGACCGCTGAGCAGACCGAACTCCTGAAGAAGGTCAACCGCAAGACCGCCGAGGACGCGGCCAGCGACTGGCTGTACCTGTACCCGCAGATCGTCGTGGCCAACAGCAAGCTGTCCGGCTACCCGGTCAACGGTCTGAACTCCCAGTTCCTCGCCTACGACATCAAGAAGGGCTGATGGGCCGGTACCTCCTGCGCCGCCTCGCCTTCCTGTTGGTTTCGCTGGCGCTCGCGAGCGTGGTCCTGTTCGTGCTGCTGCGAATGCTGCCGGGTGACCCCGCGAACGCCCTCACCTCGGTGGGCGCCAGCCCCGAGCAGATCGCGGCGGCACGGCACTCCATCGGCTCCGACCGGCCGCTGCCCGAGCAGTTCATCCACTGGATCGGGCAGTTGGCGAGCGGCGACCTCGGTACGTCGTTCGTCAGCTCACTGCCGGTCGGGCCCGAGATCAGCTCCCGGCTGAACGTCACCATCCCGCTCACACTGGCCGCGTTCGCCCTGGCGGTGCTCATCGCCGTTCCGGTGGGCTTCGTGGCCGCACACCGACGCCGGACCTGGTACGGCGCGCTGCTCAATGGAGTGTCCCAACTGGGCATCGCCGTGCCCGTGTTCTGGCTCGGCATGATCCTCATAGCCGTCTTCGCCCTGAACGCCGGCTGGCTTCCCGCGGGCGGCTTCCCGCAGGACGGCTGGGCACAGCCGGCCGAGGCGATCCGCTCACTCACCCTGCCCGTCGTCACCATCGCCCTCGTGATGAGCGCCTCGCTGATCCGCTACGTCAGGTCGGCCGCACTCGACGTGCTGGGCAGCGACTATCTGCGTACCGCACGAGCCATGGGCTCGTCGTTCGGACGGGCCATGTGGCGGCACGGGCTGCGCAACGCCTCCGTGCCGGTGATTTCGATCCTCGGCATCGAGCTGGCGTCCACGCTGCTGGGCGCGGTGGTCGTGGAGTCCGTGTATGCGCTCCCGGGTCTCGGCTCGCTGCTCGCGACCGGCATAGCGCAACACGACTATCCGGTGATTCAGGGCGTGCTGTTCGTCTCCACGCTCGCGGTGCTGATCATCGGCTTCGCGGCCGACTTCACACAGCGGATCATCGATCCGCGGTTGCGCGGCAGGCTCTCGGGAGGTGTCCGATGAAGCAGTCGGCGAAGCGCTCGTACACATTGGCCATCGGATGCGTCCTGGCCGGTCTGATCGCCGTCCTCGCACTGGTCTCGCTCTTCTGGCTTCCGTACGCCGCCGACGACACGTCCGGCGGACGGCTCACGGGCCCCGGTGCGGGCCATCTGCTCGGCACCGACAAGCTCGGCCGCGATCTGTTCACCCAGCTGATGACCGGTTCCCGTATCGCCTTCGAAGCGGGCCTGGGATCGGTCCTCATCGCGGCCGCCCTCGGTGGCGCGTTGGGCGTGCTTGCGGCGTTCGCGCAGGGGTGGCTCGACGATACGCTCTCCGCGTTCCTCGACATCCTGATCGCCTTCCCGACGCTGCTGCTGGCGATGCTCATCGTCGCCGCCCGCTCGGCCACGCTGGGGTCCGCCGTGCTGGCGATCGGCCTCGCTCAGAGCGCGGTCGTGGCACGGCTGGTGCGGATCCTGGTCAAGCGGGTCCTTGCTCAGGACTACATCACGGCCGCGCGCACATCGGGCACGTCATGGGCGCGAATCGTGGCCGGGCACGTACTGCCCAACATCTGGCCGACGCTCGTGGTGAACCTGGCCCTCCAGTTCGGGCTCGCGGTGCTGGCCGAGGCCGGCCTCTCCTACCTGGGTCTGGGAGCGCCGCCGCCCAACGCCTCGTGGGGCCGCATGCTCCAGGAGGCGCAGGCCACCTTCACCACGGCCCCGGCAGGCGCGCTGGCCCCCGGCATCCTTCTCGTCCTGCTCGTCATCGGCGTGAACCTCGTCGCCGACGGACTGCGCGACACCCTCGACCCTGCGACCCGGCGGAGGCGCGCATGAACGTCCTCGACGTAACTGACCTCACGATCCGTGCGGCTGACGGGCGCACCCTGGTCGACAGTCTCTCGCTGACCATGGCACCCGGTGAACGCCTGGGCCTCATCGGTGAGTCGGGCTCCGGGAAGTCGCTGACCACGCTCGCCGTGCTCGGCCTGCTGCCCGACGGCATGACGGTCACCGGCAGCGCCGAGCTCGTCGGCACCCAGATCGTGGGCGCGAGCGAGAAACAGCTCACAGGTGTACGGGGCCGGGACGCCGCCATCGTCTTCCAGGAGCCGCTCACCGCACTCGATCCGCTGATGCGCGTCGGCAGGCAGATCGCCGAACCGCTGGCCAGAAGGCGGAGGCTGAAGGGCGCCGAGCTGAAGCGGGCTGTCGCGAAGGCGCTGGAGCAAGTGCGGCTGCCCGAGCCCGACCGCATCGCCCGCGCCTTCCCGCACGAAATCTCCGGCGGACAACGACAACGCATCGCCCTTGCCATGGCACTGGCCTGCGACCCGAAGCTGCTCATCGCGGACGAGCCGACCACCGCTCTCGATGTCACCGTGCAGTCCGACATGCTCGACCTGCTCGACACCCTCGTCCAGGAACGGGACATGGCCGTCCTTTTCGTCAGCCACGACCTCGCGGTCGTCTCGAAGGTCGCCGATCGTGTCCTGGTCATGAAGGACGGTCGCGCCGTTGAGGAGGGCGACGTCCGCGAGGTCGTACGTACCCCGCGCGAGGAGTACACCAAGGCGCTGGTGGAAAGCGCGCGGCAGCTGGAATCGGCTCTGGATCTGAGGAGTGCGCGATGACGCCGGTACTGGAGCTGAACGGAGCCTCCTTCAGCTACCGAGGACACACTGAGCCCGTCGTCGAGGACATCTCCCTCGCCATCGAGACCGGGCAGAGCCTCGCTCTGGTCGGCGAATCGGGCGCCGGCAAGACGACTCTGCTGCGGCTGCTGCTCGGGCTCGCCCGGACAACCGCCGGTACCGTCCGGTTCGACGGCGAGGAGCTGAACCCGCGCGACAGCGAGCAGATGCGGCGATTCAGGCGCAGTGTGCAGTGCGTCTTCCAGGACCCGTACTCGTCGCTGGATCCGCGTCAGCGCGTCGGCAGCATCGTGTCCGAACCACTGCGTTCCCTCGGTATCGACAGCCGAGTCACCGCCGTACCCAAGGTGGCCGACGCCCTGGAGCGGGTCGGACTCCCGGCCGACACGGCGCAGCGCTATCCACACGAGTTCTCCGGCGGCCAGCGCCAGCGCATCGCGATTGCCCGCGCGACCGTGTGCGACCCGCGAGTGCTGCTCGCCGACGAGCCCGTCAGTGCACTCGACGTCACCACGCGTGTGAAGGTCGTCGACCTGCTCAACGAGTTGAAGCAGGAGCAGGGCCTGACGCTCGTCATGGTCTCCCACGACTTGTCGGTGGTCGCCTCGTTGTGCGAACGCACCGCCGTTCTGGAGCGCGGCCGCATTGTCGAACAGGGCAGGACCGCGCAGGTGCTGGGCGCTCCCGCGCACCCGTACACGCGTCGCCTCGTCGAAAGCGTGCCGCGACTGCCCGCTTGACCGATGGGTCCGCGCCCCCGCGCTTCACGCGGCCAACCGCCGATCCGCGTCACCCTCGCAAGCGACATGCTGGAACCCAGGCCGGGCGGACCAACGGCTGCGAGGCGTGAACCACTGAGGCCAGTCGCACATCAGTCTCCATCGTCACCGACCATGCCGACCTCGACGACCCCGTCGAGGTCGGCAAGTGCGGTCACCAACCGGCCCAGGCCAGTGCGCCCGGCCAACTCCAGCCGTACCGTGGAAACACCACCGGAGTCCGGGCCCGGTTCCGATTCGCCCTCTACGGTCAGAGCAACCACCCGCAGTCCGCGTGACGTCGTTTCCTCAAGGATGTCGAAGCCATGCTGCGACACCTCCATGAACAGGGCGCTGCCCACGCCGACCAGCGTGTGGGTGCGCAGCCCCGCGCTCTTCTGCGGCACTGCTCGTTCAAGGCCGATGGCGGTGGAAAGCAGCAGCGCGATGGCCAGCTCGGTGAACTGGCGGCCCCCCTGCCCCCTCCCGAGCTCCCACAGCCCAGCGGCCAAACCGACTGTCCCGTTGTGCAGAGAAACCTCCCGGGACGCCACCGTATGGCACACAGCATGGCGGCGAGGAGCCCCGCGTGAACCACTTGAGCCCGAAACACTCCGGCTCGGCCTCGGGCCGTCGGACCAGGTCACCGGTGGCGTACCGCGTACCACAGCACCGGGCCACACCCACCGGGCTCGCGTTCACTACAGGTCGACCTGCGGCGCGGGGATGTCGTCGAGGAAGCCGCCCGACTGGTGCTGCCACAGCTTCGCGTAGGCGCCGTCCGACGCGAGCAGCTCCTGGTGCGTGCCCTGCTCGACGATCCGGCCGCGGTCAAGGACCACGAGCCGGTCCATGGTGGCGACCGTGCTCAGGCGGTGCGCCACCACGAGCGCCGTCCGCCCCTCCATGAGCCGCCACAGCGCTTCCTGGACGAGGATTTCGCTCTCGGAGTCCAGGGCACTGGTCGCCTCGTCGAGCAGCAGGATCGGCGCGTCGCGCAGGATCGCCCGAGCGAGCGCGACCCGCTGGCGCTGTCCGCCGGACAGCTTGACACCGCGCTCGCCCACCATGGTGCCAAAGCCGTCCGGCAGCGCGTCGGCGAACTCCGTGACGTGCGCCGCCTCGGCAGCACGGCGGATCTCTGTGTCGGTGGCGTCCGGCCGGGCGAACGCGATGTTTTCCCGCAGCGTGCGGTGGAACATCGCCGGGTCCTGGGGCACATAGGCGATCAGGCTGCGCACGTCGGCCTGGCGCAGTCTGCTGATGTCCTGACCTCCGATCAGGATCCGGCCGCCGTCGATGTCCGTCATCCGCAGCAGCAGTCGGCCGAGCGTGGTCTTGCCACCGCCGGACCGGCCGACGAGGCCGATCTTCGCCCCGCTGGGCACGGCCAGGTCGAGGCGTTCGAAGAGCGGCTCCGCACCCGCGTGGGTGAAATTCACCTGTTCGAAGCGGACATCGGCGGCCTGGGACAGCAGCGGCTCCGGCGACGCCGGGTCGAGTACGGTCGGTGGCGTCAGCAGCAGCTCGGTGAACTGCGCGGCCTCCGTCATCGAGCTCTCCAAACGGCGGTAGATCTGGTTGAACTCGAACATGATCCGCGTTGCGTTGGTGTAATACGTGAAGGCGAGAACCACCGTCTCCACGCCGTGCCCACCCCCGCCGAGAGTGACCGCGAGCAGCAGACCCATCGCGTTGGTGAGCACGGACATCGGCGCGACCAGCGTGTCGATGCGCAGGTTGCCGTAGTCCCACGAACGCAACGAGAGCCGCCGCGACTCCGCGACGCGGGACCGGTGCTCGGCAGCCTCGCGTTCCTCGGCGGCGAACGCCCGGACCGTGTCCATGTTCATCAGACTGTCGGAGACGTGGCCCGACACCTGGGCGATCGCCTCCTCACGCTGGTCGACGAGCGCCTGACGACGACGGATGAGAGGCACCACACACAGCGCCGTCAGCGCGATCATCGCCAAGAGCCCTACAACGAGCAGCGGTTCGTAGCGCCACAGCACCACCGACCCGAACACCAGCGGCACAAAGCTGCCCACGACCGAGAACGTCAGCGTGTCGACGAACTCCTCGAAACGGGAGGCGAAGCTCAGGACTCGTTTGGTCAGCGACCCGGCGAAGTTGTCGTGGAAGAACGCGGCATCTTTGTTGAACAGCTCGTCCATGCCGATCACGTACAGGTGCTCGATACCGAGGGCATCGAGGCGGTTCAGGAAGTGCAGGCCGACGCGCCACAGCGTCTCCGCGAGGAGTAGAGCGCCGGCGAAGCCGAGGACGTACGGCAGCGTCGAGCGGATGGTGGTACCGGCGTCTTCGGCGATTCGGCCGACGAGCTTTGCGACGACCAGCGGCGCGACGTAGTTGATGCCGATGTTGCCCAGCGCGGGCAGCAGCATCGCAGGCACCGTCAGCCACCGACGTCGGGTCAACTCTCGTCCGTAGTAACGAAGTGCGAGCAGCACCGGGCCCCTGCCCGGCGCTCTGTGCGATTCAGGCGATCCCATACCAACCCTGCCTGGTCGTGCGACAGCCCGCCATGTGCTTCTGCGGGAGAGGCCGTTGCCTCACTGGTCGCGCGGAGCTTCGGTTTCGATTGAGCGTCCTCGCTCGGGCCGACTTGCGGCAGGCGGGACACAACAGCAGAGCCCCGCACAACTCGTGGCGACGCATGCGTGCGCGTACGAGGAGGCCGGGCCAGGAACCTCAGTGTCCCGCGACGGCGCCCCCGGAGTCCAAGCGTTTTTCTCAGCCGGCGGGGGCTTTGGCTTTGGTTGTCCCGCTCTGTCTTGCTGTGCGGCGAGGATGCCGAGCCCTGCCGATCTGCATCGCGGGTCGTCCAGGGTACGAGCTCCGCGACGGCACGTTCCACCAACCACCGGCCCCGATGCCCCCTTGACCGACGTCATAGGGACACCCCCGGGCGAGCCTTGTGGTCCTGGATCCACGGCTCGTGGTGGCGCCGGCGGTCGCACGTGTCATCGCGCGTCGTTACTTCCTGTCTTGACGGCGACGTCCAGGCGCGGCTCGCCGGCCCTCTCGTTGCCGCCCTCGTCCTTTGACCGTGACACGTCCTCGATGCCCGGGTGGCGGCGCGCCGATACGACGAGGCAGGCGATGGCGCCAAGGAAGACCACGACAGAGGTCCAGTTGTTCAGACGCAGGCCGAGGAACGTGTGGGACTCGTCGATCCGCAGGTACTCGGTCCAGAACCGGCCGACCGTGTAGGCGGCGACGTACAGGGCGAAGGTCCTGCCGTGTCCGAGCGTGAACCGGCGGGACGCCCAGAGGACCAGTACGGCAACTCCGATGTTCCAGAGGGATTCGTAGAGGAAGGTGGGGTGGTAGGTCGCGATGTCGAGCACGTCGGACGGACGGTGGGTCCGGTCGATCTCCAGGCCCCAGGGGAGCGTGGTGGGGCGGCCGTAGAGTTCCTGGTTGAACCAGTTGCCCCAGCGGCCGATCGCCTGGGCCAGGGCTATGCCAGGGGCGACCGCGTCCGCGAAGGCAGGAAGGGGGATGCGGTGGCGCCGGCAGCCGATCCACGCGCCGACCCCGCCCAGGGCGATGGCGCCCCAGATCCCGAGCCCGCCCTCCCACACGTACAGGGCTCGGATCGGCTCGCCGCCTTCGCCGAAGTACGCGTCGGGGCTGGTGATCACGTGGTACAGCCGTCCACCGGCGATGCCGAACGGCACTGCCCAGGTGGTGACGTCCGCGATGACGCCCTGCTCCCCGCCCCGCGCAACCCAGCGCCGGTTGCCGAGCCGGACGGCCACGAACACGCCCAGGATGATGCAGAAGGCGTACGCCCTCAACGAAACCGGGCCGAGGTGAAGGACCCCGGTCGAAGGACTGGGGAGGTGGGCGAGATCCATGCTCACTCCGTAGGAGTCTCATTCGGATGTCGGTGAAACACTTGTCTGGTCGAGTGAGCGCTCACGGGGAGGCGATGGCCGGCGTCCGGTGGACGCCGACGGCACTCGTGAAGATGTCCGCAGCAAGAGGGGCGCCTCCTTGCGAGCGGAGGTGCGAGTGGGGCCGGACAGCGGGTTGTCGGTGCCCGGCGGTCCGGGTCCCGGAACTCCGGGCTCAGGGCCGGCGCCTGAGGGCTGCGCCGAGTACGGCGATCCAGATCAGCAGCAAGGGCAGCGAAATGAATGCTGCCGGGGTCAAGGTGGTGGACAGGAGCAGGTAACCGATGCCGGACGCGGCGATCGTGGCGGCGAGGGCCCAGCCGATGACGACCTCCCAACGCCGCAGCAGTGTGCCGTGCCGCGAGGCCACGCAGGCAGTCGCGGCGAGCGCGGCGAGCGCGAACATCTTGACACCGTCCGCACGCTGGACCGCCTCGAACAGTGCGCCGGTTCTGCCCGGTGACGTTGGATCAGCTCCAGGTATTGCGATCAGTTCCAGGACGAGTTGCACGCATGCGAGCGCTCCCGTGACTCTCCCGGCCCATCCGGCCAAGCGCCCCGCACTGTTGTTGGTACGGCGGGCCCAGTCGAGCAGTCCGGATCCGACGACCACGAGGCAGACAGCTGCCACACCGTGAACGAGCAGCGCCTGGGCCACCGCCTGGAACGGCCGGTCGGCGTACGCGGTCGTGATCTCGGCGTGTGTGTCACCGACTTCGGGTGTGGCCCCCCATGCGGCGGCGAGCCCGAGAATCCATGCCGCGGCGTGTGTGTATCCGGCGGCGCGGGCGGTGATTCCGGTAGCAGGATCCTTGGCGATGCTGGTCATGCCGGGTCTCCCTGGGACTTGTTTCGGATTGCCTGGACGAACGCCTCGCAGCCGGTGCGCCATGCGGCGTCCAGGTCTGCGCCGGGCGGGAAGCGGCCGTCGAGTTCGAGCACGACCATGCCGTGCGCGAATGCCCAGACCGAGCGCGCGATGTCAATGTCGCCGTGCACCGCACGGGCCAGCGGCGCCGCCGCGCGATCTTCGAGGCCCTCGGGGAGTGCGGTGCGGGCGAGCGGCCGAGTATGCGTGATGCGGTAGAGGTGCGGGCTGGCGAGCGCGTGCCGTCGGTAGGCGCGGGCGAGCACGAGCAGGGGCGGTTCGACGCCGATCTCCGCTTCGGCGGCCTCCAGTTCCTCCGCCAGCTGGGTCATCCCCTGCACCTGGAGTCCGGCCTCTACAGCGCCCTTGTCAGGAAAGTGCTTGTACAAGGAAGGTGCCCGGATGCCGACACGCTCGGCGATGCGCCGCATCGACAACGCATCCGGCCCTTCGGCGTCGAGCAGTTCCCGGGCGGCGGCCATGATCTGCTGCGCACGGTCAGCCACGGCGGGCCATCCGCGCGACCAAGAAGCCGGTGGGCCGTCCGGATCCGGAAGCCGGCATTCGAACGGTGGGTGGGACCGGGGACGAGGCGGGCCCGGGGCACCGGATTCCTGCGTTGCGCTTCGTAGGCATTCGTGGGAACGGACCTGGTCCGCCGAGGAACACGAGCGCGGTGACGGCTGGCGGTTTGTGCTCTTCCCCGGCGACTGCCAACGCCCCGGAAGGGAGCGCTGGTGCCTCCCATGTACCCCGGAGGGGCCCGGTCAGGACACTGCCGCACGCGGTGCTCCTGGCTGTGGCGGTGTTCACGGCGGCCCTCTCCCGTTGCGACTGACCTACCAGGCTAACGATGTTAGCCACGTGGCGTCACGGTATGGCTAACAGTGTTAGCCGTCAAGTCCGGAGGGGGAATACGACGGCCACGGAGCACGTGGTCTTCGCCAATAGCGCCCTTCCACTGGGGAGCGTTGGAAAGGCCGCACACAACAGCTTGACGGACGAGCCAACGATGGTCGGCGGGATCGACACCCACGCCGACCTCCACCAGGCCGCGGTCATCGACAGCATCGGACGACACCTGGCGACTGAACAGTTCGAGACCACCCCGGAGGGCTATCGGCGACTGCTGAACTGGCTCCAGCCCCACGGCGAGAACCTTGCTGTGGGAATCGAGGGAACCGGCGCCTACGGCTCCGAGATCGCCCGGTTCCTCGCGGCGAACGGCGTCACCATGGTCGAGGTGGACCGGCCCGACCGCAAGGCGAGGCGGGACAACGCCAAGTCCGCCCCCCCATCGACTCCTACGCCGCGGCGACCGCTGTCCTGTCCAGCCGGAACGCCGGGACGCCAGGACGCCGGGACGCCGGGACGCGGAACGGGATCGTGGAGGCAATCCGGGCCCTGTGGGTGGTCCGCAAGAGCGCGGTCAAGGCCCGCATCCGGACGATCAACCAGATCCGCTCATCGTCACCGCTCCCTCCGCGGTCAGGGACAAGCTGCGAGGACTGTCCACGCGCGAGCTGGTCGACACCCTGCAGCGGGTTCCCCGTCGATGTGGTGTGAGGCATCCGGGACCACGCCCGAGCAGGCCTTTCGGTCCTCACCCGACCGGGCCACGAATCGCGGGGGCTCCCTCTCTCTCCGTTGGGCTGTCTCCCACACGGAGTTGCGGGCCCACGGTCGCCATGAGTCTGTGGGAGTCGTGCTCTGCCAAATCTCGACTTTCTCGACTTTCAGGAGGAGACATGCGCACTGCGCAGAACGGCGACCCGGCCGACAGGCTGTCCGTGGTGTACACGGTCCACGTCGTCGAGGGCGGTGAGCAGGGCTTTCTGGACGCGTACGAGCGGATAAGGAAGTCCGTCGCCAGCGTCCCCGGACACATCATCGAGCGGCTGGGAGAACCCGTCGACGACTCCCGGCAGTGGGTGATCGCCAGCGAGTGGGAGACGCCCGAGCACTTCTTCGCCTGGCAACAAGGTGAGGACCACCGAGAACTGCTGGCTCCGCTGCGCGACTGGGTCGACCAGACCCAGTCACTGCGGTACCGGGTCATTCGGGAGACCGTGGGGGTGCCGTCATGACGCACTCCACCACAGGGCCGGTCGCCGTCCTCGGTCTCGGCACGATGGGCACCGGCCTGGCCACTCGCCTTCTCGACCAGGGCGTTCAGGTACGCGTCTGGAACCGCACCGCGGAGCGGGCTGAGCCGCTCGCTCGGGCCGGCGCCGTCGCCGCGGCGCATCCGGCCGATGCCGTCGAGGGTACGAGCGCCGCCATCTGTACCGTGGCCGACGGTGAAGCCCTTGCCGCCGTGCTGCACGGACCGGACGGAATCCTGGCCGGGGGCTCGTACCCCGGCGCCCTGGTCTGCGCCAGCACGGTCTCCCCCGAAGAGGTCGTCCGCCTCACCGGCGGCGCGCACTCCGTTCTGGACGTCGGCATGCTGGGCAACCGGGAGCACGCCCGCAGCGGTGACCTGCGGCTGTTCGTCGGCGGCGAGGAGCGCGTCTTCACCTCGGAGCGGCCGCTGCTCGAACTACTGGGCAAGGAGGTCGTCCACCTCGGCGAACTCGGTTCCGGCATGCGGATGAAGCTGCTCCTCAACCTGCTGATGGGTATCGAGGTGCAGGCGCTGGCCGAGGCCGTCGAGTTGGCGGCCGCCACCGGACTCGACCGGAAGCTCGTCCTCGGCACGATCGCGGGCAGCGGCTTCGCCTCGCCCGTCATGGCGTTCAAGTCCAAGCGGCTGGCGGCCGGGCGCTTCGACAAGCCCGACTTCCGGCTGAGCCTGATGGCCAAGGACCTCCTGCTCGCCGCGGACCAGGCGGCGGCGGCCGGGCTGCGACTTCCTCTCGTCGCCGCAGCCGCGCAGACCCACGTCCGCGCCACCGACCAGGGGCACGGCGACGAGGACTGCGTCGCCGTCGCCCACGCACTCACACCGAAACCGGGAACTCACACGTGATCATCGACATCCACGGACATCTGTCCCCACCGGAGGCCGCCCGACGCTTCCCCATGCCTCCCAGCCTGACCGACGTCGACGGCATGCTCGCTGCCCGCGCTCAGGCCGGAATCGACCTCACCATCATCGGCAGTCCCGTCGGCGCCGGCGCCATGGCGCGGGTCCCGGGCGTCGACAACTACGCGCAACCGCGAGACCGGCTCAGAGGCTTCCATGCCTGGATGTCGGGGCTGATCTCCACCTTCCCGGACCAATTGCGCGGGTACGTGTACGCCAACCCGTTCGGCGACGACGACCATCTCGAAGGAGTCCGGGAGACGCTGGCGGACCCCGCCTTCGTCGGCCTGATCACCACCTCCAGCGTCCACGGCGAACTGCTCGGCTCTCCGCGGGCCGACTCCTTCTTCGCGCTGGCCGCCGAGACGGGAGTGCCTGTCCTGGTGCATGCCCCGGCCGAACCGATCGGCACGGACCGGGTCGACGACTTCGGCTTCGTCGAGCAGATCGGCCGGTTCGGCGACGTCACCATGGGCATGGCCATGATCGCGTTCGCGGGTTGGCTGGACAAGTATCCCGGCCTGCGACTGATCGGTGCGACGGGCGGCGGCGCGCTGGCGCTCCTGCCGGAACGCCTGCAGACGGCGGCGCGTCCCCGGCACTGGGGCGGGGGCCCGCCGTCGGCACCGTCCTCGGCTCCGTCGCCGTCCTCCGTACCGGCGGCGGCCGACCCGGCCGGGGCGCTGCAGCGCATGTACGTCGACACCAGCACGTTCAGCCCCGCGCATCTGGGCCTCAACGCGGAGGTGCTGGGGCCGGAGCGGATGCTGTTCGGCACTGACTCGCCGCCGATGTCCGTGCCCCTGGAGGAGTTCATGCGCATGATCGAGAAGCTGCCGATCGACAAGGCCTCCCAGCAGCTCATCCTCGGCGGCAACGCCGAGACCCTCTTCGACCTCAGGAGCCGTCCGTGACCACAGTGGACGATCCGGTCGCCGCAGCCGAGCGATGCACCCCCGAGTTCCGACGGAACCCGCACCCGGTCTACGCGAACCTCAGGGACACGGCACCCGTCTGCCCCATGCGGCCGCCACACGGCATCGACACGTACCTGATCACGCGGTACCAGGACGCGAGGGCGGCCCTGACGGATCCGCGGCTGAGCAAGGACATGTACGGGGCCATGGATGCCTACCGAAGGATCTTCGGTGACTCGTCCGTGGCCCTGGACGATCACATGCTCAATTCCGACCCGCCCAAGCACACCCGGCTGCGCAAGTTCGTCGGGTCCACGTTCACCCCGCGTCGCGTGGAATCGTTGCGGCCGCGGATCCAGGACATCGTCGAGACGCTGCTGGACGGCTGCGCAACCCGGGAACCGGTGGACTTGTTGTCCGCGTTCGCATTCCCGCTGCCGATCATCGTGATCGGTGAACTGCTCGGTGTGCCGCCGGACGAACGGTCGGTGCTGCAGGGCCTGTCCACCACCGTGGCGCACACAGGCTTCAGCAAGGAATCCAAGCAGGCCCAGCAGAAGGCCGAGGAGGACCTGCATACGTACTTCGCGGATCTCCTCGCGCGCAAGCGCAGCCGCCCGGGAGAGGACCTGCTCAGCGCGCTCATCGCAGCCCGGGACGAAAACGGCGGGCTCACCGAGCAGGAGCTGGTCTCGACGGCGTTTCTGCTGATGTTCGCGGGTCACAAGACGACCGCCTACCTCATCGGTAACGCGGTCCACCATCTCCTCACCCACCCTGTGCAGCTTCGCACCGTACGGGAGAACCCGGAGCTGATCGGACAGGCGGTGGAAGAGCTGCTGCGTTACGACGGCTCGGTGGAGAGCGCGACGTTCCGTTTCGCGGCCGAGGACGTACAGATCGCCGGGACGCTGATTCCGAAGGGATCCCTGGTTCAGATCGCGCTCAGTTCAGCCAACCGCGACCCACGGAAATTCGACGCTCCGGACGAGTTCGATGTGACGCGGCCGACGCATGCTCAAAGTGCTCATCTGGGGTTCGGGCACGGCATCCACTACTGCCTGGGAGCACCTCTGGCCAGGCTGGAGACGCAACTCGCTCTCACCGGTCTGTTCAGCCGATTCCCGAAGGTGACTTTGGCCGATCCCACGCGTGAGGCCCCTTGGATAGAGGTTCCGTTCCCGGCCTTCCGCGGCCTCGTGGAGTTGCCCGTCGTGCTGGAGCCTGCCGTGCCTTGACCGACAGTTGGAGAACGTCGTCCCCGGGCGTCCGGGCCGCTCCGGACGCCCGGGGACGGCCAGGACGTCACAGGCATCCTTCCGGACGCGGGCGGCCCTGACGACCGATCGGTTACGCCGCCGCAGGTGGCCTGCGCGCAGCGTAGGCTCCCGCGCCCGCTGCCAGCAGCATCACACCGCCCGTGAAGATCAGTCCGGCCTGACGCAGCCCGAGCCACGTGGCCATGGTGCCGACTCCGACCACCGGAACCGAGATCCCGGCGCAGGCTGCGTTTCTCCAGCGCGGCCCGCAGTTTCGGGTTGCCGCCGTAGACCTCGGCCCCGGCTACCCAAGAAGCGTTCGATCATCGTGGTGGCCGGTTCCGGCTTGGTCGCGAAGTCCCTGAGACGGCAACCTGGGCGTTCTCGATCCGGCCCGCGGTGCCGGAGTGCTGCCTCTGGGCCCCGACGGTATGCGTGCCCTTCTTCAGGCACGTCGCGCCCGGGCGAGCAGGTGCGGCACTTCCACGCGAGAGCTTTCAGGGTCCGGCGGTGGTCGGCTCACCGTCGTCCGCGCCTGCCGGCCAATCTCCAACGAACCCGGGACTGTTCACTCGTCGCTGCCGTGCGCGCCAGCCAGATGGACCTGCGGCCCGGCCAGACCGACCACCTGGCACCGCCGGCCTCGCGGTTCAAGAGCTCGGAAACACGGGCCCGCCCGCCATGAGGCCACCATCGGCCAGGAGGATGTGCCCGGTGACGTAGCTCGCCTTGTCCGAACCCAGGAACTGGACGGCCTCGGCGATCTCCTCCGGGGTACCCGCCCGGTGCATGGGCAGCACCGAATCGACCGCGGCACGAGCCGTGTCGTCGCCGGTGAACCGCTCGTACATAGCGGTCCTGGTGTAGCCGGGCGCGACCGCGTTCACCCGGATGCCGTGAGCGGCGCCTTCGAGTGCGGCCGCCTTGGTGATGCCGACGACGGCGTGCTTACTCCCGACGTACAAGGTCGCTCCGGGATAACCCATCAGGCCGAAGTTGGAGCTGACGTTGACGATGCTGCCGCCGCCCTGTTCCCTCATGACCCGGAACTCATGCTTCAGGCACAGCAGCGTTCCCTTGACGTTGGTATCGAAGGTGGCCTGGTAAGCCTCGTCGGTCACCTCGGTGACAGGGCCGGGTGTTCCCTCGGTGCCGGCGTTGTTGAAGGCGACATCGATCCGCCCGAACCGTGCCACCGCACGGTCGACGAGGTCCTTCACATCGGCGTCGAAGCGGACGTCGGCGCGCACGAACTCGGCCGGGGCGCCGAGGTCGGCCAACTCCCCGGCAAGTTGTCCACCCACGCCCTCGTGGCGGCCGGAGACCACAAGGTTCGCGCCTTGACGGGCGTAGGCGAAGGCGGTGGCGCGGCCGATACCGGTAAGCGCGCCCGTGATAAGGACTACGGGATCAGACACGTCAAGGGTCCTTCCTTCAACCGTCCAGGTGAACGACCGGCAAGCGGTTCGGAACCCGCACGACACCGGGTTCCTCTTCGGGCCGGGACGTACCCCCGGCACGCCTGCAAAGAAGGTGTCCCAGCCGAAAGGCAGCCGATCGGACCCGACCGCCGCATCCATCGAACGGCAGCACTTCATGACTCGTATGGCCCGCGGACGGCAACCGGGACAGACACCCCGCAGGCGGTCACGCGGGCGGGAGGCGAACCATGGCTTCGGACGGGAGCCGCCATGGGGCGCAGAACGGGGAACGGTCCGCACGCTGGAACCCGCTCGCGGGGCAATCGTCCGAGTTATAGCTTCAAGTTGTCATGAAAATGGACTATCGAGTTTGATGACCAATGGTGCTGTGACTCAACCCCCAAGGAGCGGAAGATGAGCGAGCGCAGCAAGTTCCTTGAGTCGATCACTCGGGAGAATGCCACCGTGGTGCTGGTCGACCACCAGGTGGGCCTTCTGTCAGGCGTGCGGGACATCCCGGTCGGCGAGCTGAAGCACAACGTGGTGGCGCTGGCACGAGCGGCGACCGTGCTGGGCATCCCGCTGGTGGCCACCACCACCGCGGCCGACAGCATGTGGGGGCCGACCATCCCCGAGCTGGTCCAGGCGCTGCCCGGCGGGCAGAAGATCATCGACCGCAGTACGGTCAATGCCTGGCACGACGACCGGGTCCGCGAGGCCGTCGAGGCCACCGGGCGGCAGAAGCTGATCGTGGCCGGGGTTTCTTTGGAGGTGTGCGCGGCGCTGCCCGCGATCTCCGCGACGGCCGCCGGGTACGACGCGTACGTCGCCGTGGACGCTTCCGGCACCTTCAGCCGGGCCAAGCGGGAGGCCGGACTGCTGCGCATGCAGCAGGCGGGCGTCGTCGTCGGCGACTACGCCACCTTCATGGTCGAGGCCCTGGCCGACAACGCACGCCCCGAGGCCGGTGACCTCTACGCTGCCCTCGACATGCCGTTCGCCGTCCTGGTCGGCCAGATCTCCGCGGCCTACAAGGCGTAGAGGCCCACCGGCCGACCGGTCGTCGGCGGCCGTGCCTCCGTCGCCTTCCCGCATCGGAGGCGCGGCATCGATCTTCCGTGATGGTCTGCCCCGGGTCTGGTGGAGCCCCCCTGATGCGCCCAGTCCATGATCCTCATGTCGCGCATGAACGTCGCGAAGTGGTTGCCCATGGATTCCTGGTTGTGGATGCCGGAAATCGCCGACCGGCCGCACACTTCCTTGAACGTCGGGTTGGTCCCGTCGATGCCTTGCTCGGGGCAACCGGCATGCTGAACAGCGAGGCTCTGCACCGTCAGCACATGCACCTGCTGTCCACGCCGGCGTCGCCGGACCGCCAAGTACTCGGACCACACGTTCATGTCCGGCGGCGGCAGAACGCCCATGGGGCTCTGGCCAAGTCCCGCAGCAGTCGCCGGTCCCGTGGACCTGTCGCCGCTCAGTCACGGCACACCCATTTCCTGGGCCGCTACAGCTTCGCCGCCTCCTGGCCCGGCCAAGGTTTACGGCCCCTGCGTGATCCGAGCGAGCACGACGCCGAGGAAGAGCCGACGTGAACGGGGCGTTCTGGCGGTTGGGTTACGCGCCTGCACTGCGTGATTTGACCAGGTAGTAGAGGCCTGTCGCCAGCCCGCTGGTCAGGAGGACGAGGCCGAGGCCCATCATGGCGATGATCGTCGGCCAGCGCAGGCCATCCGGCAGGTGCAACGCCAGGAACCACGAGCGGTTGATCTCTCCCGTGGAGAGCATGATCGCGGGCACGACGCCTTGGGCCACCAGGGGCACCCAGCACAGCGTCAAGCTGACGATGACGTACAGCCGCTGTCGGGCCGGGGCCAGGTCGAGGCCGAGCCGTTGGAGGCCCAGGTCGGGACGGCGGAGCGGCGGCAGGCTGACATCAGGGGCGCGAAGCCTGGTCGTGGCGGATTCCCCGCCCTTGCGTGCGGGCCGGGTGCCGGTGCGGAAGTGATGGAGGAGTTCGGGGGCGGTGCTCCGGAGCCTGGCGGCCGCCATCCGGCCCAGCAGCCATGCCAGCGCCGCGCCACTGACCACGCCCACCACCGGTCCCGCCCACGAGGGTCCGAGCCGTACGGCGAAGAAGGCCGGAGCGGCAGTGGCGGCGGTGAGGATCAGCATCAGCAGAACCTGGGTGAAATCGGTGCCGTTGTCCAGCAGATTGCCGCTCCTGCGGTGCGGGTCGGTCAGCGGGACCGGGCGCAGCACCGACACCAGCACGCTCACGCCCGCGCCACCGCCCAGCAAGGCAGGGACGAGTGCGACCGGCCACGGCCACTGCTCGTACCGGCCCGTCGCGGCGATCATTCCCACCGTGAGGATTACGGTGGGCGGCGCGGTGACCAGGAGCCAGCCGAGCTGGCGACCTCGCACGTCATGCCGGGCAGCGCCGGGGATCATGATCTTGCCCCACAGTTCGGTGCCGTCCTCGCCATAGAGGTTGGCGGAGATCGCGGACATCCACAGGGCGAAGAGCAGTCCGGTCCACGGCAGAAAGACCGACGCGCCGACCATCAGCGGCAGCAGGCAGAACACCAGCGCGTAGCCCAGGGCGAAGCAGACGAAGTGGAAGCGTTGCAGGTCGCGGCTGTAGGTACGCAATTCCCTGGCAGCGACCGCGGTGACCGGGCCGCGCGCCCACCGGTCGGTAGTGGCCCCCACCGGGCGTCCGTTGGCGCGGCGGGTGGTCAGCCGTCGCCGCATCAGTGCGGCCCAGCCGTACAGACACCCGGTCCCGAGCACGGCCAGACCGGCCAAGGCGGCGAGTGCGGCGGCCCAGTCACCACGCCCGGCCGCCTCGACGGCGGTCAGCCCCCAGCCTGACGGCAGGGCATGCACCGACGTGGCGAAGGGGCTGGGGAATCCCGTGTTCAGGGCCGTACGTACCAGGGGCTCCAGCACCCAACCCGAGTGGAGGGCGGCCAGGACGGCCGCGCTGACGCATGCCGCCAGCGCGGCTCCCGTCCGCGACCGCATGACCTGGCCCAGCACGGCGGTGACCAAACGGGAGGACAGCACGGTGAAGACCAGTTGAAGGCCGACCGCGAGCACACCGACGGCGATGGCACCCGGACCGGATCCGGCGGCCACGACCACGAGTCCGGCGAACGCCACCAGGGTCACCACCGGGGCGATGCCGACGAAGGCCGCCGACGCCAGGCCGGCTGTCAGAGCACGCGGGCTCAGCGCGTGGAGGGCGAAGTGCTCGGGGCGCAGCGTCTCGTCCCCGCCGCCGAAGAGCGCCGGACCCAGCAACCAGCCGGCCGTCCACACGGCGAGCGCGGCGCCGAGCAGGTCGAACCGCAGCGACTCGATCGCGTAGCGGTGGCCTGCGAGCAGGAGTACGGCGCCGGCGAGCGCGAGACCGACCGCGCCGCCGACGATCACCTGGGCGGCTCGTTGCCCGGTCATGGAATTGCGCTGGAGGGCCAGCTTCATCCGGATCAGGACGCCAACCATGCCAGCCCCTCCATCGCGGGCGACTGGCCGCCGACCAGACTCACGAACCGTTCCTCCAGGCTCAAACCGGCCCTGACCTCCATCAGCGGCCCGGCCGCCGCGACCCGGCCGGAGTCGATCACCGCCACGTGGTCGCACAACTGCTCCACGACGGCCATCACATGGCTGGAGAACACCACGGTGCCGCCGCCGCGGACGAACCGCTGCAAGATCGCCTTGATGGTCGCCGTCGAGACGGGATCAACCGCCTCCAGCGGCTCATCCAGCACCAGCAGCTTCGGCGCGTGCAGCAACGCGGCGGCCAGGCCGATCTTCTTGCGCATGCCGGTGGAGTACTCCATCACCAGGGTGCGCCCGGCCGCGTCCAAACCCAGGGTCTGCAGCAGTTCCCCCGCGCGACGCTCGATCTCGGCGCGGTCCATGCCGCGCAGCAGACCGGTGAAACGCAGCAGCTCCCGCCCGGTCAGCCGTTCGGGCATGGCCAGCCCGTCGGGCAGTACGCCGGTCAGTTTCTTGGCCCGGGCGGCGTCTGCCCACACGTCGGCACCGAAGATCTCGGCCCGGCCCCCGTCCGGCCGGAGCAGGCCCACCGCCATCGACAGCGAGGTGGTCTTGCCCGCTCCGTTGGGGCCGACCAGGCCGAAGAACGATCCGCTCGGCACCTCCAGCTCGAGGTGGTCGACGACGCGCCGGCGGCCGAACGTCTTGGTCAGACCGACGAGCCGAAGCGCCGGACCTGTGGTTGCCGATCTCATGATCCCCTTCAGCGAACTGCACGGCACGTGCCGTGCCGTCGTGCCGAGCATGCTGAAGGAAAGCCGGAGTTGTCAATACGGCACGTGCCGTTCCGTTATGGTTGGTGGCATGACCGCCAAACGCAGCAGTCGCGCCGCCGACCGGACCGAGGACATCATGCGGACCACGCTGGAGTTGGGCCAGGAGGTCGGCTACGCCAAGCTCAGCATCGAAGCGGTCGCGGCCCGCGCCGGCGCGGGCAAGCACACGATCTACCGCCGCTGGCCGTCCAAGGGCGCCTTGTTTCTCGACTCGCTCCTGTCGTTGAACGCGCCCGGCCTGGACTACCCCGACACCGGCGATATCGTCGCCGACCTCCGCAAGCAGATCCACGGGGCTGTCGACCTCCTGAGCGGACCGCCCCTGGGGCCCTTGTACCAGGCCCTGGTGGTTGAGGCCCAGCACGATCCCCAGCTCGCTGCCGCACTCAACGAACGCTTCATCACCCCGCAGGCCGACAAGACCGTCGCCCGGCTGAAGTCGGCCCGCGACCAGGGGCAACTGTCGCCCGACTTCGACCTGGACCTGGCGATGGCGATCCTGTCCGGTCCGCTGTACTTCCAGTTCCTGATCGCCCGGGAACCACTCACCCACGACTACGTCGATCGTGTCATCGAAGCTCTCTTCGCCGGGATGCGACCGAGGCATTGAAGGGAAGTGCCCGTCGGACCGACCACCACGGGCAGGGTCAGCACGAGCGTGAACAGACCGCCGTGCCCCACGCCCATCAGCCGGTAGTCCTCGGTACCCCGTCCGCGGTCGTCCGTGCGAGCGGTGAGGACGAGGTCGCCCGGGCGCGGAGACCCCGTCGACACGGGTTCGTGCGCCCGAACCGGCCGGTCAGATCGGCGGCGAAGGTCCGTGCGGTCTCGGTCAGTTCGTCAGCCTCTGCCCGGTCGATCAGGATCCGGCTGCTCCCGGTGAGCTGCCAGTAGGGGCTCGGCGCGCTCGGCGATCGGGATCCGCGGGCTTGGGTCGCCCGTGCCACCGCGAGGCGGCCGGGCGACCCGTCCGTGGCGTCAGCCCGCCATCGGCAGGCTCTTCCGCGACGGCACCGCGCCCAGTTCGTCCAGGGCCACCGCCTCCCCGCTGTCCGCGTCGACATAACTGACACGGACGATCGGGTCGTCACCGGTGTCGCGCCCGGCCGTGGCGTCGAGTGCGAACACCACCGCGACCGGGCGCGCCTCCTCCCCGTACCCGTACACACCCGAGTACTGGAGAATGCGCCAGCCGTCGTCCTCCCAGTGGTCCAGCAAGGCGGACCGAACCACTGGTGCGGCGGCCTGCCAGGCAAGGGAGTTCTCCAGGAGTTCGACGCTCGCCGCGACCGGCACCTGGTCCCTCCCGGCGGTGCCGAGGAGCGGGTGGCCGAAGACATGCAGCCTCGTCCGGCGCAGCGGCAGCAGCCACCACCGGTCGAGGTCGGCCGAGAGGGCGACCAGTACAGCCGCCGCCCCGGCCAGGAAGACAAGGGCACCGGCAGGCCGCTCGGAGACCGCCGACCACCAGGTGTCCTGTGCCACGGCCGCGATGGCCCCGCCGATGACCACGACCGCTGCCCGTGCGAACGCCCGCCAGGTGATGGGGGTTTCCTCACCGGCCGAGCAGCCGCAGGAGGACTCCGGTGCCGCGGTCCGGCCGTAGCCGAGGTAGGCGAGGAAGCCCGCCCCGAGGACCGCGGCGGCGGCCCCCGGCACCGGGTTCGCCGGGCTCATCAGCAGAGCTGCGGCGATCAGGAGTTCAGCTGCGCCTGTCGCACGCAGCACCTTCGTGGCCCGCTCACTGCTGCGCAGCATGCGGGCCAGCGCCGTCTTCGGCGCCTGTTGTGCGGTGCCTCGGCTGAACGCCTTGACCGCTCCGGTCCACCCGAGCAGGCCCGCGAGGACCAGCGGGGCGAGGCCCGTTGTCAGTGACAGCATCGCTTCCTCTCTCTGTGTCCCTGGGCCTGTATCAGTGCCCGACGGAGATGCGGACCACGTCCACGGAGTTGTCGGACGGCCGCCAGGCACCGAGCACCTGGGCGCTCTGTCCGATGCGCAGCCGGGACAGGTCGGACGTCAGTGCGCGGCCGGCGTAGGAGGCGCTGGCGTCCGGGGCGACGTGACCGACCAGTTCGTGCTGCCCGTGGGCGAGGTGCAGCCGGTTCTTCGCGATGCCGCGGATCTGCGTGTCCAGATTCACGATGTTCACCCACACCGCGTCGGCGGCCACGGTGCCGTCGGGCATCTTGACGCCGCGTGCGTAGAGCCCGTCGCCGACGTCGATCACTTCGGCCGTGGTGGCGCGGACCTTCCACACACTGGTGACGTTGGTCATCTGGACCCGGGAGTGGCCGCCGTTGGATCCGGCCACCTCCAGGACGCTGCCGGTGATGCCCGTGATCCGGCCCTCCACGAAGGTGGACTTGGCGATCGCGGGGTCGAGCGAGGGTTCTGCGGCGAAGGCGGCCTCGGCGTCGAGGCCGCCGAGCGCGGTCGCGCCGATGATGGTCGCGCCACCCAGCGCGGCGTTGGTGAGGAAGCGCCGGCGGCGCATCCCGTCGGCCCGGTCGTGTCGTACGGTCATGTCGGTGCTCCTCACTCGTAGATGTAGACCGGCAGCTTGCCCGAGCTCAGGTTGCCGATCGCCGAGAAGGCGGCCGGGGTCAGGTCGAGGACACGGTTGGTGCGACAGGCACCGTTGCAGCAAGTCGCCTCGCCGCACCAGTCCTTGGTGCGCGGGCCGCAGTCGGTGATCGTGATGCACACCGTCGCGCCCGAGCACTGGTGCTTGACGTTCATCACCGCACCGCAGCCGCGTCTGGGTATGTTCTCGCCACAGAGGTCGGGCCGGGTGATGTTCCAGCATGCCTGTGAGGCGTTGGGCCATGCGCCGTGGCGGGCGCTGGACTGGCAGTTGCCGCAGGCCCCGCCGCCGGCACTGGAGCATGGCCCCCAGGAGTTGCCGCAGCAGAACCAACTGGTTTCACCGGCCCACAGGCTGGTTGATCCGCAAGCCATCGTGTTGCCTTCCTTCGCGTGAATGACGAGTTCATGACAAGGGTTGAGCTGATCGCCGACCCGACACATCAAGCAAAGACGCCCGCGTTCCGGCCGAGGATGGTTGTCCGAGCGGAGCAACTCAATGATGCGCGTAGACAAGCCGGTTGTATAGACGGTCTGGTTCCGTTTGACCGAGCGCCTCGCTCCGCGCCGAACGACGGGGGCGAATTCGTCCGCGCGGCATGCCGACGCTCAACTTCCCGGTCCTGCACGACGATCAGCGATAGCGCCTGGGCCCGGCGGCTGCACGCATCGACCGGGCGGTCCGGTGCCGAAGCAGTCGACTGAGAGGCCCTGGGGCTCGGGCCGATCGGGCGCACGGGAGCGCGCCGACCTGCCGCTCGTCGCGAACACCGGCCGAACGGGCGAGGCCTCCGGGGAAGCTGTTCCGATCTCTACCGCTTCCTACCGGCTCATCCCTTGACTACTCCCAGCGGCACCAGGCGGGCTACCAGCCGGGCGAGTCCGGCGCCCTCCGTGACCGTGGCGACCGCGTCGACGTCCTTGTACGCCTCCGGCGCCTCCTCGGCGAGACCACGCCATGAGGAGGGCCGCACGGCGATGCCCCGGGCCTCCAGCTCGCCGCGAAGCCGCTCCCCACGGACCATGCGCAGCGCGTGGTGGCGGCTCCAGACCCGGCCGGCGCCGTGGCATGCGGAGTGGAAGGCGTCGTTGCCGGGCAGGCCGACCATCACGTACGAGGCGGTGCCCATCGTCCCGGGGACCAGTACCGGCTGGCCCGCCCGGAGCAGGTCCTCGGGCAGGCCCGGGTCGCCGGGCGGCAGCGCCCGCGTCGCGCCCTTGCGGTGGACGCACAGTGGACGTGCCACACCGTCCACTTCGTGGGTCTCGAGCTTGGCGGTGTTGTGCGAGATGTCGTAGACCAGCTCCAGACCGACTCCCGCAGCGGTTGCGAAGGCGTGACGGGCGGCTTCCGACAGCAACTGGCGGTTGGCCCGGCCGTAGTTGGCTGCCGCCGCCATCGCCCCGAGGTAGGCGCGGCCCCGCGCCGAGTCGACCGGCGTACAGGCCAGTTGCCGGTCCGGAACCTGGATGCGGTGCCGGTGCAGTTCCTGGTCCATCACGCGGACGTGGTCGGTGCACACCTGGTGCCCCAGGCCGCGCGAGCCGCAGTGGATCATGACGCACACCTGGCCCACCCGCAGCCCGAAGGCCGCCGCGGTGGCCGGGTCGTAGACCTGGTCCACCGCCTGGACCTCCAGGAAGTGGTTGCCCGAGCCGAGGCTCCCCACCTGATGGAGGCCGCGCTCGACGGCGCGCGCGCTCACCTGCCCCGGGGCCGCACCGTCCAGGACGCCGTAGTCCTCGCAGCGCGTGAGGTCGCGTGGCACACCGTGGCCGTGCTCGACCGCGTACCGAGCGCCGCCGACCAGCAGCTCGTCCATCTCCCCGGCACCCGACAGCTTCCACAGGCCGCCGCGCCCCATACCGCGCGGGATGGTCCTGTCGAGGATGTCCATCAGGCGCCGCGTCCGGTCGTGGTCGAGCGCCTCGCGGTCGATGCCGGCGGCCAGCAACCGTACGCCGCACGAGATGTCGAACCCGACGCCGCCGGGCGAGATGACCCCGCCGTGGGAGATGTCGGTGGCGGCCACCCCGCCGATCGGGAAGCCGTAGCCCCAGTGGACGTCGGGCATGGCGAAGGAGGCGCGGACGATGCCGGGCAGCGTCGCCACGTTCGCCACCTGTTCCAGTGCCTTGTCCCCCGCTGCCTGCGGCAGCAGCGCCCGCGAGGCGAACACGACCCCGGGGACACGCATCGGCTCCCGCTGCTCGATCCGGAAGCGGTACGGACTGCTCTCCAGCAGTGCGATCTCCACGTCCCTCACCTCCAGTCGGCCGTCAGCCATCCGGTCCGGTCGGCGACGGCGATGCCGAACTCGGCGCAGGCGGTGGTGAGCCGGTCGCGGATCCACTCCCGCTCCTCACCGCGCGCCAGGCGGGTGTGGCAGTAGTCCAGGGCCAGCGGCACCGCCTTCACCCGAGCGGGAACCAGGTGCGCGGCATCCGGGCCGTCCAGGGTCACCAGGAAGAGGAGCCCGAGGTCGTTGCGCAGGACCGGATCTACGGCGTAGTCGTCGACGAAGTCACCCAGGTCGTAGAGGATCCGGTCGGCGATCCCATGGAAGACGTGGGCGGAGTGCCCGGCGACCAGAGTCGCTCCCGCCGCCAGCAGCTCCGGGGCCGCGGCCGAGATGCGGCGCGGCGGCCGGGAGGTCATGTTGGGGCCCCAATGCGGGGTGACCAGCACGACATCCGCCGCCTCGGCGGCCCGGCCCACCGACTCCGTCAGCCAGCCGGGCACCCCCGCGCGGAGATCGGCCCAGGCCACGCCGGGGCTGTTCTCCCCCGCCGCGTACTCCTCCGGGTGGTCCGTGACGCCGACCACCGCCAACCGCACACCGCCCGCCTCCAGCACCGCGAACTCCCGGGCCGCGCGCACGTTCGCCCCGGCGCCGACCGTGTGGACACCCGCCCCGGCCAGCAGGGTGCAGGTGTCGGTCAGGGCGTCGAAGCCATAGTCCACGGCGTGGTTGTTGGCGAGCGTCACACAGTTCACCCCCAGTTCGGCCAGCACCTTCGCGGCGGCGGAGGGCGCGCGGAAGAAGAAGGCCTTTCGCGGGTCGGGCCAGCGGTGCCCGCGATCGGAGACGCAGCACTCCAGATTGAGTACGAACAGGTCCGCCTCCGCGAGCGCCTCCCTGACCCCCGTGGAGACCAGCGTCCCCGGCACCGGCGAGCGGCGCAGTTCCTCGGCGACGTTGCGCCCGAGCATGGTGTCGCCTGCCAGGGCCATCGTGAGCGCCATGATCCAGTCCTTTCCCCGCCCCCTCAGACGTCGAGGGTCACCCGGCAGGTCCAGCCGCCAGGTCCGCACCGCAGCTGCAGGTCGTGCAGCGAAACGGCCTTCGGCACCGCACCGACCGGGACGGCGGTATCGGCGTCGGCCATTCGGAAGCGGACCGAAAGACCCCGGCCGTCCCCTGCCGACCGGATCGCTCCCACCTCCACATCGAGCGGGATCTCGCCGTCGGCATCCATCCGGTAGACGACCTCCTCCAGGACGGACACCAGCAGATCCTCATCGGATTCCGCCGTAATCGCGTATTCGTGGTCCCCGACAACCGCTGCCCCGGACGTGTCGGCAAAACCCTCCACCACCGCACGCACAGCCTCGACGATGCAGCCCGCGACTGTCGGCGACCACGCCTCCACCTGCATGTCCGCGGTGTGGGGCACAGCCCGGTGGCCACTCGCACCAGGCTGCTCCCCCGTGGGTTCCCGACCGTCCACAGTCGGCGCCTCTCCGTAGTCTCCGTACGCACAGCCTGACGGCCGAGTTCCCCGAACCGCGGGCCCTGTCCCCTCCAGAGTCGTCCCGTGCACCGCCCCAGGGCAACCATCACGAGGCGCGACCGCCCGTCGGCGCTGTCCCGACCACCCGAGGAGTGGACTGACACCGCGCTCAGTCGCCTCGAGCAGGCGCAGCACCCCAGGTCAGCGCTCGGAACCGGGGTCGAGGGCAGCGCCGTCGAACTTGTGGTCAACGCCTGGATGGCTGCCTCGACGGTCGCCATGAGCAACGTCCGCGCGCTGTGCGACGCACTCGCCGTCGACCATGCGACGTTCGTCCGGGTGCTTGCGGCGGGCCCGCTCGCCATGCCCTGCGAGTTGCAGAAGGTAGGTGTGATGGACGACGCCTCGTACGCGCCTGGATTCGCCGTGCAACTCGCCCTGAATGGCCTCGAACTGGCCGCGGCAGCCGCCGCCCCCAGCCCTCTGTTCCAGGCCGTCCGGAACCGCTTGGAAGCGACCGCCGCAGCCGGCTACGACAACGACGACCTCGCCGCCGTCGACTATCTGAGGAAACCGCCGTCGTAGTCCTTATGTGCGGGCTGTGACCGGGGCTTTTGCGGTTTGGTCGTCGCAGCGCCTCCGTTCGACGGCGGCGTGGGCCGGCAGTGCGGGAACTCTGCCGCAGGCGTCGCGGGACGCTGCGTCCGTGCCCGAGCGCAGCACCCGAAGCGCCGCACCGAGGTCGCGGGCAAATGGTGCAGCGGGCGACAGGACGGGGCGTCGTCGTCGCTCGCCGGCCGTACCGGTCCTGACATGCCATTGGCTGGAGCAATGACCGGCCCGAAACCCTGCGGCGCAGCAGGATGGGCGTCTTGACCACGTCCTGTGTCAGGAGTTCCGCGTGTACAGGCTCTGTGAGTGGACCCGCCAGGAGCGCCGTCCGCGTGCGGGTCGCACAGTGGCTCCGTGCTCCGGCGGGGCAGCGTCCGCGCTCGCCCCGCACCGGCGCGAGCAGTGAGGTGGCCGGGCCGCCCCCGAGCGGTGAGCGACTGGACGGCGCGGCCCGGTGAAGGGGGCCCTGCGGTGCCTGCCGCGCCCGCGTGGATGCGCTGGCTGCCTGCCTTCTACATCGCGGGCATCCTGGTAATCGAACCCATCACGCCGGTGCAGTGGCCCGTGAGCTTCCTGCTCGTCGCCCTCCCGGTGATCGCCGCCTTCGCCCACGGCCCCGCTGTCGTCGGTGCCCTCACCGTGTTCGCGATCGTCTTCGAAGGCGTCCTGGCCGGCACCCCGTGCTGCGCGGGCCGCCCGGTGAGCTACGTATGGGATCGCCACTACGTGACCGCTTACCTGTGCACCGCTCTGGTCGGCGTTCTCGGCACACTCCTGGCCGCCCACCGCGTGCGCCGGGAACGCACCCTCGCGACCGTGCGCTTCGTGGCCGAGATCGCACAGCGTGTCCTGCTCAGCCCGGTCCCTCACCGCATCGGCCCCATTCAGGTGGAAACTCTCTACCTGTCCGCCGACGCGGAAGCACGCATCGGAGGCGACCTGTACGAGGCCGTCCCCACCACGTATGGACTCCGCCTTGTCATCGGCGACGTCCGCGGAAAGGGCCTCCCCGCCGTGGAGACGGCCGCCACCCTCCTCGGCGCCTTCCGCGAGGCCGCCCACGACGAACCGGACCTCGCCACCGTTGTCCGCCGGGTAGAGACCAGCATGAACCGCAGGGCCGCACGCCTTGCCGGAAGCGACATGGCCGAACGCTTCGTCACCGCCATCATCGCGGAGATTCCTCGCCGGCACGTGGTCCGCATCGTCAACTGTGGCCACCCCCCGCCCCTGCTCATCCGCTCCGACGGGGTCACTGAGCTGGAAACGGCCGACCCCGCACCGCCACTCAACCTCGGCATGCTCCTCACGGAGGCCTACCACGTCGACGAGTACCCCTTCTGCCCCGGCGACCAGTTGCTGCTCTACACCGACGGCGTCACCGAAGCGCGCGACTCCGCCGGGGCCTTCTACCCCCTGCCGGAGCGTGTCCTCTCCTGGGGGCCCCTCCCACCCCGGGAACTCCTCGACCGCCTCCACCACGATCTCCTCGTCTACACCGACAACCGCCTCAACGACGACACCGCGGCTCTCGCCGTCTACCACCTGCCCGACTAGGAACCAGCAGTCACCCGCAGCCCACCACTGGGACCGGCAGGCATCGCGACGCCTCTCATTCGGACCACTTGCGCTGATCAGCCAGTGCCGGAGGAGGGCGCGGCCGGCCGTTCGACGGCGTGCGGGCGACATGGCCAATCATTCACTGTCAGGACTGGGTGTCCGCCTGGGTCATGGAGCTCACGGCGTCGGCGATCGTGCTCCGGTAGAGGCCCAGCTTCGGCTTGAGTACCTTCGCGCCGGAGCCGAGCGGGAAGTTGTGCGTTTCCGCGTTGGGCATGTGAGCGTCGTCGGCCAGCACGTTCATCTCGTCGATCCCGGCCACGGTCCCCGTGGTCGCACCGCGCGGGTTGATGTCGATCACCGCGTAGGCGGTCTTTCCGGCCCGGACCGGGTATGCGGGTGCGCCGCCGAGACCGCTGGGGACCAGCGGCCTGACGTCCTTGCTGTGGTCCGCGGAGTGCGAGTTGCCCAGGCTGACCCGTGGGAAGTAGCTCAGGCCGCAGGCGCTCGCACCGAGGTTGCGCACCTCGATCACCCGCTGGGTGGCCGCGCCGGCACGGCTGGTCACGTGCACCGACAGCTTCTGGCTCTTACACGGATGCGTGTAGGCGTAGCTGTCGGTGTCCGTGTTGCCGCCGCTCGCCTTCGCGGTTTCCTCCTTGGCGGTGCCTTTGCCTGCGGAGACTGCTTGCGGGGTCCCGGTGTTCACCACCGAGTCGCCGGCCTTCGCGACGTCGGCGGGCTGGGAGGCGGCGGCCGGCGTGGCGCCGTTCGCCGGGTCGGCGGCCTTCGTGCCGCTGTCTTCCCCGCCGCAGGCGGTCAGTGCCAGGGCGAGAACGGCAGTGGCTGCGGCGCCGAGGACGACGTTGCGGTTGCAGTTGCGGTTGATCGTACGCATGGAGATTCCCCGATGTAATGGTGAGACAAGGCCTGAATTCTGCGGCGAACCGCCCCCGACCTCCTGACATTCGTGAGCCTTCTGCCCGGCGCTCACGTCCTGCCGACATGCCTCTCACGTCCAGCTGACGTTCCCGGATCGACGAGCAGCACCTTCAGGACTCCGGTCCGTGATCGTGATCGTGATCGTGATCGTGATCGTGATCGTGATCGTGATCGTGATCGTGATCGTGATCGTGATCGTGATCGTGATCGTGATCGTGATCGTGATCGACTCAACGATCGAACCGGGGCAGAGTCACGCTGCGGGAAGGCCGCCATGGCCATGGCGGCCTTCCTGCGTATCCGGGTCCGCACCCGCCGCGGTAGACACCGGAGCGTATGGCGACAGGGGTCAGGCTCCGCAGAACGGCATGGTCCGCACGTATCCGCCCGGGTTCTCGTCGATGCTGCTCCCTTGTCGCGGGCGGCGCCGGCCCCGCACCATCTCCTGACGGCGGCCCGACTCGTGCACTGCCCGGGGGCGGTGCACTGTGGAAGACGTGGATCTCAGTGAACGCATCGCGCGTCTGCGGAAGTCATGGCGGCCGGGCCATGCGCTACTGGTGATCCCTCTTTCGCTCATCGTCGTGATCACGGTTGTGGACATTCTGGCCCCGGAGGACATCCGTCTGGGGCCGCTGCTGGTCATCGCTCCCGCGATCACCGCCTCGTTCGCCGGTCCGCTGTCCACCGCGGTGATCGGAATCCTGGCCGTGGCGGGCCAGGCGTACATCGGTCTGCACTTCGGCGCGCTGACCTCCCGGAGCGTGCTCGTGCAGATTGCCGCCATCGCCGTGCTCTCGGCGCTGGTCGTGTTCTTCTGCCTGATGCGCGAGCGGCACGGCCGGGAACTCGCCCGGGTGCGGTCGGTGGCCGAAGCCGCGCAGCAGGTCCTGCTGTGGCCGCTCCCCGACCGCATCGGGCCGCTGCGGGTCGCCTCGCTGTACCTGGCCGCGGAGGACGAGGCCCTGATCGGGGGCGATCTGTACGCGGCCACCCGTACCGAGGGCGGAACCCACGTGATGATCGGCGATGTGAGAGGCAAGGGCCTGGCCGCCATCGGAGAAGCCGCTCTCCTGCTCGGCGCCTTCCGCGAGGCCGCCCACCAGCACACCAGCCTGCCCGCACTCGCCGCCGCGCTCGAACGGAGTGTCGGCCGCTACCAAGCCGACTTCGAACCGGAAAGCGAGGCCGGGGAACGTTTCGTCACCGCCCTCCTGCTGGAGATCCCCGACCACGACCCCATCATCCGCATGACCAGCTGCGGACACCCTGCCCCCCTGCTGCTCAGCCCAGGACATTCCGTCTCCGTCCCGAGTCTGCACCCCGCACCCCCGCTGGGAGTCGGCGGCACAGGGCAGACGGGCTATACCGTTGACGTGTTCACCTTCGAGGAAGGCGACACCCTTCTCCTCTACACCGACGGCATCATCGAAGCACGCGGCCGAGAGGGAGATTTCTATCCGTTCGCCGAACGGGCCGCCCGGTGGACCGACAGTTCTCCGGAGATTCTCCTGCGCCACCTGCGCCGCGACCTCCTGGCGCACGCGGGCGGGTATCTCGGTGACGACGCCGCTGTCATCGCGATCCACCGCGCTCCTGCCGAAAATTCGAGACTCCATCACGGAGAGGCCGCCCGGTCCGACGGCTTCCCTCACGGCTCCGGAGGAACGGGTCCTTCACGGGAGTGCTGACCGGAGGCCGACCCGTCCCAAAATGTGCACCGCCCTCCGCAAAACTCCGGCCATTCTCCTCCTCGCAAATCTGTCATGGCGATAGTAGACATGCTTCATCCCTGGAGTTACTGTCTTTCACATAGCCAGGAAGTCTGTGCGGCGCGGCAGAGACGAACGGCCGCGCGCACACGACGAATGCGGGTGCGGCACGGCAGCGGAACGATGGGACCGCAAGGATCGAGGGTTCCCTCGTCGACCGCTGGGACCGGCGGCTCGTAGACGCCGTCGGCAGTGCCAGGACCCGTATGTGGCTAACAGATGGATCAGCCAGGAGAAAGAAGGAGGCAAGCGCCATCAGGATCGCCCGAGCGAGGACGTAGTCAGCCCGGGTACCGCAGACCCCGGAACGGAAGGTGGTCACACGGTCACGCATCCGCGATCTCCGTACTCACTCCCCTCAGCCGGGAGACAGTGCGGAATCAACAGGCCGGCGCCGTAGTGAGCCGGCAGATGGTGTTCAAATCCCTCTGGGCCCTGGTGCCGTACAGCGCCGGGGCCCCCGACACGCCCCCGACCAGAGGTGCACATGACCGCAGACAACCCTCTCGGCCCTCTCGACGACGACCACTACCCCGCCTACACCATGGGACAGGCCGCCGAAATGCTCGGCACCACTCCTGCCTTCCTGCGGGCCGTCGGAGAAACCCGCCTCATCACTCCGCTGCGGTCCGAGGGCGGGCACCGCCGCTACTCCCGCTACCAGCTGAAGGTCGCCGCCCGCGCCCGCGAACTCGTCGACCAGGGCACGCCGGTCGAGGCGGCCTGCCGCATCGTCGTCCTCGAGGACCAGCTCGCCGAAGCCCGGCGCGTCAACGAAGACCTGCACCGGGCCGCAATCGAGTCCCGCCCCGGCACCGGAGCCTGATCCGCCCACCAGGGCCACGCGGGGTGCCCCGGTGCCGTCTGCGGGGACGGTCCCTATGTCGCGCTCCCGGCCGGCGAAGAGTGCGTAGCCGATCCCGGCGACCCCCCGCGCCCGAGGACGAGATCGAGCTGTGCACACGCTGGTGGGGCGAGGGCCGGGTGGACGGTGCGCTCCTGGTCGACCTGCGCGACGCCGATCCGCGGGTGCCCTCGCTGGCGGCACTGAAGCTGCCCGCGGTGGCGCTCGGGCCGCCCGAGGCGGCGGGGATGTTCCCGGCGGCGTGGTCCGACGACGGGGCGAGCGTCCAGGAGACGGTCCGATACCTCGCGGCGCTGGGGCATCGACGCATCGCGCGGGTCACGGGGCTTGCCCGCCTCGCGGACAGGGCGGCGCGTGATGCGGCGTTCGACGGGGCGTGCCATGACGCGGGGCTGCCCCGCCCGACCGTCGTGCACACCGACCACACCGGCGAGGAGGGTGCGCGGGCCACCCGGAAGCTGCTGATCGCATCCGGGCGTCCCACGGCGGTCGTCTAAGACAACGCCATCATGGCGGTGGCGGCGCTCCCGGTGGCTCAGGAACTCTCCCTCGACGTCCCGCGCGATCTGCCGGTCGTGGCCTGGGACGATTCCCCGGTCACCCAGGTGGTGCGGCCTCAACTCACCGCGCCGACTCGGGACATCGCGGCTTACGGGGCACGCGCGACCGAGAACCTGCTGGAACTGATCGGTGCCGGTGCGGCCGAGAGCGTACGGGATCTCCGGCCCGCCTCGTGCCGCGCGGCAGCACCTGCCCCCCGCGGCGCTGACGGCACGCACCTTCACGGGCCCACGGCACCACCGGCCGTTCACCGGGTGGACCGCCGGTAAGCCGAAGGACCGGCATGGTCGGCGTGCGTGCCGACCGTGCCGGTCCTGGCTGGTGAAGCGGGCTCGGGGTCTACAACTCAGTAGGCGGAGTTGACGTTGTCGATCGACCCGTAGCGGTCGGCCGCGTAGTTGGCGGCCGCGGTGATGTTGGCCACCGGGTTGGTGAGGTCGTTCACGGTGCCACCGACGTGGTAGGCGTTGAAGGTCGGCTGGATGACCTGGAGCAGCCCCTTGGACGGCACACCGTTCTTCGCGTTGACGTCCCAGTTGTTCTGAGCGCTGGGGTTGCCGCCCGACTCGCGCATGATGTTGCGGTGCAGACCGTCGTAGGTGCCGGGGATGCCCTTGGCCTTCATGATGGCCAGCGACTCCTTGATCCAGCCGTCGAGGTTGTTGGCGTATCCCGTGCCGCCCTGGCCGCCGTCCGCCGATGCCTTGACCACGGAGGCGCTCACCGTCGCCGGTGCCATCTCGGCGGCCTGCGCGGATGTCGACGTCAGCGTGAGGGCTGCTGCTGCGGCACCCACGGTGGCGACACCGGCGACGGTCAGCGTGCGGAGGCGGGCGATGCGGCTGGTGCGGATCTGCGTGTACGTGGTCATACGGAAGGAACTCTCCAATGGGGACGTCTTGGGTGATGCCGGCCGGTCTCGGTTGCGGCGGCTTGCGGAGCCGAACCCCGCTGCTGCGGGTCCGAGCGAACCGGTCCGGCGAATCCGCCGGGCCCGACCGCTGCTTCCTGCAACGACAGCCATGGTTAGCGACGGACAGGACGGAGCGCAATTATGTGACGTACTACCCGACTACGGAGCAATGTCCGAAATGCCATATTCTGTGGCGTTTCTTCGCCTCTTGTGCGGCTTCCGGCCTACTACCGTCCCTAGGATGTGACCCAGCTCCTATGGGTGGCATCACAATTTCACCCGTGACGCCGCGGTTCGACGGCGCGGCTCGGGCACGTCTCGCCGACGCCCTGACGGCCCGCCTCTCCGCCTCGTCGCGTGCGGCTGCGCACAGGGTTCCCGTAGGTCACATGCCGGTGATGGAGGTGCGGGAACGAGCGAGGGCCTGCCGCGGTGGCATCCTCGGCGTGGCGGCGAGCGAACGTGGGTCCGGTGGCTTCCTCCGCTGCTGATGGCCGTGGACGTGGTCGCGGACCTGACGGTCCACAGCCGCGAACCGCTGAGCTTCCTGCTGGTCGGAGTCCCTCCCCGTCGCGCCGGTCACCCGGAGCCCGCGGCGCACCGCCGGAATCACCTTCGTATGTCTGGGGCTGGAAGTGTGGCCGGCCTCCCGGCGCCCGGAGCACATCGTGGAAGACCACCATGTGGCCCTCTACGCCGCCACGGCGCTGATCGGCGTCGCCGGCATCGCGCTGTCGCGGCAGCGGATCCGTGCCGAGACCGGCCTGGTCCGGGCCCGCTCGGTTGCCGAGGCCATGCAGCGGGCACTGCTCCGGCCGTTCCCGCGGCGGATCGGTCCGGTGCGGGCGGCGGGCTCCTACGAAGCGGGTGAGGGCGGCACGCTCGTCGGTGCTCGCCCTCACGCTCACGTGAACGCTCTCGTGCGCGGGGTTCGGTTCCCCGGACCGGCAACCGGTACCGCCACACGGTCTGTAGCCGGCCCGGTCACAGGCTCGGGGGGCCGCCCGGCAGTGTGTCGGTCGGCAGCGCCTGCTCGGTCCAGATGACCTTGCCGTGGTCCGTGTAGCGGGTTCCCCACCGGTCGGCGAACTGAGCGACGAGGAACAGTCCCCGGCCGCCCTCGTCCGTGGTGGCCGCCTGCCGCAAATGGGGCGCGGTGCTGCTGTGGTCGGAGACCTCGCAGATCAGGGAGCGGTCGCGGAGCAGCCGTACCCCGATGGGGCCGGCGGCATAGCGAATGGCGTTGGTGACCAGTTCGCTGAGGATCAGCTCGGTGGTGAACGCCTCTTCCGACAGATCCCATTCGGCCAGTTTGCGGGACACCTCGGCCCGTACCCGGGACACCGACGAGGGGTCGCTGGGTACGTCCATCTGAACGACGTCCGCGGCGTCCAGTCTGCGGGTACGGGCGACGAGCAGCGCGATGTCGTCACGGGCGAGATCGGGCACGAGGGTGCGCAGGACCGCGTCGCAGGTCTCCTCGGGTGTCCGGCCGGCGTTCTCGGCGAGAGTCCGGACGAGCAGGGACAGGCCCTCGTCGATGTCCCGGTGCCGGTCCTCGACGAGACCGTCCGTGTAGAGCACGAGCCGGCTGTTCTCGGGCAGTTGCGTTTCGAAGCTCTCAAAGGTCAGGCCACCGAGTCCCAGTGGCGGGCCGCCGGGCACGTCGGCGAATTCCGAGGTGCCGTCCGGGTGGACGACCACGGGCTGGAGGTGGCCGGCCCGCGCCATGGTGCAGCGCCCGGACACCGGATCGTAGATCGCGTAGAGGCAGGTGGCGCCGGCGACTTCCGCGTCGGCGCTGTCGACGGCCTCGTCCTGGTCGATCTGGGCGACGAGTTCGTCGAGGTGCCACAGGAGTTCACCCGGCGAGAGGTCCAGGGTGGAGAAGTTGTGGACGGCCGTGCGCAGGCGCCCCATGGTCGCGGCGGCGTGCAGTCCGTGGCCGACAACGTCGCCCACGACGAGCGCGACGCGGGCGCCGGGCAGCGGGATGATGTCGAACCAGTCGCCGCCGACGCCGCCCAGACCGGCCTGTGCGGGCAGGTACCGGTAGGCGACGTCGAGGGCGTTCTGGTCGGGGATACCGCGCGGCAGCAGGCTGCGTTGCAGGGTCACCGCCATGGCGTGCTCGCGTGTGTAGCGGCGGGCGTTGTCGACGCTCACCGCGGCCCGGGCGACCAGTTCCTCGGCGAGTGACCGGTCCTCGTCCTCGAACGGTTCGGACTCCCCGGCGCGCCAGAACAGGACGACGCCCAGGATCGCGCCGCGGGCGCGCAGCGGAACCGCGATCATCGAGTGGATTCCGTACGCGAGGAGTTCCCGGGCTCTCACGGGATCCTGCCGCTGCCAGCCGGAAAGGGCCACCAGATCCGCGTCGAGGACCGCCTCTCCCGTGCGCAGGCAGGCCCCCATGAGCGTGGTCGGCGGGAAGCGGAGCAGCGAGCCGACGGGGTGGAGCACCGAGTCGTCCCGAACGCCGCTGACGGCGGTACGACGCCACTCGGTGTCCGGGCCCGCGCGCGTGGGCTCCTCGCCGCGCAGGACCGCCTGCATCACATCGACGGTGGTGAAGTCGGCGAAGCGGGCGGTCGCGAACTCCGCCAGTTCCTCGCACGTACGCACCACGTCGAGTGTGGTGCCGATCTCGGTGCCGGCCTGATACAGCAGACTCAGTCGTCCGCGCGCCACGTCGGCCCTGCCCGTGACCGCCTGGAGTTCGGTGGTGTCGCGCAGGGTCGTCACGCTGCCGGGCGGGCCGCCGTCCCGGTCGGTCGACCGCTGGTTGACCGCGAGCAGGCGCTCACCGACCGGAAGCACCTCGTCGGTCATCGTCCTTCCCGAGACCAGCAACTCCGTGGTGACCGGGTCGAGCGCGAGCTCGGTGACCGCGCGCCCCTCCACATCCGCCGGCAGGCCGAGCAGCCGGCGGGCCTCGTCATTGGCGAGCAGTACCCGGCCGTCGCCGCTGACGATGAGGACGCCCTCGCGCACCGCGTGCAGGACGGCGTCGTGATGCTCGTACATCCGGGTCATCTCGGTGGGACCGAGGCCGTGCGTCTGGCGGCGCAGCCGTCTGCTCACCAGCGCCGTCCCGGCCGTGGTGAGCATCAGGATTCCCGCGGCGGAGCCGAACAGGAGCGGGAGCTGCTGCTCGACGACGCCGCTCACGCGTCTGATGGTGATACCGGCGGAGACCAGACCTACGACGCGGCCGTCATGACCCGTGACGGGTACCACGGCCTGCACAAGGGGTCCGATGGTCCCGGTGACTTCCTCGACGACGATGCCGCCGTTCAGCGCGGGCTTCAGGTTTCCGACGAACTTCTTCCCGATCCGGTCGGGCAGGGGGTGGGTGTAGCGGATTCCGGCCCGGTTCAGCACGACGACGAAATCGACGCCGGTGAGCTTCCGGGCGCGCTCGGCCAGCGGCTGGAGCACCGCGGTCGGGTCGGGGCTCTTCAGTGCCGCCTCGATCCCCGGTGAGCTGGCAAAGGCCTCGGCGACGGCGACCGAACGGTTACGGGCCTCTACTTTGCTGTCGGCCCGCGACTGAAGTACGAGCGCGGCCACTGCGGCGGCCACGAGCAACACAACTATCGCCACCTGCAGGAGAAAGACCTGACCGGCGACAGTTCGCATCCTGAGAACCGAGCGTCGGCGGCTGTCCCGTCCGGTCATGCCCTCTTTGTACACCTTGCGCACACACCGGGCGACCCGCGCGACGCACTGTGCGACGGCCGACGGGCAGGGCCGCGAGGTGTCGCGGCGGGGCGGTTCCGGCCGGCCGGCACGGGGCCCGGCCCGGTTCGGAGTCACTCGGGTGACGGACAGCCGCTTGCCGGGGGCGCTTCGGTGCGGGGACGGAGAAGGGCCGTGGCGACGTAGTCCGCCACGGTCGCCCGCGGGCCGATGTCCCCCTGTGCGCGCTCGGACATGCACCACAGGTGTTCCAACGACTCGTGACAGAGCTCGGCCTGGTCCATGGAGCCGCGGAAAGGTGGAATCGGACGAGCAGTACGGCGAGCGCGTCCATGAGCCGGTGCACCGCGCTCGGGCGCATGGTCGTCTCGAACATCGAGCGGTAGGGCAGGGACCCGTTGAGGTGACGGGTGATCAGCATCGGCTCCAGCGGTGCCCCGTCGCCGGCGGTGCGCCCGGTGACCACGGCGGGTGGGTCCACCGCGGTTATGCCGAGCCGGGCAAGGCTGCACAGCAGTTCGTACTCGCGTACCGCCGGGCGCTCGGCCAGCTCCTTGATCGCCACCACGTCGGACCCGGCCCGGGCGTAGCGCACGACGTGGCGGGAGATGCCGCGGGGCAGCGTCACCAGGTGTTTGTCCGGCCACTCCTCGAGCGGCAGGTGCCACGGCAGTTTCGAGAAGAAGCGGGGTGTTCGGGGCTGGTGGCGCTGAACCGCAATGCCATCGGTCGTCTCGCTCGTACGGTGGCGGGACCATCAGTGTGACGCAGCCGCCCGGATACATGGCCTCTCCTGCGGATCAGGGCCGGACGATGCACGGTGCCCGGTGCCGTGCAAGGCGGCGAGACACAGCACCGGGGCACGCGAGCCCGGCGTGATCCGAACGGGAGGCCCTAAGCGCGTCCGTCCGCCTCCCGGGCCACGCGCTCCAGCCGGTCGCGGTGGCTCTCCCACCACGCCGCGTCGCCGGGTGCCATACAGTCGCTTCCGGTCCGCAGCCCGACGACGCTGTCGATGAGCTCCCGGACGATGTCGGCGTGCCCGGCATGGCGATCCGTCTCGGCGATCATGTGGACGAGACTCCGGTGGAGCGTCACCTCGCTTCGCTCCCCCCACGCCACCCGGCCGACCGCGTCGAGGGGCAACGACTCGATGGTCTCGTCCGAGTGGGCCAGAGCTTGGCGATACATCTTCACGATCTGTTCACGCGACTCGTCCGCGGTCGCCCACATGTCGGAGTTCCGCTCGGCGTTGCCGACGATCCAGAGCGGCGGCGCATCGAACGGCCGCCCGAAGTTCTCGCCGAAGTACATCGCCTCGGCGCTGGTCATGTGCTTGACCAGTCCCAACAGATTGGTTCCGGTGGGAGTCATGGGGCGGCGGATGTCGTATTCCGACAGCCCCTCAAGCTTCCACAACAGGGCATCGCGAGCATCCTGAAGGTAGAGGTGAAGGTCTGCCTTGAGGTCCGATCGGGTCATGGGACCAGTCTGTCGCTCGTACGATCTCTGTCCATTGCTTTTCATCAGCCTCACCGCCGGCTACCAGGTGACGCTCGGCGACGACAACGTACGTCGGCGAGGGAAGGTGGGTATGAGCTCTCCTGCGAACCGGTCGTACACGACGCCGGACCCGACCGTCCGGCACAAGCGGTGAGCTCCGGCTCGGGCAGCTGATTCCCTGCTGCTCCGCGTGGCCGATACCTGTACGGGTGGTGCATACCCGGACACGGTCGTACTGTCGATTCAGGAACGACCGCTGGAGGAAGGGCACCGCCACCGATGACTGCTGCTGACGCGCAGACCTCGGCACGCAGGGCGGGTCCGGTGCGACGGGAAGGCCGCTCGGATTCGGAAAGAAGCAGCTGGGGAGCCGACATGCAACGAGACAGACTCAGAACAGCGGTCATGCTGTGTGCTGCCGCAACGCTTGCGGTGGCAGCGGTACCGGCATCCGCTTCCGCACGTCCGGCGTCGCCCGCTCGCGCGGTGGCCGTCGACTGCTTCTCGAATTCACAAGTACGCCCCGGTGACTTCCTGATCGCCTGCGGGGACGGCAACAACCGCCTCATCACACTGCGTTGGACCCAATGGGGACCGATGTCCGCCGTGGGCAGCGGACTTGACGCCGTGAATGACTGTCAGCCCTACTGTGCCGCGGGCAAGTTCCACACCTACCCGGTCGAGGTGCGGCTCGACCGCCCGCAGAGCTGGCAGAAGCATCCCGACCTCCAGCACTTCACCCGGCTTCAGCTCGTCTACACGGACAGCACACCGGCGCAGACGCACCGGGTCGTGACGTACAAACTCTGGGACTGACGCACTCTGGGACTGATGAATCCACTCGTTCGCCGGCGGCCGGGCTATTTGGCCGCGGCGGCGGTGTTCGCCGTCGGGATGGCCGGGACCACCCTGCCCACACCGTTGTACGGGCTCTACCAGGAGCAGATCGGGTTCTCCGAGCTGATGGTGACGGTGGTCTTCGCCGTGTACGCCGTCGCGGTGATCACCGTGCTCCTGGTGGCGGGCAACTACTCCGACGAGGCCGGCCGCAGACCTGTGGTCCTGGGTGCCATGGCACTGTCGGCTGCGAGCGCGGGATGCTTCCTACTGCAGAGCGGCCTTCCGCTGCTCTTCGTGGGGCGACTGCTGTCCGGCTGCGCGGCCGGGCTGCTGAGCGGCGCGGCAACGGCGGCCGTCATCGAACTGGCGGGTCCCGGGCAGAAGGCGCGTGCCGGTTTCGCCGCCACTGCGGCGAACATGGGTGGTCTGGGCTGCGGTCCACTGCTCTCCGGCCTCCTCGCGCAGTACGCGCCCTGGCCGTTGATGCTGCCGTTCTGGGTCCACCTGGGGCTGGTGGGCGCGGCCGCCGGGATCACCTGGCTTTTGCCGGAGACCGTGACCAAGCCGAAGCGGTGGCCGCGTCCGAAGCCGCAGGGAGTCTCCGTGCCTCCCGAGGTGAAAGGTGTGTTCACGCCCGCCTCGCTGGCAGCGTTCGCGGGCTTCTCGCTGCTCGGGCTGTTCACGGCGGTGGCGCCGAGCTTTGCCGCTCGGACCCTGGGTGTGCACAACCTGGCCGTCTCCGGCGCGGTGGTGTTCTCCGTGTTCTTCGCTTCGACCGTCGGGCAGTCCTTGACGCCACGGATCGGCGCGCGCCTCGCGCTTCCCGTGGGGTGCGGCATCCTCGTCGTGGGCCTGCTGCTGGTGGCGTCATCGCTGATCGCCGAATCCCTGCCCCTGCTCGTCCTCGGCGCGCTGTGCGGCGGCACCGGCCAGGGACTGGCCTTTCGCGCGGCGCTCACCCTGGTCAGCGGGGCGGCCCCGGCACGGCATCGTGGCGGCACCATTTCGGCGTTCTTCGTCGTCGCCTACGCCGGGATCTCGGTTCCGGTGGTCGGAGTCGGCGCCATGGCCACCTGGCTCGGGCTGCGCCAGGCCGGACTGATCTTCACGGGCTGCGTGATGCTGCTGGCAGCGGGCGCGGGAACCTACGCCGCGCTGAGGCCGCCGCGCTGAACCACTCATGCGGCACGGCAGATGTCGGCGACCGCGGGCAGCTGGACCGTGCGGAAGTGAACGGGTGCCCGTCCCCCCGGCCACCGCCTGACATGGTGGCAGCCCCCTGCTCTCACAGGGGGCTGCCGGTGAATCCGATCTCTCTCTGAGAGGAGCCGTCCTCGTGGACCATGCTACGGCGATGGACGACCCGTGCCACTCCAGCAGTGACCGGCTGAGCGGAGACGGGGCTCCGGAGGATCCCGCAGGGCCGTGAGCCTGCGGCCCTGAGCCCCGCCGACGTGCACGACCGGACGGGACGCCGAGCGGGTGACCGCACCTCCGCCCACCCGCAGCAGGTGGACACTCTCGACTCCGGGACGGAGCGCGCACGACGTCGCCGCCAAGAGAGTTCGAGCGGATTCTCTACGAGGGGCAGGCCCGCGCCGCACTCTTGTCATACGTTCCGTCCAACAGCTTGCCAGACGTCGCGTCCAGCAAGCGGGGGTGGTGCTCGGCAGCCATGGTTATCGGAGCCAACCGCGCCTGCGCCGCCGAAACCGTCGGCACCCTCCTGGCCGGTGCCGTGGCCGGCGCGCTGCCGCCGCCCGGGGGTACGTCCCAGGCGTTCCGGCGCCTCGTACGGAGCCGCAGCCGCCATGTCGTCGACGCCCGGGGGCCGGCCGCGATCGACCGGGCCGAACTGGCACCCGGCCGCGAAGACGGCCGTTCACGGGTCAAATTCGGCACAGTAACGGAACTGGTCGCGGCGTCCAAGGGCGGCCGTCCACGGCTGCCGGGCTGAACGCCCCAAGTCGCCGCCGGCGCGGCTCCGCGTTCGGGTTCACCACACCCGGCGCCGTGCCGCGTACGGCCCTGTTCCCTCGGGACTACTCAGCCGGGTCGTGCCGGTCGGACGGGCCCGTCGATCGGTCCAGCGCGTATACGGTGACCGGATTGCCCTTGACCGTGTCCTGGCGCCGCGGTGAGAAACCGAGACGCTTGGCCACCCTCACGGACGGCTCGTTGCCCGGTCGGATGAGCGCGGTGAAGTAGTCCTCCTCGAGTGTGGCGAAGCCCCAGTCGAGGCACGCCCTGGCCGCCTCGGTGGCGTATCCGTGTCCCCAGTGCTCCGCCCGGAACGTCCATCCGAGCTCGACCTCGTCGAACTGTTCCCAGTACTGCAGGCCGCTTCGGCCGATGAGTTCACCGCTCGCCCTGAGTTCGACCGCGCAGAGGCCGTGGCCCCGCTCGGCCCACTGACGCTCGATCACGGCGATTCGGTCCCACGCCTGCTGACGGGTGTACGTTCCGACGAACCGGTTGACCCTCGGGTCCGCATGGAGGTCGACGAAGGCATCGACGTCGGAGAGCTGTAGTGGCCGTAGCGACAGTCGCTCAGTCTCGATCATGTCTGTGAGCATAGTTCTGTGCGTCCCGTCGGCCCGCCCCGGTCCCGTCCCCGTCCCGCCCGCTCGCGCTACCGTGTGCTACCAGCGCTCTTGCGGTTTCTGCCCTGGGATACGGCGTCTCTCGGTGCAGGCCGCGTCGGCGCCCGCCCATGTCCGCTTCCGAGCCTGCTGCACCGACTCTCATCTCCGCACCGTGTGCGGACCGCGCGACGACCCATGGAGAACACGTTGAGGACGAAGTTCCGTTCTCGTATCACCGCCCGGCTTGGGCGCACGTACCTGTCCAGGATCCAGAAGTACGGTATCGGCTCCTCAACGATCCGGCTGCTGCCCGAGGACCTGCTGATGCTGCTGCGCAGGGATGGCCTGGACCCCGTGGACAAGCTGGCCGGGCTCCGGGCGACCGAGCCGGTGTCCAAGGTGTCGCTGCCGTTCGGCATGGATGTGTGGGTGGTCAGCGGCTACGAGGAGTCGAAGGCCGTGCTCGGATCGGCCGACGGTTTCAGTACCGACTTCGCCCATCTCGCCACGAATGCCGGAATGTCGGCGGAACAGAGCCCCGGCGGGCTCGGGTTCAGCGACCCTCCCGTGCACACGCGACTGCGCCGCATCCTGACCCCGGAGTTCACGATGCGGCGCCTGCGTCGTCTCACGCCCCGGATCGATGCCATCGTCGAAGAACGCCTGAACGCGATGGAAGCCCGTCGGGGCCCGGTCGATCTGGTGAAGGAGTTCGCGCTGCCGATACCCTCCCTCACGATCTGTGAGCTGCTCGGCGTGCCCTACGAGGACCGCCACGACTTCCAGCAGTTGGCCATGGACCGCTTCGATCTCTTCGGCGGCACGACCGCTCCCTTCGGCGCCATGTCGGAGTCCCTGGCGTACTTCAGGGACGTGGTCAGGATGCAGCGCGAGGATCCGGGCGACGGGCTGCTCGGCATGATCGTGAAGGAGCACGGCGACAGCGTCGCCGACGAGGAACTCGCGGGCCTCGCCGACGGAGTGCTGACCGGCGGATTCGAGACGACCGCCAGCACGATCGCCCTCGGCTCCCTCGTATTGCTGCGGAACGCCGACGTCTTCGAGCGGATACGGACGGACGACGCGGCCGCCGCACCGTTCGTCGAAGAGGTGCTGCGCTACCTCTCCGCGGTACAGCTCGCCTTTCCCCGCTTCGCCCGGCACGACATAGAGATAGCAGGCGTGGTCATACCCCGCGGCGACATGGTGCTCTGCTCACTGAGCAGCGCCAATCGCGACACGTCGTACGTGAGCGACGGCGGACGCTTCGATCCGCACCGCAATCCCTCGGGGCATCTCGCCTTCGGCTACGGCATCCACCGCTGCATCGGCGCCGAACTGGCACGCATGGAACTGCGCTCCGCCTATCCCGCCCTGGCCCGGCGGTTTCCCCGGATGCGCCTCGCCGTCCCGCCCGAGGAACTGGCCTTCCGCAAGCTGTCGATCGTGTACGGCGTCGAATCGCTGCCGGTGCACCTGCGCTGAGCGGGCGTACGGACCTCACCTCCCCGTGGACCGGTCCGCCGGTCCCCGTCCTGACGGGTGACGATGATCCGCTGCGGACTGCGGGACGTGCTGCCGCGTCGCCATTCGACTTCGCCGCTGGGGCGTACCAGGCGCAGGCCGGGGAAGCGGCCGGCGAGCCGGCGCAGGGACAGTGGGTGTGGGTCACCTGCGTCAGGTAAGAACCGCCGCGAGGATGGCGGCGGTCTGTGCGATCAGGCGGTCGTCCGCCCCTGCGTCCTTCTCTTGCCGGGTGGACAGCACAGCCATCACGATCGGCCCCCGGTGGGACGGCCAGGCGATGCCCACGTCGTTCGTGGTCCCGTAGCTGCCGGTGCCGGTCTTGTCGCCGACGGTCCAGTCCTCGGGAAGGCCGGCGCGCAGGCGGTTGCCGCCCGTCGTGCCGGTCAGCAGCCACCCGGTCAGCCGCTTCCGGTCTCCCGCCTCCAGGGCGTTCCCGAGGGTGAGCCTCGCGTAGGTCCGGCCAATGGCCCGGGGACTGGTGGTGTCGGTCAGCCGCCCCGGTTCCGCCGAGTTCAACTCGGGCTCCCAGCGGTCGAGCCGGGTCACCTCGTCCCCGATGGACCGGCAGAAACGGGTGACGGACGCCGGTCCGCCGAGCTCCTCCAGCAGGAGGTTCGCCGCGGTGTTGTCGCTGTGCGAGATGGCCGCACCGCACAGGTCCTCGACCGTCATCCCGTGCGCGAGGTTCTCGGGCAGACCGGTCACGGGCGCGCCTCCCGACCTCTTGATGTCCTGCTCCGTGTAGTGAATGACCTGGGAAAGGAACGTCCCGTCATGGTCGAGGTCCCTCAAGACGGCCCCGACGGCCGGCGTTTTGAACACCGAACACATGGGGAAGCGCTCATCCCCCCGATGAAGGACGGCCCTGCCCGTCGCCGTGTTCCACCCGAACACCCCCAGCCGCGCGGCATGCGCCCGTTCCAGGTCGTGCAGCTTCAGCGCCGCCCCGCTCCCCGGGCCGGCGGCGTACGCGGCCGATGTCATGGGGACGGTGGCCAGCGCCGCTCCCAGACCGCCGACGAGCATTGCCCGGCGTGACGCACCCCTGCTCGACTTCAAGATCTCCCGCCTTCCTTGGTCGTACAGCCTGTCTTCTCATGCTTGTACAGCCTGTCTTCTCATGCTTGTACAGCCTGTCTTCTCGTACGGTCGCGCTTCTTGCACTCGACGCTTCCGGTGTCCCACCATTTGCCGCCCGGTCCTGCCTCCACAACCTGACGAGCCCGCGCAGCGCGGGCCGGCCTGCTGACCCCTGCGAACCGCCCCGGCCTCGCAGATCAACCGAACCGGTGATATCGAACGATCGAACCGCTGACAGAGAGCCCTCATGCAACAAACGTCACGGTCGAACCACTTGCTGACGGTGGCCGCGGCCTCCCTCGTAGCCGCCATGGTGCTGTGCACCGGCGTGGCCGCTGCCGCCCCGCCGCCCCATGCTGCGCAAGGAGGTCAACCGCATCAACGAGGCCCTCGTCCGGGCCGTCACCGCGTCGGCAGCGTGGCGCCCAGTACCCTCGTACGGCGAAGTGCCGGCCGCCTCGGCGGTACGCGTGCGCCACGCACGGAATCTCGACGCCCTTCACCTGGCGGCACTGAACCGATCCGTCAACTCCGTTTGCGGCAGCCGCTCTTGACGTCCACGGCACCTCGACAGGGGCCGGACAGGACAGCCACGGCGGGAATACGGTTTCAGCCGGGCCGCGTTCGCCGGCAGCCCGACCCCCGCACATGGTCTAAACATGTTCAACTACCCTGACTAGCCTCGAACTTGAGCCCGGTCCGCACCCGCCCGCGCACCCGCCCGCGCACCCGCCCGCGCACCGGCCCGGTGGGCGGGCGGGTGCGGCGAGCACGTCCTTGTGCGTGCCTCGCTCCCGCGCTCACCTCACCGTGGCGAGCCGGCCGTGCGGCTGGACGGTGACGAGGGCGATGCCCGCGCAGCACACCGCGAGGAGCAGGAGCTCGGTGACCGAAGGAGCGGGCGCGGTGTCCAGTGCCCAGTCGCCGAGGCGCACCGTGAACGGAACGGCCAGCTGCACAGCGGCGGTGAAGACCGGCCCCCGGAGCAGGATGAGCCGGTGCTGTACGAGGTAGGCGGGCGCGTACACAGCCGCGCCCAGCACCACGATGCCGCCGGTCGCGGCGAGTGTCGGAGGGCGGGCGATCAGCGCGGGCAGGGCCATCGGGAGCAGCAGACAGGTGGCGGCGGCGAGCAGCACGGGCAGAACGGCGAGGGGTGGCAGCCCCGAAAGCCGTTCCCGGTACAGGAACCCGTACACCGCGAAGGCCACCGTCGCGGCCGCCACCAGCAGCAGCCCCACGCCGTCCACGTCGCCCGCGTCGGCGCCGAGCGCCGCGTATCCGGCCGCCGCCGCACAGGCCAGCGCCGCTCCCGCCGCCTTGCGCGGCCCGGACCGCTCGCCGAAGAACAACGCACCCACGGCAACCGAGGCGCACGGCATCAGCGCGACGACGAGATTGGTGAGCGAGGTGCCGATGCGCGGGATGGCGAGCAGGGTGCCGGCCGCGTATCCGGCGAAACCGAGCAGGCCCAGCAGCCATACGGTGCCCGGCCGGGCGGCGGCCCGGCGCAGATCGGCCCGGCCGCCCGCGCTGGAGGCGGCGACCGCGGTGAGTACGGCGCAGCACACCGCCGTGCGGCCCACGGCGACGATCAGCGGGTCGGTCCCGGTGACCAGAGCGCCGGAGAGCAGCCAGGTCCCGGCGAGCAGCAGTACGAGGACAACCGGCACAGCATGCCCTTTCCGTAGGCGGCGGTGGGACGGGCGCACACCTCAGAACCGTACGAGCTGCCCCCTCACCCGTGAACACCGCCCCCGGAGCGGCGCGGCTCGCGGCCGCCCCTCATGGTGCGCCCGGAGGCAGACACACGCGCTTCCGTGCCGTGTGGGGGCGCGCTACTCCGGCCAGGGGGAATCCAGGATGGTGTCCACGAAGTCGCCCCGCTCGAATCCGGGTACGTAACGCTCCAGGACATCGGCCTTCACGTTGCCGAAGGTGGTGTCCGGCTTCGCCTCGATTCCTTCGGTGAAGGCCCGCAGGATGCGCTGCTTGAAGTCGGGGCGGGGATGGAGGGCGACGACCGACGCCCGGTCCACGTCGCTGATGTCGGCGTACCCGATGCCGAGCACGTCGTACTCCACCCCCGCGGTCACCAGCGCGACCTCGGGCTCCATGAAGGCTGGAATTCCCGGCGTCGTATGGAGCGCGATCGCCGTCCAGACGCGGCGGACGCTGTCCTCGGGCACACCGTGGCTCTGCAGGAATCGCCGGGCCTCGTCGGCGCTGTCCACCTCGAACCGGCGCCCACTGGTACGGAATTCCTCGTTGAGGCCGAGGTCGTGGAACATGGCGCCGATGTAGAGGAGTTCCGGGTCGAAGCTCAGCCCCTTGTTGCGCCCCTGCAGACTGCCGAAGAAGTAGACCCGGCGGGAGTGGTGGTAGATCAGGTCGTCGGCCGCGTCACGCACCAGTTCGGTGGCCGCGGTGGCCAGCGCGGTGTCGGGCACCGTCACACCGGTCGTGGCGGGAAGATCGGCACTGCTGGGCATGTGAACTCCTTGTCGTACGGCAGCCTCGGCTCTCCTGTCCGATTCTTCAGGCTGCGGCCCTCCGTTGCACGGTCAGCGACCGGTGGCCGCGTCCCGGTACTCCGGGGAGAGATGCAGGTGGGCCAGGTCGTGCGGGACGGGTCCGTCGTGGCGGAAGAGGGGTGCGCTCTCCCCGTCGGCGGCCGTGGCCGGGGCGTCCGTGAGGCGGAGACGTGTCCGCAGCCGCCCGTAGAAATCGTGCGGGCCGAGCCTGATGACGCGCAGACGGCGCGGGGCCGCGTACACCCCGAGCCAGTCCCCGGCGTCCAGTACGCCGCGCAGTTGCCCGTCGATCGTGACCGCGCCCTGCCCCGAATGCGGCAGGACCCGCACCGCGACCGGTTCGTCCGGCGCGACGACCACGGTGCGATCGAAGGTCATGTGCGGCGCGACGGGTGTGAAGAGGATGGCATCCATGCGGGGTGAGACGACCGGACCGCCTGCGGCGAAGCTGTAGGCGGTCGACCCGGTGGGGGTGGCCATGATGACGGCATCGGCCGAGTACGAGGCGAGGAGCCGGCCACCGATGTACACGCCGAGACTCACCTGCCGGTCGCGTGCGAGCTTCTCGACGACGACGTCGTTGAGGGCCGTGACATCCAATGCCACCCCCCAGCCCTCCGCCCCGGCCTCGGCCTCCCGGTCGACCTGGGGAGGCGGCAGCATCGGGCGTCGTCCGTAGGCCATCAGGGCGTCGATGTCCTCGGGGACCTTCAGCACCCGGGAGGTCCTCATCGTCAGCGTCATGCGTTCCTCGACGTCCGCCCGCCCGCGGTGGACGGCGTCGAGTGCCCGGACGACATCCTCGACCGGTACCTCGGTCAGGAAGCCCACCCGGCCCAGGTCGATCCCGAGGACGGCGCCGTGGTTCTTGGCCGCGATCCTGGCGCCGCGCAGAAAGGTCCCGTCGCCGCCGAGTGTCACGATGAGGTCGGGGTTGCCCGCGACATGGGCCTCCTCCCGTCCGCCGCGACGACGTGCGTCGTCGCGCCACACGTCGATGTCCGTGCACGGAATGGCCTCGTCCGCGCACCAGTCGCGTACGACGCGCGCCGCGACGACAGCCTCGGGATGGCCCTGGTGGACGACGATTCCCACCCGCTCGACACTCATCTCGCTCCGACTCCCCGTGTTCCGATGTGGTGGCAGTGACGATGCCCTGACTCCACCTTGATGGCCCACGGGTGCGCCCGCTCGGTCGCCGGGCCGCAGGACCGTCCGCGGTCAGGCGATCGGGCGCTACGGGAGCGCGGCGTGACACGGAGCGGGCGCGGCAGACTGGTGAGGAAGGGGTTCGTCCGCTCTTCATGCACGGGACGCGGCCGGGGCCGCCTGTGGCTGCGGAGGCCGCGGCACCATCTGCTCGTCACTTCTCCTCCGGAGGACCGTCATGGCCGAGGTCGAGGCGTCCCGGCACAAGCGGCGGCGGCGTTCTCTCACCGGGCCGGCCGGGGCCGTGGCTGTCGCCGCCGCCTCGATCGGCCTCTGGGCCACCACCGGGTCACCCGCGCAGGCCGCCGGTCTCCCGGCCCCCGATCACGTCGTGGTCGTGGTGATGGAGAATCACGGCTACAACCAGGTGATCGGCAGCTCGGACGCCCCGTACATCAACAACACGCTCAAGGCGGGCGGCGCCGACCTCACCCGGTCCTTCGCGCTGACGCACCCCAGCGAGCCGAACTACTTCATGCTGTTCTCGGGCTCCGACCAGGCCCGCACCAGGGACAGTTGTACGGGCGTCGGTTCCCTGGCCGCACCCAATCTCGCCGCCGAGCTGATCGCCGCCGGGAAGACCTGGGCCAGCTACAACGAGTCGCTGCCCCACCAGGGTTCGACGGTCTGCGGCAGCGGCGACTACACGCAGCGGCACAACCCCTGGTTCGGATTCTCCAATGTGCCGACCGGCACCGCGAAGACCATGGCGCAGTTCCCGGCCGACTTCACCGAGTTGCCTAAGGTCTCGTTCGTCGTGCCGAACTTGTGCGACGACATGCACTCGTGCCCGGTCTCCACCGGTGACACGTGGATCAAGAACAAGCTGGGTGCCTATGCCGACTGGGCCAGGACCCACAACAGCCTCCTGGTCGTCACGTTCGACGAGGGAAGCAAGGGGTCGGGCAACCGTATCCCCACCGTCCTCTACGGCGAGCACGTCATCCCCGGCAGCTCCAGCGGTAGCACGTACAACCACTACGACGTGCTCCGCACCCTGGAGGACCTGGCCGGTCTGAGGACGCACGCGGGCAACGCGGCCTCGGCGTCCGACATCACCGGCATCTGGAAGTGACTCCCGGGTGTCCCGCGGATTCCCGCAGCACCGACGCCGCCACCCCCGGCGCCCGTCATGAGGTGACGGCGGAGCGGGGGTGACGGCGGCCCGGGGTGACGGCGGGGCCGGACGGACCGGGGTGCGGGACGTCGGTCGTGGGCCCCGGTCGTCCGGTCAGTGCTGCACGTCCTCCGGAATGCTGACCAGCCAGCGGGTCTCCTGGCGGGGCCGCAGATACAGCGCCCAGTAGAGGGTGGCAACCGCGGTGATTCCGCCGGTCCACAGCAGGTACTCGGTCTCCTGCTGGGTCAGGATGTACGCGAGCACGGCGATGAGCAGCACGGGGGTCGCAGGCCACAGCGGCATGCGCCAGGCCGGTGCCTCGCGGTGCGCCCCGCGGCGGCAGAGCAGAGCGGCGACCGCGACCAGCAGGTACATGGCCGTGACGGAGACGCCGGTGACGCCGTACAGGGTGTCGAGGTTGACGAAGCAGAGCGCCGCTCCGGGGACGCCGACGACCAGGGTCGCGACCCACGGGGAGCCGAACCGGCCGAGCTGGGACAGGGCGTTGTTGACCGGCTCGGGCCATGCCTTGTCGCGGGCGGAGGCGAACAGGACCCGTGAGTTCTGGATGACCATCACGATGCCCGCATTGATGATCGCGAGAGCGACGCAGAGGCTGACGAACGTACCGACGGCCGAGTTGGACCAGGCGGCGACCATGGTGTTGAGGTCGCCCGAGGTCAGGGCCGCGAGGTCCGGGGCACCGAACGTGATGGCGATGACCGGGACGAGGATGACCGCCGTGGAGATGGCGAGGGTGGCGAGGACGGTACGGGCCACGTTGCGCCGGGGATTCTCCAGCTCCTCCGAGAGGTAGACGGCTGTGGAGAAGCCCTGGGTGATGAAGAGCGCGATCGCCAGCCCGGAGACCACCATCATCGCGGTGACCGTGGAGCTCGTCCCGCTCGACGAGGCGACCGAACCGTGCACCAGCGCGGAGGCTCCGCGCTCGGAGTGCGCGAAGCCGAGAACGGCGACGACGCCGGCCGCGATCACTTCCAGGACGAGGAAGATTCCGGTGATCCACGCGTTGGCGCGCAGGTCCAGGAGGCCTGCGAGGGTGGCGAGCGCCATGACTCCGGCGCCCGCGAGTGGGGTCGGTATCTGCACCACGGGAGCGAGGTAGTCGGCCGTGCCCATGGCGATGACCGGGGGCACGATCATCACGACCAGCAGGGAGAGCACGAAGACGAGCCACCCGGCCAGCCGTCCCGCCATGGTCGACACCATGGCGTACTCACCGCCCGCACTCGGGATGAGGGTGCCCAGTTCCGAGTAACAGAAGGCGACCGCGATACAGAGCAGCGAACCGATGCCGATGGTCAGGGCGGTGTACGTGCCGAGGCTGGAGAACAGGTCCGGTACGACCACGAAGAGTGTCGAAGCGGGCGTCACGCAGGAGAGCGTGAGGAGTGTTCCGCCCACGACGCCGATGGAACGCTTGAGCTTCTGTGGGGTGGGGCCGGTCGCGGGGGCCAGCGCCTGGGGAGCGCTGAGCGTTTCGGTCATCGTGCGATTCCGATCAACAGGTGCGGTGACTGAGCACGGGAGCGGTATCGCCTCCAGACGAGGACGTAGTGAACGTTTTCTTCGCTCCCAGCGCGACATGCAATCCTGACGAGTTTCGCAGGTCAAGAGCTGTTCACCTACGGAATTCGTTGTTTCGGCGAGCCGATACAACGGTTTGTCGTTGAAAGTGCGTCACTCTGCTGGAGATCGACGGGTGCGGGAACCGCAGCGGAATCCGATGGAAAATTTTGCCCGTTTCAGGATCCGGAGAGGCGGGAGCGTCCCGGAGCACCGCGGAGGACGGACGGCAGAGAGCGGAGAACGGCCGACGGCGGACGGCGGAGGGCGCGCGTCGACCGGGCCGTGAGCGCCCGCGCTCCGACTGGGGGTGCGCATCCATGGACTTGGTGCCAGCCTGGATTCATGGCTTGGGCGTCATGGACGACTCGCGGTGTGTTCTCCGGGCATGGTGGCGTGCTGACGGACGAGGTCGGCGTCCTGTCCGGGGACCTGACGGTTCACACGACCTGGGCCGATGACATGGCTCAGGTGACAGTGCAGTACACGGGTGCGATCGACTGGTTCACCATGTCGGGCAGCCCCGTGCCGTGCTGCTCCGAGGACGACAGCCGTCGTCTCCACGACGCGGTGGTGAAGTCCGTTCGTGAAGGAGCGGCGGCCAAGGTTCCCAGGCCACCGCCCAGCAGGCCGGAGTAGGTACCCCTGCCCCCAGGAAGCGACCGAACGGCGGTCCCTGACCGGCGGGTACGGTCCTTCACGAGAGGCCTGCTCGGCCCTCCGTGAACCCGTGAACCCGTCGGCCCTGAACCGCCGCCAGGAGCTCTTGTGCGTCAGTAGGCGCCGAACACGTTGTCGATCGAGCCGTACCTGTCGGCCGCGTAATTGCACGCTGCGGTGATGTTGGCGACCGGGTCGTAGCTGTCCATCGACGTGCCGGGCACGTGGTAGGCGCGGAACGTCGGGTCGATGATCTGCAGGAGCCCCTTGGACGGCGTTCCCTTGGCGGCGTTCGAGTCCCAGTTGTTGATGGCCCGGGGGTTACCGGAGGACTCGCGCATGATGTTGCGGTGGATGCCGTCGTAGCTGCCGGGTATGCCGTGCTGGGCCATGACGGCCAGCGACTCCTTGATCCAGCCGTCCAGGTCATTGGTGTACTTGGCGGGGGCGGCGGCAGTGGTCGACACCGCGACGGTGTTCACGGCCGATACGCCGGTGGACGTGCCGGCCACAGCCTTGGCGCCGATGGTCAGTTTCATGCCCGGGTGAATCAGCGTGGGGTCGGCACCGATGGTCTCTCGATTGTCCGCGTACAGCTTCTGCCAGCCACCGCTTACGGAATGCCCCTTCGCGATCTTGGAAAGGGTGTCACCCGCGATCACGGAATAGATGGTGGGCGCGGCCTTCTGGGCGGAGATTTCCTTGGCGACGGCGGCCGGTGCCGTGGCCTTTGCGGTGGCAGCCTGGGCCGGCGCGGCCGAAGCGAATCCGGCGCAGACCAGCGGCAGCACGAGGGCGGCTCCGCCCGTGGTCGCGGCAATGAAACCGCGGGTCCGCGAAGTGGGCTTGCGACGACGATACTCACCCGTTGTGGGCATGGCGAATTCCTCTCCGTCGCCTACGAGGTGAGCTGTCGGGTTCAGGCTGGAGATGCCTGGCCGCATGCAATTGCGACTTCACCCCGAGCCATACCGGATACCGGTTCGGCGGCTTACCTGGGTCCCCCGCTCCTGCCGTACGTGAGTGGGTTGGTCGGATTCTCGGACGGCGGCAGGATTCGGCGTTCCGTCCGGATTGACGGTGACCGTAGGCGAGAAATGCCGAAGGGAACAAGCCCCTATTTTTTGATCACAATTCATTTGCAAGATCGAATCACGGAAGGGGAAGTAAGCCACCTCACATCGCCATGCCAAATTTCCTTGCACAGAAGGGAACCGGGTGACGCGCCACGACATCGCGAGGCCTGAAAGTGACTCACACCACGCAGCTTCAGAAACGGGCATACCGGGCAGCGTCGAGAGATCGCAACTCCCCCCAAATGCCCCTTTGTTGCCCAAGAGCCCATGTCTAACGAAAGCGCACATATAGGACATTTGACTGACTCTTCGCCTGTTCTCGCTCCGGTGCACCACCGTCGGGCCCGCCACACCCGGCAGGACCGGCCTCCGATCGCTCGCGCCACTCCCCCGCACGGCATCGAGGCGTTGCCTTCCGCCCGCCTGATCGCTAAGGTTTCGAGCTGTCCTGTTGTCTCCGATAGAGGTGGACGTTGCGCATCTGAGGTTCGCGATCATCGCGCCGTACGACTCCGGTCGTACGCCCGTCACGCAGTAGCAGTGTGTTGTCCTGCCCGTGACCCCGCGTGGATGCGACCTCGGTGCATGAGCCGTCCCTCGATCTTTCGGACCGCCGCACCTGTTCCTGTTCGGTCGCTGCGTGGTGCTCGCATACGAAGCCCCCTTCACCGCGCTCACGACTGCGAGGATCACCATGGCGACACCCACCACCCCCAGTGCCTCCCTCACCTGCTCCGCCCTGTCCTTCCAGTGGCCGGACGGCACGACCGTCTTCGACGGGCTCTCGCTCAGCATCGGCCGGGGCCGCACAGGCCTCGTCGGCAACAACGGCGCGGGCAAGTCCACACTGCTGCGCCTGCTGGCCAGCCTGCTGCGCCCCTCCCAGGGCTCGGTGACCGTCGGCGGCAGCCTCGCCCACCTTCCTCAGAACATCACCCTCGACACGACGCTGCGGGTGGACGAGGCCCTGGGCATCGCCGAGCGGCGCGACGCGCTGCGCGCCATCGAGGCCGGAGATGTGGACGAGAAGCACTTCGAGACGATCGGCGACGACTGGGACGTGGAGGAACAGGCCCTCGCGACACTGGGGTCGCTCGGGCTCGGATACCTGGAGCTGGACCGCACCGTGGGCCAGATGTCCGGCGGGGAGACCGTCCTGCTGCGGCTGGCCGCCCTGCTGCTGGAACGCCCCGACGTCCTCCTGATGGACGAACCGACCAACAACCTCGATGTGTTCGCGCGCCGCAGGCTCTACGACGCCGTCGACAACTGGCGCTCCGGAGTACTGGTCGTGGTCAGCCACGACCTCGAACTGCTCGAACGCGTGGACCGCATCGCCGAACTGCACGCCGGATCCGTGAGCTGGTACGGCGGTGGCTGGTCGGCCTACCAGGAGGCCCTGGCCACCGAACAGGAGGCCGCCGGACGGATGTTGAGGGCCGCGGAGGCCGACGTGCGCCGGCAGAAACGCGAACTGGAGGAGACCCAGGTGAAGCTGGCCCGCCGTCAGCGCCAAGGCAGGAAGGCGGAGGCCGACGGGGGCCTCCCGAAGATCCTCGCCGGCCGCCGGAAGCGGTCCGCGCAGGAGTCCGGGGGCAGGCTTCGCGGCGTGCACGAGGAGCGGCTCAGCGAGGCGCGCGAACGCCGCGAGGAAGCCGCGGACGCGGTACGCAACGATGCCGAGATCCGCGTGAGCCTTCCCCACACCGCCGTTCCCACCGGCCGCACCGTGCTGAGCCTGCACGAACTGCAGCCCCGGTTCGGCAGGCTGCGCCGGGGCAGCCTCCATGTGCACGGGCCCGAACGCATCGCCCTCGTCGGGCGCAACGGCGCCGGCAAGACCACGCTGCTGCGCACCCTCACGGGCGAGCTCGCTCCGCTGTCCGGCGAGGCCAGGACGTTCGTACCGCTGCGGTTCCTTCCCCAGCGGCTCGATGTGCTGGACGAGGAGCTGAGCGTCGCGGCGAACGTGAACCGCATGGCTCCCGGGGTCACCGACAACCACATCCGCTCCCAGCTCGCGCGCTTCCTGTTCCAGGGGAAGCGCGCGGAACAGCCGGCGGGCACCCTCTCGGGCGGAGAGCGCTTCCGTGCCGCGCTCGCCGCGACGATGCTCGCCGCACCGGCCCCGCAGTTGCTGATGCTGGACGAGCCGACCAACAACCTCGACATCGCCGGTGTGCGTCAGCTGATCAGCGCACTCCGGTCGTACGAGGGTGCGCTGCTGATCGCCGGTCACGACCTGCCTTTCCTGGAATCGGTCGGCATCACCCGCTGGCTGCTCCTCGGGGAGGAGCTCCAGGACACCACCGCGGAGGAGGTGCGCGAGCTGCTCACAACGCCGGAAGCGGAGCAAGCGGAGGCGTAAGCGCCGGACCGGCAGGAGCACGGCAGGGGGTGCGGGCCTTCAGGAGGACGAAGGCCCGCACCCGTGCCACGGGTCAGAGCCTGGCGATGATCTTGTTCATCTTCGTGATTTCGGCGGTCTGGGCGGTGATGACGGCGCCGGCGAGCTTCTTCGCGTCGGCATTACTGCCGTTCTTCCGCTCGTCCTCGGCCATGGTGACCGCACCCTCATGGTGGCCGATCATGAGCTGGGCGAACTTCTTGTCGAACGCCTTGCCCCGGGCACCTTCGAGGTCACTCATGTCCTTGTCGGACATCATCCCCGGCATCCCCGAACCCGCGTTCGGGCCATGGTCCATGCCGGGCATGTCACCCATCGAGGACGAGGACTCGGGCAGCGGCTTGTCCCAGGACGTCAGCCAGCCCTTCATGGTGTTGATCTCGGGGTCCTGGGCCTGATCGATCGCGGCGGCCAGTTCCTTGATCTCGGGGTCGGCGGCGCGGCCGTCGGCCAGCTTCGCCATGTCGACGGCCTGCTGGTGGTGCGGGATCATCTGCTGCGCGAACTTCACGTCCGCGTCGTTGAACGCGGCGCCGGGCGTGGCCGGCACGGAGGCGCCGACGGAGCCGTGGTCCATGCCGGGCATGGACGAGCCGTCGGAGTCGGAGCCTTCGGAGGAGCCGCAGGCCGCCAGCGTCAGGGCGAGTGCGGCGACGGCGCCGACGGCCGCGAGCGTGCGGCGACGGGAAACGGTATGCAGGGAAACGGACATCACAGGTTCTTTCCAGGCGGATCGCGCCACATCGGTGGCGCGCGAAACGGACAGGACGCTCGGGCCGGCCCGGCCGTAGGGCCGGGAACCGGCGGACAGCCGTCACGTCCGCGCTACGCACACCTGGAGCAGTAGTTCTCTGCCGGCGAGCGGCGGTCCCCGCCGTGCCGGTCCTCGCACCGCCGGACGCAGCCGCCCGAGCACCCACCCGGCCAGGATCACCGGACCCAGCGCCGTCAAGAGCGGCAGCAGCCGGTCGCGGGCGTGGGTGGATACGCACGACTCGCCGTTCATCCCGGTCACGGCGGCGTCCGCCCGGGAGATGCCGTGCTCTTCCGGGACGGCCGTATGAGCGGCACCGGCCGCCATGGGCATGGGCGGGTTCGCGACCACGGCCATGCCACCGTGACAGCCCTCGGCGGCGCTCGCCGGGGCCCCGTGCATGAGGAACAGCCCGCACAGGACGGCACACAGCACGAGCAGCCGGGACATTCCCGGTGTGCGCGTCCGGCTGCGATCCACGGCTGCCTCGAATTCCCGGTCGTACGAGTCCTGCGGTACCAGCCCGACGATACCCCCACCGGGTTCCCCCGCCCTGTCGCACGCCGTGCCGTCGAACCCGGCACCGCCGGGCGACATGCTCGGCCGCCGTGCCCCCTAAAGCCATCTGCGTACGGACCACGGCAGGACGCCCTGCTCGTACGGGGCGCGTACGAGGACGAACGGCCCGTGCGTGCCAGGCACGGTGGCTCACCCGTCGTTGCGGGCGCGCGTCCAGGCGGCGTCGCGCAGCAGGCGCAGTCCGTTGAGGCCGACGATGACGGTGGAGCCCTCGTGCCCGGCGACGCCCAGCGGCAGCGGCAGCGTGCCGGTCAGGTCCCAGATGACGAGGCCGGTGATGAAGACGGCCGCGATCACCAGGTTCTGCGCCACGAGGCGGCGGCACCGGCGCGAGAGCGCCACGGCGGTGGGGATGGTGGCGAGTTCGTCGCGGACGACGACGGCGTCGGCGGTCTCCAGGGCGAGGTCGGAGCCGGCTCTGCCCATGGCGATACCGGTGTGGGCGGCGGCCAGTGCCGGGGCATCGTTGACCCCGTCCCCGACCACGAGGACCTTCCGTCCGGCGCTCTCCAGTTCCTTGACGGCGCGCACCTTGTCCTGTGGCAGCAGACCGGCCCGGACGTCGCCGATCCCGGCCTCGGCGCCCAGGCGAGCGGCGGCGCGCGGATTGTCGCCGGTGACCAGCACCGGTGTGCTGCCGGTGAGGGCGGTGAGTCGGGTGACGGTTTCCGGGGCGTCGGTGCGCAGCCGGTCGGCGATGCCCAGAGCGCCGACGGGTGTGCCGTCGAGGACCACCAGCACGGCGGTACGGCCGTCTTCCTCCAGTTGTGCGGCGAGTTCGGCGACCCCTTCGTGGGGGCGGCCGTCCAGCAGACGGGCAGGGCTGCCGACGGCAACGGTGCGGCCGTCCACCGTCGCGATGACACCGGTACCAGGGGTGGAGACGAAGTCCGTCACGGCGGGCAGCGCGAGACCCCGCGTCCGGGCCGCGTCGGTGACGGCCCGCGCGAGGGGGTGCTCGCTGGGGTGCTCGGCCGCCGCCGCGAGGGTGAGCAGGGCGTCCGTGGTCAGGCCGGAGGCGGCCAGGGGGCGGATGTCGGTGACGTGTGGGGCGCCTTCGGTCAGGGTGCCGGTCTTGTCGAGGGCCACGGCGTCGACCTGTCCGAGGCGCTCCATCACGACGGCGGACTTGATCAGCACGCCGTGTCGTCCCGCGTTGGCGATCGCGGACAGCAGCGGCGGCATGGTGGCCAGGACCACGGCGCACGGAGACGCCACGATCATGAAGGTCATCGCCCGGAGCAGCGTCGGCTGCAGTTCCGCGCCGAAGGCGAGCGGCAGGGTGAACAGGGCGAGGGTGGCCGCCACCATGCCGATGGAGTACCGCTGTTCGACCTTCTCGATGAACAGCTGGGTGGGAGCCTTCGTCCCGGAGGCCTCCTCGACCATGGCGACGATCCGGGCGATCACCGAATCGGACGGGTCACGCTCCACCGCGACCCGTAGCGCCCCGGTGCCGTTCAGCGTCCCGGCGAAGACCTCGTCGCCCTGCTCCTTGGCCACCGGCAGCGGCTCGCCGGTGATGGTCGCCTGATCGACCTCACTGGCCCCGTCGAGGACCCGGCCGTCGGCGCCGACGCGCTCACCGGGGCGCACCAGGATCACGTCCCCGATCCTCAACTGCGCGGTGGGCACGGCCTCTTCGGCACCGCCGTCGCCGAGGCGGGCCGCCGTGGCGGGGGCGAGGCCGAGCAGGCCGCGCACCGAGTCGGCGGTCCGTGCGGTGGCGAACGCCTCCAGGGCGCCCGACGTGGCGAAGATGACGATCAGCAGTGCGCCGTCCAGCACCTGCCCGATCGCCGCCGCCCCGAGGGCGGCGACGACCATCAGCAGATCCACGTCCAATGTCCGGTCCTTGAGCGCCTTGAGGCCCTCCCAGCCGGGCGCCCAGCCGCCCGCGACGTACGTCAGCGCGTACAGCGGGCCCCAGGCCCACCACGGAGCGCCGAGCAGGTGCAGGGACAGCGCCGACAGGAACAGCCCGAGGGCCGCCGCGGCCCAGCGGACCTCGGGAAGAGCCAGGATCCGGGTGCGCCGTCCGGTGACGACGGCGTCCCGGACCGGGTCGGCCGGCGAAGGCGGCCGGGTGAGGGTGAAAGACATGGAGGTTGATCCTTCACACGAGAAGGCGGAGTTTTTCGACCCCCGCACCATACAGGATTACATGAACACGCATTCATGTGTTCATCTCCGTAGGATGTAGGGCATGGGCCACGGAGCTGACGCGAACACTGCCACCGCGCGCGAGCGCCTCGACGCCGTGGGGGCCGCCGATGTGGCGACCACCCTGCAGGCTCTTGCCACCCCGTCCCGGCTCCGCATCCTCGCCCGTCTCCAGGAGGGGCCCTGCCCGGCGACGGAGCTCGCCGACGCGGTCGGCATGGAACAGTCCGCCTGCTCCCATCAGCTGCGGCTGCTGCGCAACCTCGGCCTGGTCACCGGCGAGCGCCGGGGCCGCTCGGTGATCTACGCGCTGTACGACAACCACGTCGCCGAACTCCTCGACCAGGCCCTCTTCCACGTCGAGCACCTGCGCCTCGGCCTGCACGACACTCCCGCAGAGGAAGCGGTGGGAGCCGGTGACGGGGTGGCGGCCGGTGACGCGGTGGCCGCCACCGTCCGCTGAAGCCGGGCAACGCTGAAGCCGGGCAACGAAGATCTCTTTCGACAACGTCGACGTGGACTGAACCAGGCGCCGGTCACGCCCATTCATGGAATGTGCCGGGCGCCGTCGCCGGCGTCCCCGCCACCGAATGCGGGAGCGATTCTCTGCGTTTACGCTCACATGTGGATCCATGCCGCCAACGGTCGTGCACCCGGTCAGGAAGCGAGATGCCCATGGAGCGGCTCAAGGCGTCGGGATTCGTCGGGGAACTCTCGGCGGAATTCCTCGGCACGATGATTCTCATCCTGTTCGGCTGTGGCGTGGTGGCCCAGGTCGTGGCGGGCGGAGCACTCACCGAACCGCCGGGCGGGCTCGGGAATCACGACAGCATCGCGTGGGCTTGGGGGCTCGGAGTCACTCTGGGTATCTATGTGGCGGGCAGACTGAGCGGAGCCCATCTCAATCCCGCGGTGACTCTCTCGCTCGCCGCTTTCAAGGATTTCCCCTGGAAGAAGGTGGCTCCCTACACCGTCGCGCAGTTCGCCGGGGCGTTCATCGGTGCGTTACTGGTGCGTTGGAATTACACCGAGGCCCTGGCCAAGGCGGATCCCGGACACACCATCAAAACGCAATTCGTCTTCTCCACGCTGCCTGCCAACGGCAACCCCGCACTTCCTGTCCACGAGTGGGGCGCGCTGCGGGACCAGGTCATCGGCACCGCCATTCTTATGCTGTTGATCTTCGCCGTCACGGATCTGCTCAATACGCCACCGGGCGCCCATCTCAGCCCGTTCATCGTGGGTCTCATCATCGTGGCCATCGGTATGGCGTTCGGGACGAACGCCGGGTACGCCATCAATCCGGCTCGTGACCTCGGGCCCCGGCTCGCGAGTTTCCTCACCGGCTACGGAGGGGCGTGGCGGGACCAGTACGGGAATCTCTACTTCTGGGTGCCGATCGTGGGCCCGCTCGTGGGCGGCCCGGTCGGCGCTTTCCTCTACCAGGCCTTGATCGGCCGCTTCCTGCCCGCAGCGGAAGCGGAGCCGGAGGGCACCCTTCCCCTGCCTTCGGAGAATTGACGCCCGGTTCCTTCACCGAGTGCGGACCGCGGAAAGGCGGCATGCCATGGCGGACTTCATCGGCGCGGTGGATCAAGGTACCACCAGCAGCCGTTTCATGGTCTTCGACCACGACGGAAACGAAGTGGCCAAGCACCAGTTGGAGCACGAGCAGATTCTGCCCCGGCCCGGCTGGGTGGAACACGACCCGGTGGAGATCTGGGAGCGCACCAACTCGGTCATGCAGAACGCTCTGCGCACCAGTGGTCTCGGCGCCACCGATCTCGATGCCATCGGGATCACCAACCAGCGTGAGACCACCGTCGTCTGGGATCCCCGCACCGGCCGTCCGTACTGCAACGCCATCGTGTGGCAGGACACCCGTACCGACTCGATCGCCCGGGCCCTGGAGAACGAGGGGCACGGCGAGGTCATCCGGCACAAGTCGGGGCTGCCTCCGGCCACCTACTTCTCCGGCGGGAAGATCAAGTGGATCCTCGAAAACATCGAGGGGGTCCGCGCGGCCGCGGAGCGGGGCCACGCGGTGTTCGGGAACACGGACTGCTGGGTGTTGTGGAATCTCACCGGCGGCCCCGACGGCGGCATCCACGCCACCGACGTGACCAATGCCAGCCGTACGATGCTGATGAACCTGGAGACGCTCGACTGGGACGACGAACTGCTGGACATCTTCGGCATTCCGAGGGCGATGCTGCCGGTCATCAACCCGTCCTCCGACCCCGAGGCGTACGGCCGTACACGCACGTCCCGGCCCCTGCGGGCCGCGATCCCGGTCACCGGGGTGCTCGGCGACCAGCAGGCGGCCACCGTGGGGCAGGTGTGCTTCGAGCCGGGCGAAGCGAAGAACACGTACGGCACCGGCAACTTCCTCGTGCTCAACACCGGTACGAAGCCGATCCGGTCGCGGCACGGCCTGCTCACCACCGTCGCCTACCGGTTCGGGAAGAGTCCGGCGGTCTACGCCCTGGAGGGCTCCATCGCGGTCACGGGGTCCGCTGTGCAGTGGCTCCGGGACCAGATGAAGATCATCACCGAGGCCGCCGAGAGCGAATGGCTCGCCCGGACCGTCGAGGACAACGGCGGGATGTACTTCGTGCCGGCTTTTTCGGGCCTCTTCGCCCCGTACTGGCGCTCGGACGCCCGCGGGGCCATCGTCGGCCTCGCCCGCTACAACACCAACGCCCATCTGGCGCGGGCCACTCTGGAGGCCATCTGCTACCAGAGCCGCGACGTGGTGGACGCGATGGAACAGGACTCCGGCGTCCATCTCGATGTGCTCAAGGTCGACGGCGGGGTCACGGCCAACGACCTGTGCATGCAGATCCAGGCGGATGTCCTCGGGGTGCCCGTCAGCCGCCCCGTCGTCGCCGAGACCACCGCGCTGGGCGCCGCGTACGCGGCGGGTCTCGCCACGGGATTCTGGCGCGACCAGGGCGAGTTGCGGGAGCACTGGCAGGAGGCGAAGCGCTGGGAACCGCAGTGGAGTGAGGAGCGGCGCGCCGCGGGGTACGCCGATTGGAAGCGGGCGGTCGAGCGCACCCTGGACTGGGTGCGGGTGGAATGACGTCGGGGTCCGGCCACCGCGCCGTACCGGCGGGCCGGTGGGGCGGTGGGGCGGTGGGGCGGTGGGGCGGTGGGGCGGCACGGTGGGTGCGTCGAGGACGTGGCGCCCGCCGGTGCCGCCCGGTCCGCGCAGCATCGCGAAGGGAACGAGCGCACTGAGCAGCAGGACGCAGGCGAGGGCGATCCAGCCGACCGTTCCGAGGGCGAGGACGACGCCGGTCATCAGCACCGGGCCCGCGACCCGGTTGGCGACGGTTCGACTCGTGTTGAACAGCACCAGGTAGGCGCTGCGTGACCGCTCCGGTGCCAGGTCGAAGGAGAGGGTCCACGAGGCGCCGACCTGGAGCCGTTCGGCGAACGTCAGCAGGACGACGGCGGCGCCGAGCACCAGCAGTGCTCCCCGCGCTCCGAAGCCGGGCGCCGCGGCGAAGGCCAGGGCGCCGAGGCCGAGCAGCAGTGCCCCGGTCCCGTACGAGTACGAGTACCACGCGCGGCGCGTGGTGCTGTAGTCGAATTGGCCGGTTCGATGCAACCGGACCCGCACGACGCAACGATGACGTCAGCAGATCCGCGGCAACTGCTCCCCGACCGGCAGGTCGACCACGCGCGTCCCGCCGAGCCCCGTGCGGGCCACCACCATGCCCGGGTGGGCGTCCACCGCCGCACCGATCACCGCCGCGTCCCGGCCCAACGGGTGTGCCCGCATCGCGTCCAGGACCGCGTCGGCGTGTTCGCGCGGTACGAACGCCACCAGCTTCCCTTCGTTGGCAACGTACATCGGGTCGAGCCCGAGGATGGCGCAGGCGTTGGCCACCGGCGCGGGAACGGGGACGTGCCGCTCCTGGATCAGGACGCCGGTGCCCGAAGCGGCCGCGATCTCGTTGAGGGACGCGGCGAGCCCCCCACGGGTGGGGTCGCGCAGTACGTGCAGGTCCGGGGTGACCGCGAGCATGGCCTCCACGAGTCCGCCCAGGGCGGCACAGTCGCTCGCGATCTCGACTCCGAACTCCAGCCCCTCGCGCACGCTCATGATTGCCACGCCGTGGACACCGATCGCCCCGCTCACGATCACGACGTCACCCGGAACGACCCGCTGCGGCCGCAGGTCCACGCCGGGCGGGATGAGGCCGATGCCGGCGGTGTTGATGAAGATGCCGTCACCATGACCGGCTTCGACCACCTTGGTGTCCCCCGTCACCACCTCGACGCCCGCCTCGCGCGCGGCGGCGCCGAAGGCCTCGGCGACACGCGCGACGACGGAGAGCTCGACGCCCTCCTCCAGGATGAATCCGCAGGACAGATAGGCGGCACGCGCACCGCTCATGGCCAGGTCGTTGACGGTGCCGTTGACCGCGAGGTCGCCGATGCTGCCACCGGGGAAGAACAACGGCCGCACCACGAAGGAGTCGGTGGAGAAGGCCAGTCGGGCGCCGCCCAGCTGCACGGACGCCGAATCGCCCAGCTGCGCGAGCGTGTCGCCTCCGAAGGCAGGGGCGAAGATGTGCTGGACCAGTTCGGCGGAGAGCGCGCCGCCACCGCCGTGGCCCATGACGATGCGCGGATGATCCCGCAGCGGGGCCGGGCACGTCCATGCTGTGGGATCGAGTGGCGCGATGCCGGAGGGGGGCGTTGCCGAAACGGCCCGGTCGCCGCGCGTGGGGGTCTCGACGGTCTCAGCCAACGGGGCTCGCCTCCAGAGGTGCGGTCTTGTTCATGTCCAGCCGCCGGTAGAGGTAGTACGCGGCACAGGCGCCCTCGCTGGAGACCATGGTGGCTCCGAGTGGGGTGCGAGGGGTGCAGACGGTGCCGAACGCCTCGCATTCGTGAGGCTTCAGCAGGCCCTGCAGGACCTCTCCGCTGCGGCATTGGGCGGGTTCACGGGTGTCGATACCGGACACCTGGAAGCGGTATTCGGCGTCGTAGTCCCGATAGCGCGGGGCGAGCCGCCAGCCACTGCCGGGGATGACGCCGATGCCGCGCCAGGCCCGGTCCGTCACCTCGAAGACGTCCTCCAGCATGGCCAGTGCGGCGGGATTCCCCTCGGGGCGCACCGCGCGGGGGTAGGCGTTGTCCACGGAATGTTCGCCGCGTTCCAACTGAACCACGGTGCGGCGTACACCTTCCAGAATGTCCAGCGGTTCGAATCCCGTGACCACGATCGGGACACCGAACCGTTCGGCCAGCTCGGGATATTCGCCCAGGCCCATCACACTGCACACATGCCCTGCGGCGAGGAATGCCTGAACCCGGCAGTTCGGCGACCGCATGATCGCCTCGATCGCGGGTGGCACCCGGACATGGGACACGAGCAGACTGAAGTTGCGGATGCCGAGCCTGCGTGCCTGATAGACCGTCATTGCGTTGGGGGGAGCGGTGGTTTCGAAGCCGATTCCGAAGAACACCACCTCCCGGTCCGGGTTCTGCTGGGCGATCTTCAGTGCGTCGAGCGGGGAGTAGACGACGCGTACGTCTCCGCCCTCGCTGCGGACCCGGAAGAGGTCCCGTCCGGTGCCGGGGACGCGGAGCATGTCGCCGAAGGAACAGAAGATCACTTCGGGACGGGAGGCGATCTCCAGCGCCTTGTCGATGACTTCCAGCGGGGTGACGCAGACGGGGCAGCCCGGTCCGTGGATCAGTTCCACCTGGTCCGGCAGGAGTTGGTCGATGCCGTGCCGGATAATGGTGTGGGTCTGCCCGCCGCAGACCTCCATCAACGCCCACGGCCTGGTCACGGTGGAGCGGATCTCGTCGAGCAGCCCGCGGGCCAGCTCGGGGTCCTGGAATTCGTCGATGTACTTCACTGCCGCGCCTCCTGCGATGCCTCGGCCGCGCCGGGCAACGGCAGTCCGCCGGCCTCTGCCGCCATTTCCCATGGATCGCCGAACTCCTCCTGGAGCATGCCGAGTTGGGTAAACAGCTCCAGCGTCTGCCTGGCCGACTCCTCGTCCAGTTTCTGCAGGGCGAACCCCACGTGGACGATGGCGTACTCGCCGACCTGAAGGTCCGGCAGATACTCCAGACACGCTTCCTTGACCACTCCGCCGAAGTCGACGGTGGCCATGCGTGTGCCGTCCCGTTCCTCGATTTCCAGTACTCTGCCGGGCACCGCCAGGCACATGGCTTCTCCTCGCTGTGGTTGCTCCCGCCCGCCCGGTCCTGCCGGGCGCGCTTGTTAGTGGGTGGCCGCGCCTCCCCGCGCCGCGCCGAGGCGGCCTTCGGGTGTTCCGGGGGCGTGGGTCCGGGCGGCGACCATCACTTGCCCCAGCGCCAGCCCGCCGTCGTTCGGGGGAACTTGGTGGTGTCTCAGAACGGTGAAGCCGAGGTCGCGCAGCGTCCGGGCGCAGGCCGAGGAGAGCAGCGTGTTGGCGAAGACTCCGCCGGTCAGGGCCACGGTGTCCAGGCCGTGCTGCTGACGCGCCAGGACGCAAGTGCTGCGCACGAGGGCGGCCACCGCCTCGTGGAAGCGTGCCGCGACGACACCCGGCGCGGTACCCGCGCGCACATCCTCGATCACCGCCGAAAGTACGGGCGCGGGGTCGGCGATCAGTGAGCTCGCGCTGTCCGGTGCGGGATGACGGAGCGCGAACTCGTATCCGCCGCAGTCGTCCACAACCGTTCCGAGCGCGGCGGTTTCGAGTTCGACGGCGGCCTGGGCCTCGTATCCGGCCCGGTGGCAGATGCCGGTGAGGGAGGAGACCGCGTCGAACAGCCTGCCCATGCTGGAGGTGGGAACGCAATGAAGGTTCCGCTCCAACTGCCTTGAGAGTACGTCCAGTTCATCGACGTCACAGGCAGCCGTGCACGGCAGGTCGCGCGCCCAGTCGATTCCCGCCGCGTGCAGATGCGCCAGGGCCATGCGGTACGGGCGGTGTACGGCGGCGTCGCCACCGGGCAGGGGGACGTACGCGAGATGCCCGAACCGGTGGTATCCGTCGTAGTCCGCCAGCAGGAACTCGCCGCCCCACACGGCTCCGTCGTCGCCGTAGCCGGTGCCGTCGAACGCGACGCCGATCACGCGCAGTGTGCCGTCCAGGCCGTGCTCGGCCATCGCCGAGGCGATGTGCGCGTGATGGTGCTGTACGCGTACCACCTGCCGTTCACCGGCCAGACGTCGGGTCAGCCGTCCCGAGCGGTATCCGGGGTGCGCGTCGACGGCCAGGGTGCCGGGCCGCACCCCGGTGATGGTCTCCAGCTGCTGTCCGGCGTGCTCGAAGGCGTGTTGGGTGGCGAGGTCGTCCATGTCACCGATGTGAGCGGACAGCCAGGCCCGGCGCCCTTCCGCCAGGCACAGGATGTTCTTGAGGTCACCGCCCGCGGCGAGGATCGCCGCTACCGGAAAGGGCAGTTCGAGGGGCCGGGGGGCGTAACCGCGTGAGCGGCGTACGGTCAGCGGTTCCCCGTCACAGACACGTACGACGGAGTCGTCGCACGGTACATGGATCGGGCGGTCGTGGGTCAGCCAGGCGTCGGCCAGGGGGGCGAGCCGGTCCAGCGCCTCGGCGTCGTCCGTGACGATCGGCTCCCCGGCCACGTTGCCGCTGGTCATGACGAGCAGGCGGGGCCCGGCCGGGTCGCCGGGCAGGCCGAGGAGCAGGTGGTGCAGAGGGGTGTAGGCGAGCATGACGCCGAGGTCGGGGCTGCCCGGGGCGACGTCGTCCGACGGTGCCGGAGCGCCCGGTCCCAGAACGGCGTGGCTGCGACGCCTCAGCAGGACGATCGGCCGGGCGACGCCGGTGAGCAGGGTCCGCTCCTCGGCGCCGACGTGGACGAGGTGTTCGATGTCGCTGATGTCGCGGGCCATCAGAGCGAACGGCTTGTCGCCACGGGCCTTGCGGCGGCGCAGTGCGGCCACGGCCCGGGGGTTGGCCGCATCGCAGGCGAGATGGTAGCCACCGAGCCCCTTGACTGCGAGGATCGCGCCGCCGGCCAGGAGCCGGCGGGCCTCGGCGACCGGATCCGTCCCGGGCGCCCGACGCGGGGGCTTGTCCGGATCCGGGTGTGCCACCAGCAGATCGAGGCGGGGCCCGCATCGGTGGCAGGCGACCGGCTGGGCATGGAAGCGGCGGTCCGCCGGGTCCGCGTATTCGCGGGCACAGTCCGGGCACATGGGGAATCGGGCCATGGTGGTGTGCGCACGGTCGTACGGCAGTTCCGTGACGATGGTGAACCGCGGCCCGCAGTTGGTGCAGGTGATGAAGGGGTGCCGGTGGCGCCGGTCCGCGGGATCGGCCAGCTCGACAAGGCAGTCGGCGCAGGTGGCCACGTCCGGCGGGACCAGCGTCCGGGAAGGCCCGCCGGCCCGGGAGGCGACGATGGTGAAGCCCGCACCGCCGGCTGCGGGAACGTCTCTGTGCTCGATGGAATCGAGAACGGCCATCGGCGGTGCGTCGGCGGCGATCCCTTCGCAGAACAGGGCCACCGCAGCCGGTGAGCCCTCGACTTCCGCGACGACACCCTCGGGGGTGTTGGTGACGTGACCGGCCAGGCCCATGCCGAGGGCGCGCGTGTACAGGTAGGGCCGGAATCCGACGCCCTGGACGATGCCACGGACGGTGATCCGGCGGCGCTCCACCGGCTCGCCCGTGGCCGGGCCGGACCGTTGGGTCGTCACGGGCGGGTGTGCGCCGTGGCACCGGACGCATCCGTCGTGGCGTCCGGCTCGTCTTCGCAGGGATGCGTGTGGGGTCCGTCGTGAGAGGCCTCGCCGTGTTCCACGTGGGCATGGGTGTGCGTGGACCGGTGCTGCTGGGCCATGACGGGCCGGTGGACCGGGGCGCCGTTCGAGGCCGCCAGCGCCCGTTCGAGGAGCGCTCCGACACCGTCACCGCGCCGGGCGGAGGTGAGGAGCACCTCCACACCGGGGTTGACCTGCTCGACATGGGCGCGGAACGCTTCCTCGTCGAACTCCACCGCCTCGGCGATGTCCGTCTTGGTGACGAGCACCAGGTGCGCCAGCCCGAAGGCGGTGGGGTACTTCAGCGGCTTGTCCTCGCCCTCGGTGACCGAGGCGAGGACGACTCTCAGTGTTTCGCCGAGGTCGTACGAGGCCGGGCAGACCAGGTTGCCCACGTTCTCGACGAACAGGAGCCGGGAGTCCTCGGGCAGCCACCCGTCGAGGTGCCCGCCCAGCATCCGGGCCTCCAGATGGCAGAGTCCGTCGGTGAGTACCTGCTTGACCGGGGCGCCCGAGCGGGCCAGGCGAGTGGCATCGTTCTCGGTGGCCAGGTCGGCGGTGAGCGCGGCCACGGGGACGCCCGTCTCCCTGGCGAGTACCAATTCCCGTTCGAGCAGTGCCGTCTTGCCGCTGCCCGGGCTGGAGAGCAGATTGACGACCGTGGTGCCGCGGGCGGCGAGTTCGGTGCGCAGGCGGTGCGCTGCTGTGTCGTTCTTCGCGAGTACCGCCTGTTGGAGATCGACCACACGGCACATGGTTCAGCGCTCCTCGGAAATCGGTTCACGGATACGTCTCTGCGCAGGCCCCTCGTCCCAATGGACGTCGGCGATCCGGAGTTCGCGGCCCGAGAGCAGTTCCGCGGTTGCCTCACCGCACACGGGGCAGCACAGCTGCGGTGGCATTCCGACCGCCCATTCGTCCGAGCAGGGCTCGCAGCGTGCTCTCGCCCGTACGGAGTCGACCACCAGTTCGGCGCCTTCCAGCACGGTCCCGGCACAGGCCAGTTCGAAGCAGAAGGACAGTGCGTCGGGGACCACCCCGGCGAGCTCGCCGACCTGGAGCCGGACCGATGTGACGGCTACGGCGCCCTCGGCCCGGGCGGCTTCTTCCACCTGGCCGACGACGGCCATGGCGATGGACATCTCGTGCATGGGTCTCCGTCCTGCCCGCGTCATTACACCGGGGGGTTACGGCCGCAGCCGGGCTGGCTCGCCGACGCCGCACGCCGCGTACGTCATTCGGTGCAGCCCGGGGCGTGAGAGATGCGACGGCGTCACATGGCGCGAATCCTCAGGTAGCGTTTGATGTCGGGCATGACCTGGGCCACGAGTGCGGCAACGGCGGCGGCGACCGCGCCGCCGAGGATGATCTTCTTCACGATGGTGTTCATCTCCTCAGTTCATGGCCGGGCCGGCCGCCGACTGTGCGGTCGGCGCGGTCCGTTCGTCGTCCCGCACAAGGCGCAGGATCATGTTCACGGCCTCCGGTACGGCTGCCGCGACGGGCTCGCTCAGGCCGATGCCCTCGTCGACGCGGGCGGGTTCGCATCCGACGACCAGCGTGCGCCCCGGGGGCGTGCAGCCCGTTCCGGCGCACAGGGTTTCCAGCAGGGTCAGGACCGCGTCGGGGGACATGCGGTGGCCGTCGAGCAGCGCTTCCTGCGGCTCGATACTGCCGGGCCGGTCGGCCTCGATCAGATACAGCGTTCCGGGCTCGCCGCCGCGTTGCGTGGCATCGATCAGGACCAGCGTGTCGTACCCGTCGAGGAGCTGGTACGCGAGATGGACTCCGCGCACCCCGATGTCCACCGCTTCGACATGGCCGGGAAGGGGGCCCGACACCAGTCGTCGTACGGTCTCGACGCCGAAGCCGTCGTCGCCGAGGAAGATGTTCCCGACGCCTGCGACCAGAGTCCTCGCTCTCTGCTCCGAGGGCGCCGTCATGCGTCCTCCAGAGGGGCGACCTCGTCGGGCTGGAAGTAGAGGAACCGGCCCTGCTCGCGCCGGATGTCCGCACCGGGGTCGCCCTCCACGGTGACCGCGAGGTGCACTCCCCCGTCCACGTCGTGGAGTACCGCTTCGACCAGTGCGCTGCGGTCCTTGAGGAAGAGGTCCTGGGCGTCGGTACGGCGCAGGCCCGGTCTCAGCAGTACGCGGCTGCCCGCGCCCACCGGCCGGCCGGCCACCAGAATCCGGTCGTGCGCCGGGTCGGCGCCGCCGTCGCCCGCCGGGTCCCACCACGGCTGCTCCGGCCTGATCAGGTCGTACTCGTCGGCCCCTTCCCGCACGTGCGGGAATCCGTCGGCCGCGACGGCCGCGGGCGCACCCGGCCCGGTGACTTCGCGCAGGGCCCGCACCGCGCCGTGCAGCCGCTCCAGGACCTCTGGGGGCATGGAGTCGGCCAGGTCGATCACTGCGGCCGCCCGGTCGTCCGTCCCCCGGGCCTCACGCTTCTCCTGGTCGGTCAGCGCGGCCGTCCGCAGGGCGAGGATCTCGTCGATCTCCGTGGAGTCGTACAGCGCTCCGGGGCTCTCAGGGGCGATGGCCGGGTGGTCCTCCAGGATGATCGGGGACGAGAGCATCAGGTCCGCGCGGCCGGGCTCCCCGGCCAGTACGGGCCAGGTGTGCAGGTTCCGGCAGCCCGCGACCGCGCCCTTGGCCCACTGGGGAGGGTCCGTCATCGACAGGAACGAGCCTGCGTCGAGGCCCAGGAGGAGGTGGGTGGCCACCAGTGATCCGGGCAGCGCGGCATCGCGGTCGGCGTCAGCGGCGTCCGGCGTCCAGGTGCTGGTGTTCTCCACCACGGCGGTGAGCCGCATCGCCCGGTAGGGGCCGTCGAGTTCGGCGGCGGACAGCCTCACCGTGCCGTTGACCTCCGCGCAGCGGCGCACCAGGCGACCGACGGTCCGGCCCTCCTCGTCGCGGACCGTTTCGTACTCCTCGCGTGCCGGGCGCGTGAAGTGGACGACGACGCCGTCGCCGGTGAGCTCGGCCACGGTGGTGAGCACTTCGACCCGTTCCTCCGCGCCCTCGTCCCAGGGAACCAGGACCCGGTCGGTGAGATCGAGTTCGGGGACGGTCCGGAAGGTGCCGTCCTCACGGATCCGCTGCACGGTGCGGCGCTGGGCGTGCAGGAAGCGCACCTCGGCCGCCAGCGTCGCGTCCGCCTTCGCTTCCATCAGGCACTCGGTGTGCTGGAAGTCGTGCTCCTCTGCGGCCGCCGCCCAGGCCGGTGGCACGAGCACCCCGAACTGCCAGCGGAGCCGGTTCTTGGCCGCCGACGCGCGGTACGGGTACAGGACGTAGCCCTCGAAGAGGACCGCGTCGGCCACGCCCCGGGCGGCGGCGAAACGGGCTTCCAGCGCGGGGGTGAACGCGGATGTGGTCATTGCGCCGTCCTCTCGGCGAGTCCGGCGAGCCCGGCGTCGGCGAGTCTTCCGTCCGGCGGGAGGGCCATGGTTCCGGGCGCGTCCAGAAGTGCCCGGACGGTCGCCTCCCAGGACGGCAGTGCGTGCCGGGAGCGGAATTCGAGCAGCGCGTCCATGGTGTCGCGGGGAAGGCGGATCCAGCCGCACCCGGGAAAGTGCTGATCGACCATCTCCTGCCACACCACCACCGGCATCCGGAACGGCGCCTCCAGGTCCCACGGCACCGGCTCGACCCTGAAGCCGCCGGTACCGGTGAAGGCGGTGCCGGAGAAGAGCATCAGGAGCGGCACCTCACCATCCGTCAGCGCGTTCATGTACCGCGTCGCGGCGATCTCCAGGTCATACGTGCAGGGCACGACGACGTCCGTCTCGGTTTCCCCGGTGAACGCGGGAACCATGACCGGGACCTGGGCGAACTGCACGGGCTGGAGTGTGCGGCCCCAGCGTGAACGCTCTCCGAACAGGTCCGTCAGGCCTTCGGCCTCCGTCTGTTCGTAGCCGCGCCGGGCCGGTTCGATGCGGATCTGGCAGCGCAGCGCGAGCGCGTGGACCCGCGCCTCCTCGGACGCGGTGATGCGCAGCCGGAAGACGAGGGTGGGGCCGGCGGCGTACGGATCGGCGCGCACGCCGGTGCAGGTGAAGGTGAAGTCCGTCATGGCCGGCGCTCCCCCACCATGGTCCCGGTGCGGCGTTCGATGTGTTCGAAGAAGGCCTGCAGATCGGCCCGGGCCTCGGCTCCGCCGTCGAAGCCCTGCCACCGCAGGCGCATACGTCCCACCAGCTCGTAGCAGATGTCGATCGGTACCAGATAGCACTGGGCCCGGCCCTCGAAGCGGCGCAACAACAAGGCTTCCACGTCGGGTTCGAGCAGCTCGGCGAGACGGCTGGTGCCGAGGACCGTCTGCCAGGTCGAAGGATCGAGTTCGCTCTCGGTGGCTCCGGCGGGGCTCGGGTAGAGCGCCACCAGCCGGTCCAGGGCGGCGTTGCGGAAGAAGAAGGCGACGCTGACCGGGATCTGCAGGAGTTCCCACGCGTTGTCGTCGAGGCGGTGGTCGGGGTCGGCGAGGTAGCGGTCCGGGACGCTCAGGAACCGGCCGTGGGCGGCGCCGGGCCGCTCGAAGAGGAGGGTGCACGGAGTGCAGGCGCACGCCAGCGACCGTTGCTCGGTGTCCACCAGATGCCGGTGGCTGTCCTCGGCGACCGGTACTCCGCACAGTTCGCACCGCTCTTGCCGCGGCTCGCGCGGTGCCGCGAACCGCCGCAGGGTGTGTACGCCCTTGGCGGGCGCGGACCGCCCGGCCCTCGTCCCAGCCGCGCTCATGACGCCCCGGCCGGAGCCGGACGGGCGGTCGACGCGCCTTGCGGCGGGCGGGTTCCGATCTGAAGGAGTGCCGGTTCCCGACCGGCGGAGTCGGGCTCCATCTCGACCGTGGTGACTTCCGGTGCGAAGCAGGCCAGGGAGTTCTCGACGGACAGCTGTGCGGCCGGCGCGCCGCCGCAGCCGCAGCCGCCCGTGCCGGCGGTCCGCAGGCGCAGGGTGCCCGTGCTGTCGTCGAAGCTCACCACCTCGACGGGATCACGGACGGCTTCGAGGGCCCGCCCGATGCGCATGCCGGTGTCCTCGGGGTGCAGGTCGTGCAGGACCAGCAGGCTCGACACGAGGCCGTCGCCCAGGAGTGCGTCCAGGGTGTCGCCGGTCTCGCGGCCCGGTGCGGCGAGGAGCCCGTCGATGATCCGGGCCAGCCCTGCCCCGTAGAAGTCCATCAGGGCCCGTACCAGTTCCTCGGCCGTCGCCGAGGTCTTCCGGTCACCGGCTGTCGTCAGTTGTTCGAGCACCTCTTCGATGCGGCGCCCGGCCTGCTCCGCGTCGGGCACCTTCGCTGTCGCGGTATGCGTGGTCGGGCTCATCCGCCGAGTCCGCTCAGACCGGTGGGCACATGCATCTTCTGCACGGTTCGGCCCCCGCCGACGTACATGTGGACACCGCACGGGAGGCACGGGTCGAAGCTGCGCACGGTGCGCATGATGTCGATGCCCTTGAAGTTCTCCGGCGGGTTCTCCTCGAAGATCGGGGTGTTCTGCACGGCGTCCTCGTAAGGCCCGGGAGTTCCGTAGGTGTCCCTGGTGCTGGCGTTCCACGGCGTCGGAGGGTAGGGGTGGTAGTTGGCGATCTTGCCGTCTCTGATCACCATGTGGTGGGACAGCACACCCCGCACGGCCTCGGTGAATCCGACGCCGATGCTCTCGTCGGGGACGTCGAACTTCTCCCAGGTCTGGGTACGTCCGGCGCGGACCTCCTCAAGCCCCTTCTCGGCGCAGTGCAGCGCGATCGCGGCCGCGTACGCCTGGAAGTAGGTGCGGGCGCGGTTGCGCTCCAGCGCGTTGCTCCACTTCGGGATCTGCCACTCGAAGGTGGTCTCGGGCTTGGTCATGGTGCGGGGCAGGTTGATGACGACGCTGTGTCCGGTGGCCTTGACGTAGCCGACGTCGACGAGCCCGGACAGGGCGGTGGACCACAGTCTGGCGATGGGCCCGCCGCCGGTGTCCAGGGCCAGATGGTCCTTGCCGTCGAACCAGCGCGGCGACATCACCCAGCTGTACTTGTCGTCGAAGTTCCGTTTCTGCGGCGCGGGGATCGTGTGCTGGTTCCATGGATGGCGTGGGTCGACCGGGTTGCCGAGCGGGTCGTGGGTGACGAACTGCTCCTTGCCCTGCCAGTCGTCGTAGTACGAACTGCCCAGCAGGATCCGGATGCCGAGGTTGATCTCGGTCAGGTCGTTGGTGACCAGCTTGCCGTCCACGATCACGCCCGGGGTGACGAACATCCTCCGTCCCCAGTCGCTCATGTTGGCGTAGGTGAAGTCGCAGTGCTCGGGGTCGTTGAGCGCCCCCCAGCAGCCGAGCAGCACCCGTCGGCGCCCGACCTCTTCGTACCCGGGCAGGGCCTCGTAGAAGAAGTCGAACAGGTCGTCGTGCAGGGGCACGACCCGCTTCATGAACTCCACATAGCGCATGAGGCGGCTGAGGTAGTCCGTGAAGAGCTGGACGGAGGCGACGGTGCCCACCCCGCCCGGGTAGAGCGTGGAGGGATGCACATGACGCCCCTCCATCAGGCAGAACATCTCCCTCGTGTAGCGGCTCACCTGGAGGGCCTCGCGGTAGAACTCACCCTCGATGGGGTTGAGCGACCGCATGATGTCGGCGATGGTGCGGTATCCGTGCTCCCCGGCGTGCGGCGCCTCGGTGCGCTCGGCCAGTTCCAGGACACCGGGATTGGTCTCGCGGACCATCTTTTCGCAGTAGTCGACCCCGACCAGGTTCTCCTGGAAGATGTTGTGGTCGAACATGTACTCCGCGGACTCACCGAGGTTGATGATCCACTCACCGAGGTGCGGCGGCTTCACCCCGTACGCCATGTTCTGCGCATACACGGAACACGTGGCGTGGTTGTCGCCGCAGATCCCGCAGATGCGGCTGGTGATGAAATGGGCGTCCCTGGGGTCCTTGCCCCGCATGAAGACGCTGTAGCCACGGAAGACCGACGAGGTGCTGTAGCACTCCGCGACCCGCTTCTGCTTGAAGTCGATCTTCGTGTGGATGCCGAGACTGCCCACGATCCGGGTGATCGGATCCCAGGCCATCTCGACCAGGCCGCTGCCGTCGCCGGCCGCCTTCGTTGTCGGTGCCATCGTGTGTGCCGTAGCCCTTCTGAGAAGCGTGAGGTGGGGTCGTCACCGGAAGGTGCACTATGCCGTCGGTGTCCTGGACGGGTTCACCACGGAGGCCGGTAGCCCGTGGTCAGCCGGTCCCTCTTGTGCCGCCACTTGGGCTCCTTGTCCACGGTCTTCGCCGTGATCGACCGGAGCTTGCGGATGACCGCGCCGTACGCGCCGCTGGCGGTGGCGGAGACCTTGGCGCCCGGCGGTTCGTCCATGAACGGCATGAACTTGTCGGGGAAGCCCGGCATGGTGCAGGCGATGCAGATGCCACCCACGTTCGGGCAGCCTCCGATGCCGTTCATCCAGCCGCGTTTGGGAACGTTGCACTTGACGACGGGGCCCCAGCAGCCGAGCTTGACCAGGCACTTGGGCGAGTCGTAGGTCTCGGCGAACTCACCCTGTTCGTAGTACCCGGCCCGGTCGCACCCCTCGTGCACGGTGGCGCCGAACAGCCAGGTCGGTCGGAGCTTGTCGTCCAGCGGAATCATCGGAGCGGATCCGGCCGCCTGGTACAACAGGTACGTCAGGGTCTCCGAGAAGTTGTCCGGCTGGATCGGGCAGCCGGGCACGCACACGATCGGGATCCCGGCCTTCGACTTCCAGTCCCAGCCGAGATAGTCGGGCAGGCCCATGGCACCGGTCGGGTTGCCGGCCATCGCGTGGATTCCGCCGTACGTGGCGCAGGTCCCGATGGCGACGACGGCCAGGGCCTTGGGCGCCAGGCGATCGATCCATTCGCTGGTGGTGACCGGCTGGCCGGTCTCCGGATTGTCACCGAAGCCGCACCAGTAGCCCTCCGCCTTGATGGTCTCGTTCGGGATGGAACCCTCCACGACCAGGACGAAGGGATCGATCTCGCCGCGCTCGCCCTTGAAGAACCACTCGATGAACGTGTCCGCACCGCCCACCGGGCCGCATTCGAAGTCGATCAGCGGCCAGTGGACCTCGATCTTGGGCAGACCGGGCAGCGCACCGGTCACGATCTCTTCGATGCTGGGCTGCATCGCGGCGGTCAGGGCCACCGAGTCGCCGTCACAGCTCAGCCCCGCGTTGATCCAGAGGATATGGATCGGGGACTCTTCTCCGGTGGCCGCAGTGGGTGCGTCCACGGTGTTCGACGTTGTTGCATCCATGAGGATGCCTCCCTGGAAAGAGACAACAGTGAAGGCCGACACATCGGCCCTCACTGTTGTTGGTAACAGGCCTTCGGCGCGGGTACACCATCGTGCGCCGCCAGTGCGGTGACGCCGGGCGCAAAAGCAGGCCGTTCCCCTGCGGATCCGGCTGCCGCGACGAGGTGCGAGGGGCGGTCCGAGGGGGGATCCTTGTGGACGAACGCGCGCCGCAGCGCGTGGTAGGACGACCGTGGGTCGAAGAAGGTCCGCCGCATCGCCGCCAACTCCTGCTCGCGGTAGTCGGCCAGCGGTCTGTGGGCCTCGTCCCGGTCCCGTTCGGCCTTCTTCGCCGCGATCCGCGCCTGTGCCGCGGGCGACGCGGCGAGGCGGGCCGCCAGCCGGGTGACCTCGTCCGTGAACGACTGGGCGGCGCAGTCGACCGTCCGGTCGGCCAGTCCGAGCCGCACCGCGGCTGCCGCGCTCACGGGCAGCGCATCGCCGGTGAGGCGATCCGCGGCGGCGCTCCCCACCCGGCGCGGCAGCGTGTACGTCCAGTACTCGGAGCCGTACAGCCCCATCAGTCGGTAGTGCGGGTTCAGCACCGCGCCCGACCTGCACCAGATCTCGTCGGCGGCCAGGGCGAGCATCACCCCGCCCGCGGCCGCGTTGCCGCCCACCGCGGAGACCACCAGCCGGTCGGTGGTGGTCAGTACGGCCTCCACGAGGTCGTCCATGGCGTTGATGTTGGCCCACGACTCCTCGCCGGGGTCGGCGGCGGCCTCGATGACATTGAGGTGGATGCCGTTGGAGAAGAAGTCCCGGCCGCCTCCCAGCACCAGCACCGAGGTGGGCCGTCGGCAGGCCACCCGGTAGGCGTCGTGCAGGCGTCGGCACTGCGCCGTGCTCATCGCACCGCCGGGGAAGGAGAACGAGAGGAACCCGGCCTGTCCCACCTCCCGGTAGCCGATGTCGCTCCAGCCGTGCCGGCCCCCTTCCTCGTACAGCGGCGCGGGATGCTCGGGCAGTGCGGGCAGACGCCCGGCGAGCGCCGTCACAGCGGGCAGTTTGAACGTGGCGGGCCCGCCCGGCGAGCGGCGGGGGCGGAGTTCGGGGATCCACACCGCGCCGTCGGTCGTCGCCCGGCAGACGGCCCCTGCCCGTACGGCCACCAGCTCGCCCGGCCTGCCGCGCAGTTCGTGCTCCGGGTGCCCCCCGTGCAGAAACCATGCGTCCCCGAGCAGTTCGTCGAGCACTCCGGGGAACGAGTCGGCGGCCCGCAGCTTGCGCAGGACCGCTTCCGTGGAGTCCGACTCCCAGTCGATACGGCGGCGCTCCTGACGGAAGTACGGCCGCGTACGGATGCGCAGCCCCTCGTCCCCGCCGGTCTGCGCGCGAGGGACGTACGTACCGGACGCGAAGCGCTCGACGGCGAGGTGCACGGCCCGCAACGCGGCGTCGGAGACCTCGTTGCGGTACAGGTCGCTCTTGCCCACCCGAGGCACCGCGAAGGTGGCGGATGCCCAGATGTCTCCGGCATCCATCTCCTCGTCGGCCTGCAGGACCGTCACACCCCAGGTGTCCGCGTCCTCGTGGATGGCCCAGTCGAGGGAGGACGGCCCGCGATCGCCGGGCGGGCCGGGGTGGACGACGAGGCAGGTGTGCGCCGCCCACACGTCCCGGGGGATGGCGGTCTTCAGCAAGGGGGCCAGGATGAGGTCGGGCGCGAACTCGCGGACGGCTCGCCGCAGCGACGCGTCGCGAGCGGAACCGTCCCGAGTTGCGAGCTCCACCGCCACGGCGTGACCGCGATCCCTCAGCTCGGCATGAACACGCTGAGTGAGACTGTTGAACGCGCTCGCCACGATCAGAATGTGCATGGCAATCTCCCAACGCCGGGCGGATCCGGCTGGTAGCGATGGTGGGGTATCGCGGTCGGGGCTCCAGCGGCAACCGGCCGCGAAGTCACCCGAAAGCGAACGTTTCGGCGACCGCTCAGTGGAACCCATGGACCGAGCCCCGCGCCCAGCGGATCGGAATGAACCGGACAACGACATGACACGGGACCAAGCGTTCGTTCCGAGCCCAACTACGCACCCGCCGCGGGCGCTCGGGGCCAGGAGGCACGGCCCGCCCCGGCGGCCTGTTATCTTTACGTGACTTCGCGACGCAACTCTAAGTCACGCTTTGGCCTTTGCTGTGGCGGAGTCGGCAAGGGGGGAAGCGCGTGGCCGCCCTCTGGGCGTTTCGGACCGATCAGCAGCCGCACGGCCTGAACTGAACCGGGGGATGCACATGCCATACACCGGCCGGGACGCATGACTCTGCCGCCCGCCGAGCGCCGGCAGGCGTCCGCGGGACCACGGGAGGGCCGGCCGGAACGGCGCGTGGCGGCGCACGAGCAATGACCACTACACGTGTACGGGCACGGTCGTAGCTGCGGCCTGCCCGGCCTGTCATGGCTGGACGGAATGACACAGCACAAGATATTCAGCAGAACGGCACATGCCGCTCGGGCCGCGTTAGCCCCCGGGAAGAGGAGCAGAAAACAGGCGGACCGACCGCGTCTGCGCCTGCCTCGCAAGCCGGACTATCCGCGCACGGGCCGACGCGGCTGGCGAAGATGGGTGCCCTCGTGGCGGCTGGTCACGGGCTCGTTCCTGATGGTCACCGCAACGCTCGTGGCCGTGGTGGGCATCGCCTACGCACGTACGGACATCCCCGAGAACCTCAACGCGTTCGCCACGCAGCAGGACACCGTCTACTACTGGGCGGACGGCACTCCCCTGGCCCGTACGGGCTGGGTGAGCCGCCAGGAAATGCCCCTGTCGAAGATCCCCGACGACGTCCGATGGGCTGTGCTGGCGGCCGAGAACGCCGACTTCTACTCGGACCACGGCATATCGGTCCAGGGAATCACCCGCGCGCTGTGGCGCACGGTCGGCGACGGGGACACGCAGGGCGGATCGACCATCACCCAGCAGTACGTCAAGAACGTCTACCTCTCGCAGGACCAGTCCTTCTCCCGCAAGTTCACCGAAATGCTGCTCGCGGTCAAACTCGACCGGCAGGTGAGCAAGGACAAGATCCTTGAGGACTATCTGAACACCAGCTGGTTCGGCCGGGGCACCTACGGTCTCCAGCGCGCGGCCCAGGCGTACTACGGGAAGGAGGTCACCCAACTCGACGCCAGTGAGGGCGCGTTCCTCGCATCACTGCTCAAAGGGGCCTCGCTCTACGATCCCGCCATCGGTCCCCGTAACCATGACCGTGCCGTCAAACGGTGGAAGTGGACGCTGGACCGCATGGTGAAGACCGGCCGGCTGAGCCCGGCCGAGCGTGCCCGGTACACCACGTTTCCCGAACCGAAGCCGCCTCACAAGCCCAACAGCACGGCCGGACAGGACGGTTATCTCGTCCAGCTCGCCGAGTCCTACGCCAAGCGTGCCGGGCACATCTCCGACGCACGCTTCGACCTCGGCGGCTACCAGATCTACACGACGTTCGAGAAGCCGCGGATGGCCGCCCTCACCCAGTCGGTGAAGAAGGCGCGCGAGACCCTCGATCCCCAACAGCGCAAGGCCGACCGCCATGTCCGGTTCGGGGCCTCGTCCGTCGCCCCGGACGGCCGGATCCTCGCCGTGTACGGCGGCCCGGACTTCGAGCGGCAGGCCTTCAACGAATCCAACGCGGGCACCGTCCCGGCCGGTTCGGCGTTCACTCCGTTCGTCTACGCAGCCGGCCTGGAGCACGGCGTCTCACGCAAACGCAATGGTCCCCGGACCACCATCACACCGTCCACCGTGTACGACGGTGACGACGGCACTCCGGTCGTCACGCCCGAAGGCCCCTACTGGGACAGCAGCGGGAAGATGGTCAAGGGTCACAACGACGGCAACCGCTCCTACGGCCCTATCAGTCTGCACGAGGCCATGGCGAAGGCCGTCGATTCCCCCTTCCTCCAGCTCGGCATGGATACGGGGCTCCCATCGGTCCGCAGTACGGCCGAGGCGTCCGGGCTGCTCCCCTCCAGTTTCGGTCCGCCCGTACCGGCGTTCTCGATGGGCAGCTCCACACCGAGCGCCATCCGCATGGCGGACGCGTACGGCATGTTCGCGGCGCACGGACTGCACACCGATCCGTACTCGGTCCGCGAGGTCACGCGCAACGGCGAACCGGTCCGGCTGGATCTGCCGCGGGCCAGGCGCGCCGTGCGGTCCGCCGTCGCCGACGAGGTCACTGCGGCGCTCGCACGGCCCAGCGGGGAGAACGGCACCGTCGCCGCCTCGCCCGTCGCCGCCAAGGAGGGAACCACCGAGGACGACACCGCGCGCTGGTACGTCGGTTACGACCGGTCCGCGTCCACGGCCGTTGTCCTGTACCGCATGGACCTGGCGAAGAGTCTGGCGCCACTGCCGCTCAAGGGGCTCGGCGGCAACTCGGCGGCCGGCCGCGAACTCCCGTCCCGGATCTGGAACACCTACACGGAAGCCTTGATGAAGTGACACGTACCGAAGCAGTGTCCCTCGTTCAGCGCATACGGGCCCGCTCGACGCCCCGCATCGTGCTCGGGCTCGCGGCCTGCCTGGTGGCGTCGGGTTCCGCGGCGCTGATCCCGCTGGCCTCCGACAACTCGTCGGACAGCCGGACCCCGCGGCAGGGCACCAGCACCGTCGCCGCGCCGACGCCCACGGCCCGGGCGCATCGAGGGGGCGACAGGAAGAAGACGGAGGAGGAGCAGTGGGACGGAAAGGTCAGGATTCTGGGAGACGGCTCCACGTCCTACACCGGCCCGCAGCCGGACCGGCCGAAGGCCGTGCGGCTCAAGCCCGGTGAGAAACCACCCCAGTTCGTGGTGTTCTCCTGGGACGGCGCGCTCGAGGGGGACGACCACATGTTCTCGCGCTTCCGCCGTGCGGCCAAGGAGAGCAATGCGCACATGACGTTCTTCCTCACCGGGATCTACCTGCTCCCGAAGGAGAAGCGGAACCTCTACGAGCCGCCCCAGCACAAGCCCGGAGAGGCGGCGATCTCGTACCCGACGCGTGAACACATCCGCATGACGCTGGAACAGCTCGGCGGCGCCTGGCGGGAGGGCAACGAGATCGGGTCGCACTTCAACGGCCACTTCTGCGACAAGAAGGGCGGTGGGGACTGGAGTACGCCGGAGTGGCTCGGCGAGATCAACCAGTTCTACTCCTTCGTGCAGAACTGGAAGACCAACACGGGCTTCACCGATCTCGATCCGCTGCCGTTCGACCCCACGCGCGAAGTCGTCGGCGGGCGGGCTCCCTGTCTCGAAGGCCAGAAGACCCTGCTGCCCGCGACCAAGCTCTTCGGATGGCGTTACGACGCGAGTTCCCCGGGGGACTTCCAGATCTGGCCGGCGAAGAAGAACGGCATCTGGAACCTCCCGTTGCAGATGCTGCCGTTTCCCGGCAAGGACTTCCAGGTGCTGTCCATGGACTTCAACTTCCTCTACAACCAGTCGGAAGGCAGCACCGAGGGCGACCCCGCGCAGTACAAGAAGTGGCGCACGGAGGCACGGAACGCCTACACCGCCGGGTTCGAGCGGGTGTTCCACGGCAGCCGCGCGCCGCTGTTCATCGGGAATCACTTCGAGGACTGGAACGGCGGGATCTACATGGATGCCGCCGAGGAGACCATGCGCGAGGTCTGCCCGCGCAAGGAGGTGCGCTGTGTGTCCTTCCGCGAACTGACCGACTGGCTCGACGCGCAGGACCCCGAGGTCCTCGCCCAGTGGCGAACGCTCGACCCCGCCCAGCCTCCGAACTGGAAGCAATAGGCCGATGAACGCGGACCGCGAAGCCCTGGCCTCGAACAACTCACAGGACGTGACGAGTCGTTCAGGGCCCGGGCTTCGCGGTCGGGGGTTCGCGGGCGTCGTCGACGCCCTGGGTCAGTTCGCCTTCTTGACGAACTCCGTGGTGTACGTCTTGTCGAGGTCCACCTTGGCGTCCTTCAGGTTCGGGTTGAAGGCCTTCAGGACCCGCTCGACGGTCGCGGGGCCGTCCGCGGGCATGACGCCGTCCGTGGTGAACATGGGCAGGGTGCTCTTGATGGCCTGTGCGTAGAGGTCCTTGCCGCCGCCCTGGGCGTAGTCGGCGGGCATCTTCGCGGCGATCTCGTCGGCGCTGTGCGTGGACATCCACTTCAGCGTCTTGACGAAGGCGTTGGCCAGCTTCTGGACGGTTTCCTTGTGGCTGTTGACCCACTCGGTCTGCATGTAGAGGCTCGAGGACGGGTAGGGGCCGCCGAGCGCCTGCTGGGAGCCCTCGGGGGTCCGCATGTCGATGAGGACCTTGCCGAGCTTCTTGTCCAGGATGGTGGCGACGGTCGGGTCGGTGGTCATGCCGCCCTGGATGGAACCCTGCTGAAGTGCGGAGATGAACGTCTGCCCCGCTCCGACGGCCACGGGCGTGAATTCGCTGGTCTTCACGTCGTTGCTCACGGCAAGGTACTTCGTCAGGAAGTCGGTCGAGGAGCCGAGACCCGTCACTCCGAGCTTCTTGCCCTTGAAGTCCTTCGCCGACTTGAGGTCACCCGCCGCCTGGTTCGAGACGATCTCGACCTCGCCGGGAGCATGGGAGAACTGGACGACCGACTCGACCTGCTTGCCCTTCACCTGAAGGTCGAGGGTGTGGTCGTAGAAGCCGACTGTGCCCTGGACGTCGCCGGAGACCAGGGCCGTCTCGGCCTGGACGCCCGCGGGCTCGGTGAGGAGCTGGACCGAAACCCCCTCCTCCTTGAAGTAGCCGAGCCGCTCGGTGAGCATCGCGGGCAGGTAGATGACCTTGTCCAGGCCCCCGACCATGATCTTGACCTTGTCGTTCTTGTCACCGGAGGCCGAGGTCGAGTCGCCGCCACAGGCGGTGAGGCTGGTCAGGGCGAGTGCACTGGTGACGGCAACGGCCGAGATCCGGGTAAATCTGCGCATCTGATTCACGTCCTTGTGAAGTAACAGTCGGTTGTGCGGATGACGGGTGCGTCAGCGTGCGGTGTCGGCCTCGTCCGGCTTCCAGCGGAAGAGTCTCTTCTCAAGGAAGGTCAACAGGCCTTCGGCCAACAGCGCGACAATCGCGAGGATGACCATCGCGGCGTAGACACCGGCGGCGTTGAACGTGCCCTGGGAGGCGGCGACCAGCAGTCCGAGCCCCTTGGTGGCACCGATGTACTCACCGACGATGGCACCGATGAGCGCGAAGCCGAAGCTCACGTGCAGGCTGGTGAAGATCCACGACGTGGCCGAGGGGATGACCACCTGAAGGGTGACCTGCCGATTGCTGGCACCCAGGATGCGGGAGTTGGCGACGAGGTTGCGGTCGACCTCCCTGGCTCCCTGGAAGGCATTGAAGAAGACGGGGAAGAACACGAGGACGACCGCGGAGGCGACCTTCGAGGCCGGTCCGAGACCGAACCAGATGAGGAAGATCGGCGCGAGCACGATACGCGGCAGGGCGTTGAGCACCTTGATGTACGGGCCGAGGACATCGGCGGCGAACCGGACGCGTCCCAGTGCGATTCCGAGCAGCACACCGGCGATCACACCGATGACCCAGCCGAGCAACGCCTCGTAGAGCGTGTACCAGATCTGCTCCCACAAGGAACCCTGGGCGGTGCCGTCGACGACCCAGGTGCGGATCTGGTCCCAGATCTTCGACGGCATGGAGAAGTTGAACGGGTCGATGACCGCGGTGCGGGCCAGCCACTCCCACAGCCCGATGACCGCGATGAGCACCGCGACCCGGCTCCCGAGCACGAGGAACTTGCGGTTCCGGGCGGCCCGCGCCCTGGCTTGGGTCCGTTCGGTCTTGGTGACGGGGGCGCTCGCGGTGATGGTTTCAGGCGACATTGAACGCACCCCTCTCGCGGGTGATGCGGACCTCTTCACCGAGCGAGGACCAGATCTCCCGGTAGATCTCGATGAACCGGGGTTCCAGACGCACCTGCTCGACCTTGCGGGGGCGGGGCAGGTCGATCTCGAAGACCTCCTTGATCGTGGCCGGTCCCGCGGTCATCACCACGACCTTGTCGGCCAGTGCGATGGACTCCTCCAGGTCATGGGTGACGAAGACGACGGAGGCGCCGGTGCCGGCCCACAGCTCCAGCAGTTCGTCCGACATCAGGGCCCTGGTCTGCACGTCGAGCGCGGAGAAGGGTTCGTCCATGAGCAGGATCTCGGGGTCGTTGACGAAAGTGGCCGCGAGGGCGACCCGCTTGCGCTGACCGCCGGACAACTGGTGGGGATAACGGTCCTCGAAGGCAGAAAGACCGACCCGGGCGAGCCATTCCCTGGCCCGCTCCTTCGCCTCGGGCTTCGGCACGCCGCGGAAGCGGGGCCCAGCCATCACGTTGGAAAGGACGGTCCGCCAGGGGAAGACCGCGTCCTGCTGGAAGACGAAGCCGACCTTGTCGCCGATACCGCGCACCGGCTCGCCGCCGACCAGCACCTCGCCCTCGGTGGGCTCTTCCAGACCGCTGACCAGGGTCAGCGTGGTCGACTTGCCGCATCCGGTGGGGCCGACCACGGCGACGAATTCGCCGCGCCCGATCGTGAGGTCCAGATCTCGTACGGCGGTGTGGAGCGTCCCCGACGGAGTCCGGAACGCTTTGCTCGCCCCCCGCAGCTCGATGGCGGGGCTCGTATCGCTGTTCATGAAGCGGGACGCTAAGTGCGGCGCGCGGACCTCGGCACCCTTGCGCTCACAACTCCTGCTTCTGCCCATAACCCGCGGTTCTGCTCGTTTTGCTCGCGCTGCGACAACGAATGCGACACGAAGACTGGTCATCGGCGTCGGTGACGTTTACGTTGCGTTCACACAAGGACGAAACGGAACATCAGGTTCCTGGCCGGGAGCACAGGTTCCTGGCCGGCGGAAGGCAGAGGTCGAAGCACATGCGGATTCACTGGCCCCGCCGTGTCTTCGCCCAGGTCCTGCTCACCCAGGTGGCCATCACCACCGGCGTGATCATGCTCGTCACCGGACTTTTCCTCGCGCCCCTCAGCCACCAGCTCGACGACCAGGCGATGCGCCAGGCGCTGTCCATCGCCCAGACCGCCGCCGCCGAACCCGGTCTGGTACGCAATCTGACGAGCACCGACCCCAGCCCCTCCGGACCCGTGCAGGCCGAGGCGGAGCGGATGCGGCACGCCACCGGAGCGCTCTACATCGTGGTCATGGACACCCGCGGGGTGCGTTGGTCGCATACCGAGACCGAGCAGATCGGCAAGCATGTCTCGACCGACCCCAGTACGGCGCTGTCCGGCCAGGAGATCATGCAGATCGACAACGGAACCCTGGGCCGCTCGGCACGCGCGAAGGTCCCGCTGCGGAACAGTCGGCACGTCATCGTGGGCGCGGTCTCGGTGGGTATCGCCTACGACAGCGTCCACACGCGGCTCCTCGAAGCCATTCCCGGTCTGCTGCGCTACTCCGGAGCGGCGCTCGCCGTGGGTGTACTGGCCGCCCTGGCCGTCTCGCGGCGGCTGCAGCGCAGCACGCACGGGCTCGCGTTCGCCGACATCTCCGCGTTGCTGGACGAGCGGGAGGCCATGCTGCACAGCATCCGCGAGGCCGTTCTCGCCCTCGACGCCCGGGGCCGGATCCGGCTGCTCAACGACGAGGCGCGGCGCCTGCTGGAGCTGGGCCAGGACGCCGTCGGGCGGGCACTCGGCGAGGTGCTGCCGCCCGGCCGTACGACGGAGGTACTGGCGGGACGGGTCGAGGGAGCCAACCTGATCACCGTCTGCAACGGGCGCGTGCTGATCGCCAACCGGATGCCCACCGGTGACGGCGGAGCCGTCGTCACCCTGCGCGACCGCACCGAACTGGAGCTTCTCGGCCGTGAACTGGACTCCACGCACGGCCTGCTGGACGCGCTGCGCGCCCAGGACCACGAGCACGCCAACCGGCTGCACACCCTGCTCGGGCTGCTCGAACTCGGGCGGCACGAAGCCGCGGTGGAGTTCGTCGCGGAGGTGACCAGCGGTCATCGGGCGTCGGCGGAGCAGGTTGCCGAGCGTGTCAACGATCCGCTGCTGTCGGCGCTGTTGGTGGGCAAGTCGGCCATCGCGGCGGAGCGGGGCGCGTCCCTGCGCGTCTCGCCGGGCACCCGGCTCCCGGACGTGGTGGTGGACCCGCGCGATCTGGTGACGGTCCTCGGCAATCTCATCGACAACGCGCTGGACGTCGCCTCGCTCATCGAGGTCGAGCTGCTCGCCGAGGGGACGACCGCGGTCCTGCGCGTCAGCGACAACGGTCCCGGGATACCTCCCGGCATGCGCGAGCACATCTTCACCGAGGGCTGGTCCACCAAGGAGTCCCCCGCGCACCGCGGCCGCGGTCTGGGTCTGGCGCTGGTGCGCCGGCTGGCCGAGCGCTACGGTGGCGCGGCTCGCGTCACGGCCAGGGCCGGCGGTGGCGCGGTGTTCACCGTCGTTCTGCCCGAGGCACTCGGCGTCCGGCCGCCGACCGAAGTGGGAGAGTTGCGATGATCGATGTCCTGGTGGTGGACGACGATTTCCGTGTCGCCGAGATCAACGCCGAGTATGTGGCCAGGGTTCCCGGCTTCCGCGTCGTCTCGCGTGCGCACACCGCCGCGCAGGCGCTGGCCTTCCTGGAGCGCGAGCGTGTCGATCTGGTCCTTCTCGACCACTATCTTCCGGACGAGACGGGTCTGACCCTGGTACGACGGCTTCGCCAGCTCGGTCACCCGGCCGATGTGATCATGGTGACCGCGGCCCGTGACGTGACGACCGTCCGGACCGCGATGCGGTACGGCGCCCTGCAGTACCTGGTCAAGCCGTTCAGCTTCACCGGTCTGCGGTCGAAGCTGGAGAGCTACGCGGCCCTGCGCCGCACCCTGGAAGGCGTGGGCGGCGGTCGGGGCGAGGCGGGGCAGGAGCAGGTCGACCAGATCTTCGCCGCGCTTCGCACCGCGGAGTCCGGCCTCGCGGCGGCCCTGCCCAAGGGCCACTCGGCGCCCACGGCCGATGTGATACGCCATGTCCTGTCGGCGGCCGACGAGCCGCTGTCCGCGCATGAGGTCGCCACCCGGGCCGGGCTGAGCCGCTCCACCGCGCAGCGATACCTCAAGTATCTGGAGGGGGCGGGCCGGATCAGCCTCAGTCTCAAGTACGGCGACACCGGCCGGCCCGAACACCGTTACGCGTGGGCGAAGGCGAACTGAGCGGCGTACGGCGGCGCGGCCGCTGCCGGTCTCAGCCGTCCGGCTGCTCCCCCTGGGCGATCTCCACGCTTCGGTGCAGGTCATGGTCACCGGCCCCCACCCCGGCGAGCGAGGCGGCCATCACGCACAGGAGCAGGGCGCCGACCGCGGCGAGCGTGCGACGGCTGTGCGGCTCGATACCTGCGGCGAACAGGGGCTGACGATCGGACCGCTGCGTTCGCACACCGTTCCTAGCCAGTGTGCATGAGTGAGTCCTGGACCCACTGATGTGTACTGGGCGCATCCCGAACGGTGTTGGATGCACTCGGTCCCCGCTTTCGCGTCCCGTTCGGCGACACGTCTCTGGGGGCGTGGTCCGTTGCGGGTGGGCGGGTTCCGTCACGTCCTCGGGTGCCTGGTGGGGCCTGGGCGGTCCGATGCCCCGCACGATCACTCCGGTCGTGTGGGGGCGGTGCCGTCCGACGCCGGACCGGGTGTCCGAGGGCGCGTCGTCCGATCGCGATGCCGGCGGCATCGTGACGGGACATTCTGCGGTGCGGGGTGGCCAGTGGTTTCTGCCAGTGCTGGGCACCCCACATCGAGGTGTAGGCCGGATCGACCGCGACGATCGCCAAACCCTGTTCGGCTGCCATGGAGACGAGCCGGGCCTTGAGCTTTCCGGTCGGGATACCGGACATCAGCTGCCGGAACCGTTTCCTGCGGCCATGTTTCTCGCGGGTCTTCTCGGCGGTGAAGTCGAGGCCTTCGATGGCGATCGCGGTACACCGGCCTGCTTGGCCCAGTGGAGCAGGCGGGTCAGTGCGTGGCGGATCTGTGCGTCGCGGTGAGCGGTGGTGCCGGACAGGTCGTAGGGGAAGCGGTGCGGGTTGCCGATCGGATAGCCATGCTGGTCGAGGTGGTAGGCGGCGAAATGATCAGCGTTGGTGTCCACGCCGATCACGCCCCGGGCGCGGGCGGTGGCCAGCGGGATGGTCTGGACGACGGGGCGTTGCCAGGACGCGGTGAGGTACCAGCGGCCACGTCCGGTGTCGAGGTGGATTCGGTAGGCCACGGCCCGGTTCGCGGCGATGCGGTCGGCCCACTCCGTGCCCCGGTGCGCGAACGCCACGGTGGAGGTGAGGGTGTACCGGCCGTGAGGGGCGTTGGCCAGGTGCGCGAGCGGGGCGGGCAGTTTGATGCTGACCTCGCCGTCCGGGGTGACGCGGATCGTCTCGTTCCCGAACCGTTTCCCTGACTCGCCGTCGGCGGCGATGAACCAGCGCTCCGCCTCCCAGCGTTCCCGCCACTGTTCCTCGGTGAGGTGGGCGTCGGCGAGGTGGTGGCGAGTGTTGAGAAGGCGTTTGCCGCCCCGCACGACCCGGACTCGTCCGGCCTGCCGGTCACGGACCGCGGCAGCATGCCGCGCTTCCAACGCCGCGAGACGACGGGACTTGCGAAACCACTCACCCTGGGAGCGGTAGCCACCGGCTGCCCGCTTGGTGCCCCTCGCGCCGATGGGGAGGGACAGGCGATGCCGCAGCATCCCGATCCCGGCCTCCAGCGTCTGGATGTGCGCGGCCTGGCAACGGCGTGCCAGCGCCCACTGATCACGGGTGGCCTTGGTGATCGCACCCGCGATCCGCGACGACGACAGCGGCGTCAGGTCCCGCTTACGCGACGCCCAGGTGTCCGCGCTGTGCTCCAGACCATCCGCACAACGGGCCCTGAGATCACGGGAAGCCAGACGGCCCTGCTGCTCACCGACCGCACGTAGGACTATCTCGTCCTGGGGCGTGAGGTGCTTGAGACGGTCCCGGACCGCCACCCCGCAAGGCCCGGGCGCCACGAAGGGCGCGGCCAGCTCCCGTACACCACCCACTACAACACCCCCTCCCACGAGACCGGACACCTGCTACCCAGTCCAACGAGCACCAGCCGCCAAGGTCACTCATTCGGCCCCAGAACTCCCGTTCCCACCCCATGAAGCCGCCGACAGGACCCACTCCTGCTCACTAACCTCGGGCTTTCATGAGCGGGTCAGTCCAAAGCGTCCGGGGGTCGCGAAGCGTCAGGCGTGAGCGGGTGTGCACGCCGAGCCTTCCCCGCCGGAAGGCTTTCCTTATTACTGCGACTTTGCAAAGATTTCCCCCAGGGAGGGGACTTTCACATGCGCATCAACAAACGCGCGGTCTGCGCCGCGCTCGGTTTGCTCTTGCCCGCCACAGGTGTGGCGACTCTGGCCGCGTCCACCGCGCACGCGGCCACGCCTTGTGCCTCCGGTGTATGGACGGCGAAGCCCGGCGGGCGTTGCGCTGCCGCGTGACAACTTTGGCGTCCGCTGGACCGTGAGCCGCGACTTCGGTTCCGGCGGGCCGTTCACCTTCTCCGCCGCCGCGCAGGACGGCATCCGGGTCTACCTCGACGGGGTCCGCAAGATCGACCTGTGGTCGAACGTCTCCGCGACGCGCGGCAAGAGCGTCCGCGTGACGATCCCCAAGGGCACCCACACCATCCGTGTCGACTTCGCCGCCTTCACCGGCAGGGCCAACGTGAAGTTCACGTACGCCCCGGTCACCAGCGCGAGCGTCGACAAGGTCAAGCCGCTGACGCCCACCGGTCTGAAGGCCGCCTACAGCACCAGCACCCTCAAGACCAGCCTCACCTGGACGAAGAACGTCGAGATGGACCTGGCGGGGTATCGCGTCTACCGCCGCACCGGCACCTCCACCACCTGGACCAGGATCAGCGGCACGGGCCTGGTCACCTCGCCGTCGTACCTCGACACCCCGCCCGCCACCGGCGACGCGTACGGCTACGCCGTCACCGCCGTGGACAAGGCTGGCAACGAGACCGCCCGCTCCGCCGCCCAGACGGTGACCTCGGTGGACAAGACGGGGCCTGCCGCGCCGACCGGCGTCAAGGCGAAGGGCACACCGCCGGCCGTCACGCTGACGTGGCATCCCGACACCACCGACGATAACCCCTACTACCCCGGCTACTGGGTCTACCGGGCCACCTCGCCCACCGGTACCTTCACCCGCCTGGGCTCAGGGGATGTCGTCATTCCGGCTTACACTGACGCGTCTGCCGAGCCAGGCGTCACCTACTGGTACAAGGTGCGCGCGTCCGACCGCCTGGGCAATCTCTCCGCGTTCTCGGCGGCCGTCAGCGCCGCGCGCCCGGCCGCCGGCGCCGATGCCGCTCCCGCTCCCACCGGGGTGACCGCCGACGACTGGTACGACGGCAACACCGTCACCTGGAAGCCGCCCGCGGGAGCCACGCCGACCGGATACCACGTCTACTTCAAGTCCGCCGCGGACCTGGACTGGACGAAGTTGACGTCCACGCCGGTGACTTCCACCAGCCTCCACCACCCCACCGCGCCCACGGGCGTGCTGTCGCAGTACTACGTCACGGCTGTGGACGCCTCCGGAGCCGAGTCCCTCCCGTCGGCCATCGCGTCAGCCACCCGGCTCGACGGGTCCGGCACCGGCCCCTGGCCGACTCCGGAGGGACTGCTGGCCCGTGAGAACACGGGCGGCATCGAACTGTGGTGGGACCCCTTCCAGCCGCCCAACGGCTCCGCCGTCGGCCGGTACGACCACCAGATGCTGTACCGCGCGGCAGGCGAGGGCGGCACTTACGAGCCGGTCGCCCGGCTGTCGCTCTTCGCGACGTACTACGTGGACACCACGGCGCCGCTGAACGTCCCGCTCGCCTACAAGCTCGTACGGGTCAACGGCGTCGGCACCGCGTCCGCCCCTGCGTTCGTCAGCAGCATCCGCGACACCCCCGCCGTCCCCGGGGCCCTCACGGCGAGCGACGGCGTCCGTGAGACGCACGTGAGTTGGACCAGCGGCGGCGAAGCCGACCTCAAGGGCTTCAACATTTACCGATCCACCAGCCCCGATGTCCGCGTCGCCCCCGAGTATCGGCTCAACAGCAAGCCACTGAAGGGGCACATCATCGAGGTGTACTCACCGGACACGATCTTCGAGTACAGCGGCCCCGCCCCCGTCCACCTCGTGGACCACTACATCGAGCCCGGCGTCACCTACTACTACGCGATCACCGCAGTGGATATCTACGGCAACGAGTCCGAGCCCGCCACCGGCTCGGCAACGTCCACCGGCTGGGAGTGACAGAACACGGCCGGGCGCCAAGGCGCGCCCGGCCGTACCTGGCTGCACTGAGAGCCACTGACCGCTGGCGGGTGGCAGGTGCCCAGCGGTCATCGGCGCCTACAAGTAGAGCGTCCGACGAGCATCGCCCGCCGCGTGAGCGATGCGTGAGCGGACGGCATGGCACGGACCATCCGGAGACGGACGGTGAGATGGGAACTGAGACGGCATGCCCATCGCGTACCGTCGCTCCGTGCTGGCGCTTTTCGACCTGGACAACACTCTGATAGACCGACGCGGGGGCCTGGAGGACTGGGCGCGGGATTTCGTGCGCTCAAGGCGTCTACTCCCAGAGGCGGAGTCCCACATCTGCGAGCGACTCGCGAGCACGCACCGTGGCTCCACGGCTAAACGTTCATGGCAACGGCACAAAAGCCGTACCCTCCGAATTCGGAATCCACCGCTGATCGTGAGGGCCGTTGAACACGTTGCGCGGCAGCGACACCGCTTCGGGACTGACCGCCTCGACCAGGCGGACGAATATGTCGTCGCTGTGTGGCACGTTCTGACCGGTGGCGGCCTCCAAGGCTGCTGTCATCTCCGGCGCCGTAGCCGTCTCAAGCTGCTGGGCGACCCACTCGTGCGACCAAGCCGCGAACGCCAGGTCCTCTCTATGGAGTACACCAACTGCGCTAACCTCGGGCTTTCATGAGCGGGTCAGTCCAAAGCGTGATCAAAGAGGCGAGGAGTGCCTCTGACCTTGGACGATGGGACTTGTCTAGGGTCCTGGTCGTCGTCAAGAAAGCTGCACTCCTCAGGTGAAGAAGCGTAGCGGGTCGTACCCGCCTGTCCGTGTCGAGGGCGGTGGCCGCTCGGTGGTCTCGCAGGCCGGGGCGGTGCTGCTGGTCGAGACAATCCGCAAGTCCGGTCTGGACAAAGCGATATCGGCCGCTTTGGCGCCGTGGCGCAGGCCGCGGGCGGTACACGACCCGGGCAAGGTCCTGCTGGATGTCGCTCTCACGGTCGCTCTGGGCGGGGATTGCCTGGCGGATGTGGCGATGCTGCGGGCCGAGCCCGAGGTGTTCGGCCCGGTGGCCTCCGATCCGACCGTTTCCCGCCTGGTCGGCGCCCTGGCCGCATCCGGACCGAAGGCACTGACCGTGATCCGCTCGGCCCGTGCCGAAGTACGAAAGCGGGTCTGGGAGTTGGCCGGGGCCAATGCTCCGGCCGCCGGTGGGCAGGTGGTCGTGGACATCGACGGAGTCCTGGTCCTCGCGCACTCCGAGAAACAGGACGCCACACCCACCTGGAAGAAAACCTTCGGCCATCATCCGCTGGTCGCGTTCGTCGACCACGGCCAAGCCGGGTCCGGGGAGCCGGTGGCCGCCCTGCTACGGCCCGGCAACGCAGGCTCGAACACCGCAGCTGACCACATCGAAACCGCCCGGCTCGCCCTGGCCCAGCTGCCCGGACCGTTGCGGCGAGGGCGGCAGACGCTGATCCGTACCGACTCCGGCGGCGGCACCCATGCCTTTGTCGACTGGCTCTCCAAGCGGGGCCGGTGGCTGTCGTACTCCGTCGGCATGACCATCACGGACGCCATCCACCAGGCCGTGCTGAAGATCCCGGAGAGAGCGTGGACGCCCGCCTATGACGCGGGCGGCACCGAGCGGCCCGGCGCCTGGGTCGCGGAGATCACCGACATGCCTGACCTGAGTACCTGGCCGAAAGGAATGCGACTGATCGTCCGCAAGGAACGCCCGCACCCCGGCGCTCAGTTGCGTTTCACCGACATCGATGGCAACCGCCTCACCTGCTTCGCGACCAACACGAAGGGCGGCCAACTCGCCGACCTCGAACTACGTCACCGCAGACGGGCCCGCTGCGAGGACCGCATCCGAAACGCCCGCGACACCGGCCTGCGCAACCTGCCCCTGCACGACAGCGCGCAAAACCAGGTCTGGCTGGAGATCGTCTCCCTCGCGCTCGACCTCCTTGGCTGGATGCCGATGCTCGCCCTGACCGGCGACACGCGCCGCTGGGAGCCCAAAAGACTCCGGCTCCGCCTGTTCTCCGCCGCCGCACAACTCATCAACACCGGCCGCCGCCACTGGCTCCGCTTCACCACCCGATGGCCCTGGACCAGCGTGATCACCCGGGCAATCGACCGGCTCCAAGCCCTCCCGAACCCCGGCTGACCAGCCACTTCGACCGCCCCGACGACCCGCACCACCACCCCGGGAAAGTGGAACCCGGCGCGCACCCGACGCGACAACCGAGCCATCAGCGTGCCCACTACCAATCCGAACAGCCGTGACGGCCCGCCGAAGAAACCGACGGAGAGTCACGAAATTTCGAGGCCAAAACTCACTTCAGCTCAGCAAACCGACAGCAGCTCACAACCCCTTGCTGAACGGAGCCGGACTGGTAGCGTTCGCCCATATCGTCCCAGCCGACCGGTGCGCCATCCGATGCGACAAGGGCTGATGCATGAACCGAGACGAGACGAAGAATCCGCATCCCGGCCAACTGCGTGCCGGGGAAACTCCGTTCGAGCCGTCCGCGATGATCCCGTGGGACGCGCCACCCGTAGAGCTGACCCCCGCAGCCGCCGATCTGGTGCGCCGGCTGCGCGCGGTGCACGGTCCGCTGATGTTCCACCAGTCGGGCGGCTGCTGCGACGGCAGTGCGCCCATGTGTTACCAGGCCGGTGGGTTCCGTACCGGCGGCTCGGACGTGCTGCTGGCCTCACTCGATGTCGACGGGGTGACGGAAAGCGTCCCGTTCTGGATGTCGAGGAGCCAGTACAAGGTGTGGGCGCACACCCGGCTGATCGTCGACGTGGTGGAGGGGCGGGGCAGCGGATTCTCCCTGGAGGCTCCGGAAGGGGTGCGGTTCCTGATCCGGTCGCGTCTCGTCGGCGAGGAATAGTCAAGACCTGTGGATCGGCGTGCCATTGCGCTTGCTGATCACCTTCTGATTTCTTCTGGTCGTTCGACGAGCACTGCTCTCCAACTTGCCTCGCGGGCGTTGGCCCTTCGCTGACGCGCCGAGGTCGCTCAACCGGATTGCGCTTCTACGGGTTGCCGTAGAAGCGTCCTGACTTTGGCGGGGTCAGTCCTGCGTGGGTCGCTGAGGTAGATCTCGTGGTGCAGCCCCGCCTCCCGCAGGTTGTTGGCGGGGAGGTACTCGTGGTGCAGCCTGGTCAGGATCGGTGTCTCGTCGTCGTAAGGGCCGATGTGGAGGACCTGGGCGCTGTTGCCCTCGTGCAGCGTCTGTGACCGAACATCCGGAATAGCCGGAAGGTTCTTCTTGGTGAGGGCGGTGTGCTTGGCGTCTTCGATCATGTCACTGGTGATCCAGTCGGGGACGTTGATGAGCAGTCTCCATCGCCAGTTGTCCTTGAGCCTGGCCAGGAAGTCGTCCATGTCGTCCGCCCACCACAGTCCCTCAAGCGGGCCCACGACGAAGTCCTTGCCGAGGTCACCTTTGGTCGCGAACTTAACGGTATAGGCGACCGCGTAGAGCGCCTCGACCGCGCAGCGGTAAGCGGCGCTGGTGTTCGGGTCGCCGTGCCCGTCGATCGCAAGGAAATGGAGCTCGGGGATGTCGACGAGCTCCCAGTCAGTGTTCTTGGGCGAGTAGCACTTCTTGAGCTCGCGCTTGACGTCGTACTTGGTGGTCATGCCGAGGTGCCTTCCTGGTGAGTGATTGTCACGACGGGGCAGCCGGGTTGTTCAGGCTGCGGTGACCTTGGGGCGTTCGACGAGGTGACCGTTCTTGAAGCGGGCGCCGTTGCGGACGAGAGCGACGAGGTGAGGTGCGGTGATCGCGCGCCAGCGGGCTTGGGCGGACTCGGCCAGCTTGAACACCATGGCCAGAGCCGCAGCCGCGCTGTCGGCCCCGCGGGTGACCTTCGTCCTGAGTTTCACGGTGCTGAAAGTGCTTTCGATTGGATTTGTCGTGCGCAGGTGAACCCAGTGCTCGGCGGGGAAGTCGTAGAACGCAAGGAGCTCGTCGATCTCGCCGGTGACCTTCTTCACCGCCTTCGGCCACTTCGCGCCGTAGGCACTCTCGAAGTCGCGGATAGCCTTCTCGGCGTGGTCACGGTCCTCGGCGTTGCAAATCTCTTGGAGGGCCTTCTTTGCGCCGGGCTGGGCCGACTTCGGCAGGGCATTGATCACGTTGCGGGTTTTGTGAACCCAGCACCTTTGATGCCTGGCCTGCGGAAACACCTCCGCGAGGGCCCGCCACATTCCCATCGCACCGTCGCCAACGACGAGTTCGGGATCGGTCATGCCGCGCCGGCGGCAGTCTCGCAGCAGGTCCGCCCAGGACTCGGTCGACTCTCGTAGCCCCTCGGCGAGCGCAATGAGTTCCTTGCTGCCGTCCGCGCGCACACCCATGAGTACCAGGACACAGGAATGTGCCTGGCCGAGACGGACCTTGGGATGGACGCCGTCAGCCCACACGTAGACATAGTCGGATTCCGACAGGTCGCGGGCCTGGAAGGCGGTGTGGTCGTCCTGCCATTGCTTCGTCAGCCGCGTGATCGTCGCCGGGGAGAGGCCAGCGGCCGAGCCGAGGAACTGCTCCATCGCGGGCACGAAGTCGCCGGAGGACAGTCCGTGCAGGTAGAGAAGGGGGCAGGACTTCGCTGATCTTTGGAGACTTCCGGCACCACGGCGCGAGGATCTTCGACGAGAACCGCTTACGTTCGCCCGTCGCCTCGTCCACGCGCCTGTCGTTCACGCGCGGCGCCTTCACAGCGACCGGCCCGGCGGCCGTGGTCACGGTCCGCTCACGGTGGTGCCCGTTACGGACGACCAGGCGGCGGCCGGCCTCGTCACGCTGGCCTGCCAGCTCGGCTATGTACTGGTTGACCTCGGCCTCCAAGGCCGCAGCGAGCATCCGCCGGGCACCCTCGCGGACGATGTCGTCCATCAGGGAGCCAGTCTCGGTGGTGCCGTCCTTGTTGACTACGCTCAGCACGGGCGTGCCCTCCCGACCCGCGGTGCAACGCGGGCCTCCTCGATGACCTTGAGTCGATCACTCGGGAAGGTACGCCCTCCACATCACACGGGGCATCCCACCCGAGGCCGATCCGCAAGTCCTGAGCATTGCTCCTCGTCGGCTCGTGACGGGGTGCCGTACAGCGGCGGTTTGCCGGAACGGCAAGAATCCTTGTCGGTGCGGTGGCGATGACCGAATGATCGCGGCATCGGTGGTACCGGCGGGCGGGGCGCTCCCGGCGGGGTGACCCCGCGTCGACGGCCACCGGAGCGCAGCCGGTCACGTCAGCGAGGAGAAACACATGCCGTCCGTCGCTCGCCCCGCCGCCCCGCTGCCGTCAAGGCTTCAGGCTGCTGACGACGTCGGCCGTGGCCGTCAGACCGCTCTGAATGGTCGGCGCCATGCTCGTACCCGCGAGGAAGAACCCGAGCATGGCGCAGACCAGCGCATGCGAGATCTTCAGCCCCCCGTTGCGGAGAAAGATCACCGCAAGGATCAGCAGAAGCAGCACCAGTGAGATCGAAATGGCCATGGCCAACCTCCTCCGCCGCGCCGGAATGCGGCATTCGGCCGCCAGTGTGGCGTAGCGGGGAGGCCATCCGGCGGACTGGCGTGTCCGCCATACGGGTGTTGACTGGCTGTCACGCCCCGGACGGCGCGCCCGTCTCCGGTCCACCGCCGAGCGCAGCGGGCTCGGCCCCGGTGTCCCGGTCATGGGTACGGAGGAAGTGTTCGAGCCCCGCCAGGTCATCGGTGTTCAGGTGGTCGACTCCGGCGGCCAGCAGCTCGGTCCATACGGCCTCCCGCTCCGGTCCCGCGACGTCGGGAGTGGCCCGGAAACGGACGCGTTGACCGCTTCGGTGGGCCGTGGTGACGAGCGAGCGCAGTTTGTCCCGCTCGGCCACGGGGAAGGTGCCCGTGCCCAGCCGGCCGAAGTTGTCGCTCCGACTGCTGCTGATGAGCGCAAGGAACGACGCGGTGGCCGCGGTCCCGAGGTCGTCGGGCCCGCCGTCGTAGAAGGCGTAGCGGGTGCGCTGGGCCTCCATCGGGATGCCTGCGGCACGATCGCCGGAGATGACGGGCGTGATCGCGCCGGGCCGGACGCGGCCGTGCTGGTACACCGTCAGCGTCTGCCGGTACCGCCGGAGCTGCCGGTCGAGTTCGACGTAGGCGGCCGCCCCGTCGGTCCTGATGTCGATCAGCAGCTGGACGGGGCCGTGGTAGCCGGGTCCGGTGTGCCGTGCCCGGTGATTTCCTGCCAGCCGACCGTGCGGTCGCACCAGCGTTCCAGCAGCACCCGGTCGTGGCCGACCGCCAGCAGACCGGCCCCGGACTCGCGTCGGTAGGACTCGACGACCGCGACCAGCGCGGCGGTCGTCGACGCGTCGAGCATCGCCGTCATCTCGTCGCAGATCAGCCAGCGCGGCCGCAGGACCAATGCCCTCGCGAGGCAGGCACGCTGCAACTGACCGTCGCTCACCTCGTGCGGACGCCGGTTCAGCAGTTCGGCGGTGAGGCCGACGGCCGGGGCCAGTTCGGCCACCTGGTCGGTCACCGTCGAGCGCCGGCCAGTGGCGCGCAGGGGCTGGGCGATGAGTTCGCGGAGGCTGAGCCGGGGGTCGGCCGAGAGCCGGGGCTGTTGGAAGACAACGCCGACGGCGGTGCGCTGCGCCCTCGGGGCGCGGTGCCGCCAGCCCCGTACCGGTCGGCCGTCCAGTGTGACCGTGCCCGTGTCCGGGCGGTGCAGCAGCGCGGCGACCCTGGCCAGGGTCGATTTACCGCAACCGCTCGGGCCCAGCAGTCCGACGGATTCGCCGGGTTCAACCGTCAGTGAGGCGTCGCGGACCACGGGGGCACGGGGGACGTATCCGGCCGTGATACGGGTGAGTTCAAGCATGGGCGGACTCCTCCGCGGCTGTCCGCACGCCGTGGTGGCAGGCGAGACGGCCGTCGAACGGGGGCGGGACGGAGCACCGGTCGTCGGCGCGGCCGCAACGGGCCGCGAACGCGCAGCCGTCGGGGAGCGCGCCGAGCTCCGGCGGCATTCCGGGGATGGGGGCGAAGGCGCGCTCCGGGAGGGCGTCGAGGAGACCGCGGGCGTACGGGTGGCGCGGTCCTGGTCCCCCGAAGAACCGGTCGGCGTCGGCGAGTTCGACGATGCGGCCCGCGTACATCACGGCGACCCGGTCGGCGATCCGCTCGGCCGCCGCCAGGTCGTGGGTGATGAGCAGGAGGGCCCTGCCGCCGTCGGTGTGGCGGCGCAGTTCGTCGACGGTCCGCTCGACCAGGTCGCGGTCGAGTCCGGTGGTCGGTTCGTCGGCCAGGAGCAGGGGTGCGTCGCCGATCAGGGCCAGCGCGGTGGCGGCGCGCTGGGCGAGGCCGCCGGAGAGTTCGTGCGGGTACCGGTCCAGGTGGCCGGCCGGGAACGCGGCGCGCGCGGCGGCCTTTTCAGCGGCGGCGCGCAGTGCGGGCCTTCGGATGCCGGCCAGTTCGCGGAGGGTCTCCTCCAGTTGGGCGCGCACCGTGCGGACCGGGGTGAGGTGGGCCGCGGGGCTCTGCGGTACGAGTCCGATGCGGCGGCCCCGTACCGTGCGGGCCAGGGTCCGTTCATCGGCGGTGAGCAGATCGGTGCCGTCGTGGAGCAGCGCCGAGCCCGCGGTCCGCGCGTTGCCGGGGAGCAGGCCCAGGAGCGCGGAGGCGAGCACGGACTTGCCGCAGCCGCTCTCGCCGACCAGGGCGAGGCACTCCCCCGCCGCGAGGTCGAAGTGCGCGTCGCTGACGGCCGCGATGTGCCGCCCGCCGCGCATCCTGAAGCGGACGGAGAGCCCACGGACGGAAAGGACCGGGGACCGTGGTTCCTGCGACCGCGGGTCCAGGCTCTGCGCGTCCAGGTTCCGTGGGTCCGGGACGGTGTTCACAGCATCAGCTCCGATCGGCGGCGCGGGTTGATCCGTTCCCGCCAGGCACCGGCGAGGCCCGCCAGGGCGAGGGTCGGAATGATCAGGAACAGGCCGGGGAAGAGCGTCGGCCACCAGTCCCCGGCGAGCAGCGAACCGCGCGCCGTCTGCACGAGGTTGCCGAGGCTCGCCTGGTGGGTGGGGAGTCCGAGCCCCAGGAAGGAGAGCGCGGACTCGTGCCACATGGCGTGCGGCACCATGAGCACCGCGGCGAGGCCCGCCTGCGGGAGCACCGCGGGCAGCAGATGCCGGACGATGACCCGCCCGCGTGAGGCGCCGCCGGAGATCGCCGCGTCGATGAACGGGCGTGAGCGCAGCGACAGCACTTCGGAGCGGACGATCCGGGCCGTCGAGAGCCAGTGGGTGAGGGCGACGGACACGATCACCGGGCCGACGCCGGGCCGGAACATGGCGACGATGAAGATGCCCAGCAGCAGGTGCGGTACGGACGAGAAGGTGTCCACGAGCCGCATGACGATCCGGTCGGTCCAGCCCCCGAACGCGGCGGCGAGCGCACCCACGGCGGTCCCGATGACGGTGGCGGTGAGCCCGGCGACGATGCCGACGAGCAGCGATACGCGCAGCCCGTACACGCAGCGCAGCAGCAGATCGCGGCCGACGTCGTCGGTGCCGAACGGGTGCTCCCAGGACGGTGGTCGGAGTCTGGCCGCGAGGTCGACGGCCTGCTGGTCGAGCTGGACCAGCGGCGGTACGAGCAGGACCGCGAGCAGCACCGCGGCGACGATTGCGGCGGAGCCGGCCACCCGGATGCGGCGGTTGGTGCGGCGGGTGGATCCGAGGACGAGTTCAGCCATCGAAGCCCACTCTCGGGTCGGCGATCGCGTACAGCAGATCGGAGAGGAGGTTGCCGAGGACGACCGCCGCGGTGGCGAGCACGGTGAGCGCCGCGAGCAGTGGGAAGTCGACGGAGGTGGCGGCCTGGACGGTGGCGGCGGCGATGCCGGGCCAGCTGAAGACCGTCTCGACGAGCAGGGCGCCGGTGATGAGTTCGGGGACGCGGGAGCCGATCAGGGTGAGCATCGGCAGCATGCCGGAGCGCAGTGCGTGGCCGAGCAGCACGGTGCGTTCGCGCAGTCCGCGGGCGCGGGCGCCGCGCACCGGATCCTCGTCGAGCGCGTCGGCGACGCCCTGGCGTACGTAGAGGAAGAACCACGGGAGCTGGGAGATCCCGAGCACGGCCGCGGGGAGCAGCAGGTGGTTGGCGACCTGGCCGAAGGTGATGGTATCGCTGGCCGCGTCGGTGAGGCCGCCGGCCGGGAGCACATCGAGTTTCAGGGCGAAGAACCAGATGGCGAGCAGTCCGAGCCAGAAGGCCGGGGCGGCTTCGAGCGTGTACGCGGCGGAGCTGACGCACCGGTCGAGGAGGCCGCCCGGTCGGCGCGCGGCCAGTACGCCGAGGCCCGTGCCCAGGACGACGGCGACGAGGAAGGCGGTCGCGGCGAGCAGCACGGACCAGCCGAGGCGCTCGCCGATGACATCGGCGACGGGTTGGCGCATCACGCTGGAGTCGCCGAGGTCACCGCTGAGCGCGGCGGTCAGCCAGTCCCACCAGCGGGTCACGAGGGGCTGGTCGACGCCGAGGTTGGCCCGCAGCTGATCGAGGTTCTCCTGCGAGGCGGTGAGACCGGCGGTGCCCGCGTACGCCTTGACGGGGTCGAAGGGGGAGGCGGCGGCGACGGCGAAGACGCCGAACGTCACGGCGGCCAGGACGGGGACGGCGAGCAGCGCCCGTCGTCCCGCCATCCTGCCCATCTGCCCCCAGGGGAGGCGGTGGTTCACTTCGTCGGCGTCCAGTCCTCGACGTTCCACCACGGGCCGGATGCCAGGCCGTGGTCGTGCGGTTCTACCTGGGTGGTGAGGGCGCCGAAACGGTCCTTCACAACGTAGAGGTGGTCGATGTGGGTGAGGAAGGTGTAGCCGGGGTTCTTCACCAGTTCGCGCTGGACGGTGTCGTAGGCGGCCTTGCGCGCGGTCGTGTCGCCGCTTCTGCGGCCCGCTTCGAGGGCCTGGTCGACGGCCTTGTTGTCGTACCACGCCATGTTGTTGAAGCCGTCGCCCGCGAGCGAGGACTCCAGCAGGGTGTACTGGTCGAAGTCGGGGTCGGCGGGCGATCCGCCGCCCGCGAGGACGGCGTCCTGCTTCATCCGGGGCTCGATGACCTCCCAGGTACCGGCCTCGGTGGTGATGTCGATGCCGGTCTTCTTGGCGTCGGACGCGTAGGCGAGTGCGTGGTCCTGGCGGAGCTTGTCGCCGGTGAGGTACCAGAGGGGGAACGCGGCGCGTACGCCGTCCTTGGTGCGGATGCCGTCCTTGCCGGGCTTCCAACCGGCGTCGTCGAGGATCCTCTTCGCTGCGGCCAGGTCGTGGGGGCGTTCGGTGCCCTTGGTGAACCACTCGCTGTCGGTGGGGACGGGGCCGTAGGCGGGCCTGCCCTCGCCGTTGAGGATGGAGTCGACCATGGCCTCGCGGTCGACGGCGACATCGAGGGCGCGCCGGATCGCGGTGTCGCCGGTGACCTTGTTGTGGGTGGGCAGGGTCACGGTGCGGTAGTCGTACGTCGTGGCGGCGTACGTCCGCATGCCGCTGCCCTGGGCGAAGCCCTTGGCCAGGTTGGGCGGCAGGATCGCGCCGTCGAGCTCACCGGAGCGCAGCCGGGTGGCGCGTACGTCGTCGTCCTTGATGACCGCCATGGTGAACTTCTTCACCTTCGGTGCGCCGCCCCAGTAGTCGGGGTTGGCCCTGAAGCTCAGCTTCTCGCCCTTGGACCACTTGGTGAGGACGTACGGTCCGGTACCGATGGGGTGGGTGGTGAAGGCGCCGGTGTTGACGTCCTGCCTGCCCGCGACGTGTTCGGGGGCGATGGGCAGGACGGTGCGCTGGGCGAAGGGCGCGTAGGGGTACTTGAGTGTGAAGACCACGGTGTCGTCGCCGGTGGCCGCGACACTCTTCACTGCGTCGAGTTCGCTCCGGGACGCGTTGTTGGTCTTCTCGTCCAGGATGGTGCGGTAGGTGAAGACGACGTCCTTGGCGCCGAACGGCTTCCCGTCGCTGAACTTCACGCCCTGGCGGAGCCTGTACGTGTACGTCAGTCCGTCGTCGCTCACCTCGGGCAGGGCGGCGGCGAGAGCGGGCCGCAGCTTCATGTGCGCGTCGAGGGCGAGCAGCCCGTCGAAGATCTTGGAGTTGCCGTCCTTGCCGTAGCCCAGCAGCGGGCTGAGGCTGTCGGGCTCGTAGGCGATGCCGACCACCGCCGACTCCCCTGCGCCCGAACCGGAGTCGCCGCCGTCCGAGCCACCCGGTTGTGAGCAGGCTGCCGCGGTCAACGACAGTACGGTCGCCAGTGTCGCGGCGACCGCTCCCCGTATCGATCGGCCCGTCATACTCTGCACATCCCTTATTGAAGATCGACCGTTATTGCGATTCAGTCGCAATTAAACAACAGGCAAAGGGATGCGCGGTACCCCACCGGCCGCCGGAACGACGGAGCGGAGGTGCGCCGGCACGCACCTCCGCTCCCAACTGCCCCCGCACCATGAGGGGTTCCTTACGGTGCGGGCAGATCGACCAGCTCGGCGATGACCTCGCGATGGTTTCCGGCCGTTCCGTACGCGATCGAGTCGGCCTTGGCGCGCTTGAGGTACAGGTGCGCCGGGTGCTCCCAGGTCATGCCGATGCCGCCGTGCAGCTGAATGCACTCCTCCGCCGCGTGCACCGCGACCTTCGAGCAGTACGCCTGCGCGACGGCCACCGCCAACGGCGTGTCGCGGCTGCCGGTCGCGAGGGCGTCCGCGGCGTTCCGCGCGGCGGCGCGGGCCGACACGACCTCCAGCCAGAGCTGCGCCATACGGTGCTTGAGGGCCTGGAACGAGCCGACGGGCCGGTTGAACTGGTGCCGTTCGCGGGTGTGGCGGACGGTCTCGGTCAGGCACCACTCGGCGAGTCCGAGCTGCTCGGAGGCGAGCAGCCCGGCGCCCGCCAGCAGGCCCCTGCGCACGGCGAAGACCGCGGACGCACCGTTGGCCAGGCGGGTTCCCGGGGCCTTGGCGAGGGTGACGGTGGCGAGCGGGCGGGTCAGGTCGAGCGGGACGAGGGGCTCGACGGTGACGCCTTCGGCGCCGGTCTCCACCGCGTACAGGCCGTCGGTGGTGGGGACCAGCAGCACGTCGGCCGCGGGCGCGTCGGCGACGCCGGTCATGGTCCCCTCCAGCGCGTCGGCCACGACACCGGCCGGCTGCGCAGCGCCGGGCGACAGGGCGGAGAACGGTACGGCGAGGACCGCGACCTTGCGCCCGGTGGCGAGGTCCCGGAGCAGTTCGGTGACCGGGCCGTCCAGTGCCCCCAGCGCGAGAAGGATCTCGGTGGCGACGACCGCGCTGGTCAGATACGGCGCGGGGGCGACCGCGCGCCCCAGCTCCTCCAGCACCACCGCGGCCTCGCGGTGCCCGGCGCCCTGCCCGCCCAGCTCCTCGGGCACCAGCAGTCCGGCGGCGCCGATGCCGGCGGCGAGGGCCTTCCAGAGCCGCTGGTCGTAGGGCGCGTCGGACTCGATGCGGGCGAGCACCGCCGGCGCATCGCACCGGTCGGCGAGCAGCGAACGCACCGCCGCCCGCAGATCGTCCTCGGCCTGCGAGTACAGCAGATCGGGCGCCTGGGTCTCTTCGGTCGGTGCGGTCATCGGGTCAGGTCCTTCCAGGGGACGTCCTTGTCGTTGCGCGGCTCGGCGGGCAGCCCGAGGACGCGTTCGGCGACGATGTTGAGCAGTACCTCGCTGGTGCCGCCCTCGATGGAGTTGCCCTTGGAGCGCAGATAGCGGTATCCGGCGTCGTGTCCGGTGAAGTCGACGAGTTCCGGGCGGCGCATGGTCCAGTCGCTGTACAACAGGCCGTCCTCGCCGAGGAGTTCGACTTCCAGTCCGCTGATCTCCTGGTTGAGCCGGGCGAAGGCGAGCTTCATACCGGAGCCCTCGGGGCCGGGCTGTCCGGCGACGAGCTGCTGGCGCAGCCGGGTGCCGGCGAGCCTGGCGACCTCGGCCTCGACCCAGAGGCCCAGCAGGCGCTGGTGCAGGTCGTGGGTGCGCAGTTCGGGGCGTGCGCGCCAGGTGCGGGCGACCGGGCCGATCATGCCGCCCTCGCGGGGGATGCGTGCCCCGCCGATGGAGACCCGCTCGTTCATCAGTGTGGTCTGCGCGACCTTCCAGCCCTCACCGACCGGGCCGAGGCGCCTGCTGTCCGGGATGCGTACGCCGGTCAGGAAGACCTCGTTGAACTCGGCCTCGCCGGTGATCTGGCGCAGCGGCCGCACCTCGACGCCGGGATCCGTCATGTCGCAGATGAAGTAACTGATGCCGCGGTGCTTGGGCTGGTCCGGGTCGGTGCGGGCGATGAGGATCGCCCAGCGGGCCAGATGGGCGCTGGACGTCCAGACCTTCTGTCCGTCGACCACCCAGTCCTCGCCGGCACGGACGGCGCGGGTGCCGAGCGCGGCGAGGTCCGAGCCGGCGCCCGGTTCGCTGAAGAGCTGGCACCAGACTTCTTCGCCGACCCACAGCGGTCGCAGGAAGCGCTGCTTCTGCTCGTCGGTGCCGTAGCCGAGGATGGTGGGCGCGGCCATGCCGAGGCCGATGCCGATCCGGCGCGGGTCGTTGTCGGGGGCGCCCGCGGCGGCGAGTTCGGTATCGACGACGGACTGCAGGGAGCGCGGCGCGTCGAGGCCGCCGAGGCCGGCCGGGTAGTGCACCCAGGCGAGCCCGGCGTCGAAGCGGGCCTTGAGGAAGTCGGTGCGGTCGGTGGTGGCCGGGGGGTGTGCGGCGAGCAGCTCCTGGGTACGGCGGCGGAGTTCGGCCGCGTCGGGGGTCGTCATCGGGCGGCTCCTGACGGGAGGACGACGATCCGGCCGGTGGTGGTGCCGTCCGCGACCCGCTGGACGGCGGCCGCGGCCTGGTCCAGCCCGACACGCTCGCTGATCAGCGGCTTGATGACCCCTTCGGCCGCGAGACGGGTGAGTTCCTCGTGGCAGGCGCGGACGGCGGCCGGATCCTGGGTGTTGTACAGGCCCCAGTGGAGTCCGACGATCGAGTAGTTCTTGACGAGGGCGTGGTTCAGCGCCGGGGTGGGGATGGCTCCGCTCGCGAAGCCGACGACGATCACCCGGCCCTCGAAGGCGACGCACTTCACGGACTTGGCGTAGGCGTCGCCGCCGACGGGGTCGTACACCACGTCGGCGCCGCGCCCGCCGGTCGCTTCCTTCACTGCGGCGACGATGTCCTCGCTCCGGCGGTCGATGACCAGGTCGCAGCCGAGCTCGCCGGCGATCTTCGCCTTCTCGGGGCCTCCCACGACGCCGATGACACTCGCTCCGGCGGCCTTGCCGAGCTGGACGGCCGCGCTGCCGACCCCACCGGCCGCCGCATGGACCAGGAGCGTTTCGCCCGCCTGGAGACGCGCCCTGCGGTGCAGACCGAACCAGCCGGTCTGGTAGCCGATGTGGAGGGCGGCGGCCTCGGCGTCGTCCAGGGCTTCCGGGGCGGGCAGCAGGGACGCCTCGTCCGCGACGACGTACTCGGCGAATCCGCCGTTCGGCAGGGCGGGCGTGGCGAGCACCCTGCGGCCGTCCGGCGTCCGGCCGCAGATCTCCACCCCGGGCGTGAACGGCAGCGGGGGCCGCATCTGGTACTGGCCGCGGCAGAGCAGCGCGTCGGGGAAGTTGATGTCCGCCGCGAGCACCTCGATGAGCACCTGCCCGGCGCCGCTTGTGGGCCGGTCCGTCTCTTCGAGCCGCATCACCTCGTTCGGCTCGCCGTTCCGGTGCACTCGCCATGCCTGCATGAGGGGCCTCCACAACACTGTCGGCATTACCACTGCTGCGGCGCATACTAAGCGGTTGCTTGCCCCTCTGGGAACAACCGGCCGCTGCCGGTTTCGGCCGAAGGCGGGCATGACAGCGCCCGGTCCGGCCCGAAGCGCTTCGGGCCGGACCGGGCGTGTTCGAGCCGGGCAGGGCGTGTTCGAGCCGGGCAGGGCGTGTTCGAGCCGGGCAGGGCGTGTTCGAGCCGGGTGGCCGGCACGTCCCCGGCGTGGTCGTGCGGCCGGACGTCAGTCCTGGCCGGCCACCACCACTTCGGCGATCTGCGGCGCCGCCGACCCCGCGCGCCAGACCAGTCGCACCGCGTCGGCGGTGCGGCCCGCGGCAGGCACCTCGGCGTACGGGCCGGCGAGCGCGCCGACCGTCTGCCACGTTCCGTCGGTGCCGCGCAGCTGGATGTCGGCACGCCCGGCGGACCCGGCAGGCTGCAGGACGGTGACGGACCGCACGGGGCGCGCGGCGAGGAGCCCCATCTCCAGCGCCTCCCCGGCCTCCGGAGCGCGGGCCGCCCGGTAGACGGTGCCCGGGTCCCCGTCGAACGCCGCCCGCAGCGAGGATCCGGCCGCGGCGGGCGGGCCTCCGGTGACCGCGCCCTCCTCGGCCGGGACGCTGAACTCCCGTACGACGAGCCAGTTGTCCTGGCCGGCCGTCGCCCGCGCCCGCACATAGCGGGCCTTGGTTCCGGCGGGCGCGGTCGCGGTGACGTCCGGCTTTCCGGAGAAGGCGGTCAACTGCTGCCACTTCTGCCCGTCGGAGGAGTATTCGAGCACGCCTTGATGGAGGTAGTCGTCGGTGCTGCCGGGCTTGGCCATGGCGAGGGTGATGTCGCCGATGTCCCGGACCCGGCCCAGGTCCACGGTGACCTGGTCGCCCGCGGCGGGCGCGCGGTCGCTCCAGAAGTAGGTGGAGTCGTCGCCGTCCAGCATCCGCGCGACCGTGTTGCTCTGGTACGTGCCCAGGCTCGTCGTCGCCGAGGGCCGGCCGCTCACGCCGAGGATCCGGTCGTGTTCGGCGCTCGCCGCGTCGATGAACCGGTCCAGCACGCCGTCACCGACGAGGACCGGCACCTTGCGGCCGTCCAGACCCGTGTAGGCGAACGCCTTCGCCGCGGCGACCTGTGCGGGCAGCTGCTGCCGCAGCTCCCAGGCCTGCGCGCCCTTTCCGGCGCGGGCCGCCTCGACCATGCGCAGGGCGGTACGGGCGGCGGCGGCCCAGGACTCGGTGGCGTCCAGCCAGGGGCCGGAGTCGGCGATGAAGCCGCGGTCCGGAAGGCTGCCGCGCAACCGTCCGGGTGCGGAGCCGAGCGCGCCTAGCACCGAAGTGAGCCGCGCGGCGTCGCCGGACTCCCAGTAGCGGGCGAACTCGGCCGCCAGCTCGGGGGCCTGGTCCTTGTTGAGGGCGGAGCTGTAGTTGACGTCGGCGAAGGCCCGCAGCGCCTTCTCGGTGCGGGGGTCGCCGCCCGCGTACTCCTTCAGCCCCTCGCCCCATGAGGTGCGCGGGTCGTACGCGGCGTCGTTCCAGGCGTAGTCGGAAACGGTGTGGAGCGCGATCTTCGAGGCGTACGGCTGGATCATCGGGTTGGCGGTGATCCCGGCCAGCTTGCCGGGCAGGCCCTTCTCCCGTCCGTTGAACGGGCCGAGCAGCAGCCGGTTGGTCGCGTAGTCGTTGACCGGGTAGTTGTCCCACGTCAGGATCGGGTGGTTGAAAACCGTGCGGGCGGCCTCGGCCTGCGCGACGGTCATGGTCGGTGCGACAACGCCGACACCGGTCCATTCGACCAGGACACCGGGGTCGAGCTGCTCGGCCAGCGCCTTCTTGTACGGCGACGCGGAGACGTCGTAGTACTCGGTGGGGACCATCTGCAGCGGCTGGGCGCCCGGGTGGGTGGCGATGAACTCCTTGTTGACCCGGTTGAGCAGATAGGCCTGCGCCGCGCCCGCCGCACCCCCGCCGGTCCCCCACTTCGCCTTGTCCTCGGCGCAGTTCCAGTCGGTGTAGCTGATGTCGTCGAGCGGAATGGCGAAGGTCCGTACGCCGATGTCCCAGATCGTCTGGAACTTGTCCACCAGGGCCCTGGCGTCGGCGTCCGAGCTGTAGCAGACGGAGAGGCCGGGCGAGAGCGCGTACGTGAACTCCACGTGCCGTTCGACGGCCCGGTCGGTGAGCTCCTTGATCCGGGCCAGCTGGTCGGCGGGGTAGGCGTCGCGCCACTTCGCCCGGAGATACGCGTCGTCCTTCGGCGAGTACACGTAGATGTTCATCTTGTGCTCGCCGTAGTAGTCGAGCTGGTCGAGCCGGGCCTCGTGCGACCACGGGGTGCCGTAGAAGCCCTCGATGACGCCGCGCAGTGCGGTGCCGGGCCAGTCGCGTACGGCGAGTCCGGCGACGTCGGCCCCCGGATGCTTCACCTGCGGCAGAACCTGACGCAGGGTCTGCGCGGCGTAGTACGTGCCGGTGGTGTCCTTGCCGGCGAGGACGATGCGGTCGGCGCCGACGCCGAGCACATAGCCCTCGGCGGGCAGCCCGGACGGGCCGTCGAGGTGCTGGGCGGCGAGCGCGGCGGAGTCACCGACATGGACGGTGAGCCCGCTCCTGCCGGGTTTGTCGCTGCGCACGACGCGCTGTGCACCGGCCCGGCGCAGGGCGGTCTCCACCACCTCGAGGGACGGCTCGTCGGCGGTTGCGCCCGCCACCACGGTGACGGTGGGGCTGATGGTGATCCGGTCGGGCCGGTTCCGCACGGACTGCGGGGTCGGCGCGATGGCGGGGGTCCGCTGCCCCGCCGCGGACTTCGCCGGTGCGGCGGTCCCGGGGCCGTCGGCTGCCTGGGCGGGCGGCACCGCGGCCAGCAGGCCGCCGGCCAGCAGGGTCGCCGCCGTGCCGAGTGCGGTGAAACGGAATGGGCGAGGCGTCACAGGTCCTCCATTGATCACTCAAGTCACCGGAGTCGCACAACACAACGAGACTGAATTCAACACCGTGTCGCTTGCATGTCAATGGTCTGGACAACATCAACACCTGGACCTGCAGCTTTGCCCCGCAGGGGCCCGATTTCAGCGGGCGAAGAGCTCGAACGTGACGGCGGGGCGACCCCCGAACCGCTCGGCCGCGGACTGCGCGTGTCCGGTCAGGAAGGTACGGCAGTACGCCTCGGGGTTCTCATCCGTCAGCCCTTCGATGTACGTGCGGTGCGCCAGCAGTGATTCCACGGACCGCTCCAGTCCGGGCGTCGCGTCCACTGCGTGGGTGGGGGTGGCCGACCCCGCTACCGCGACCCATCGCACCCCGTCCCACGGCGGGAGCCCCGCCCCGGTCAGCTCCGGGAAGATCCAGCGGTTTCCCGCGTCGGCCGCGGCGTCCAGGGCGGCACGGCCGACCGCCCGGTGATCAGGGGAGTTCCAGGCGACGCCGCCCCAGGTGTCGCGGTGGTTGAGCGTGATGACCAGTTCGGGACGGTGCCTGCGGATGGCCGCGGCGATGTCGCGGCGCAGCGGGATTCCGTACTCGATCACTCCGTCGCGGTGATCCAGGAACTCCACGGTGGTGACGCCGACGATGGCCGCGCTCGCCCGCTGTTCCCGCTCGCGCAGTGGTGCGCATTCCTCCGGGGGGAGCGAGTCGATACCGGCCTCGCCGCGGGTGGCGAGGAGGTAGGTGACCTCGCGCCCGCCATCGGTCCAGTCCGCGATCGCCGCCGCGCAGCCGTACTCCAGGTCGTCGGGGTGCGCGACCACGGCGAGGGCACGCCGCCAGTCCGCGGGCATGGGCGTCAGCTGCTCCGTCATGCCGGCAGGTTACGACCTCACCACGCCCGCGCGCCGGACCGGGCGGTGAGCGCCCCGTTCACGGCATCGCCCCCTGCTCCTCGGTCAGGCCAGCGAGAGAAAGAGCTTCTCCAGCCGTGCCCGCATCCGGTCCCGGTCCGCGGACTCACTGCCGCCGTCGGGCATGCAGTGCTGCAGACCCGTCGCGATGATCGCGAAACCGGCCCGGTCGAGCGCCCGGGAAACGGCCGCCATCTGCGTGATGACGTCCTCGCAGTCCCGGCCCTCCTCGATCATCCTGATGATCCCGGCGAGCTGGCCCTGCGCGCGGCGAAGGCGGTTGAGGACCGACTTCAGTTCGTCGGCCGCCATGTCGAGTTCCACAACATCCTCCTCCTGATACCCCAAGGGGTATTCTAACCGAAGGGGCAGGAGAGACCGAGTTCCTCCTCGGCCCCGGTGAACGAAAGGAATCAACTGCTCGTGACCAGCCCCGTCTCCCTCTCGCCCGCCCAGGCCGCGGCCCGTCTCGCGGAGTTCACCGTCATCGATGTGCGGGCCCCCGGCGAGTACGCCTCCGGGCACGTGCCCGGTGCCCTGAACATCCCGCTGGACCGCCTCCCCGAGGCCGTGCCCGCCCTGAAATCCGCCGCCGCCCGCGGCTCGCTGCTCGTGGTGTGCGCCTCCGGCGTCCGCTCCACCCGGGCCTGCGACATTCTGGCCGCGGCCGACATCGACGCCGTGACACTGTCCGGCGGCACCTCGGCCTGGGAGCGCGAGGGCCGCGATCTCGACCGTCCGGCCGGGGCCCGGCCGACCTGGCCGATGGAGCGTCAGGTCCGGCTCGCCGCAGGTTCTCTGGTGGTGGCCGGCCTGCTGGCCGGGGTGCGCTTCCCGGCCGCCCGGTGGGTCGCCGCGGGCATCGGCTCCGGGCTCGTCTTCTCCGCCGTGACCAACACGTGCGGGATGGCGGCGGCCCTGTCGAAGCTTCCGTACAACCGCGCCCCGCGCTCGGCCGCGAACCTGGACGCGACGCTGGACGCCCTCCAGGGCTGACGCACCGAGCGACGCGGCAGGAGCCGGTCACGCGGGTACGTGACCGGCTCCTGCCGTTCGCTGGAACCGATCAGACCTCGTCCCGGACCAGGGCGAGCAGCCGGTCCAGTACGCGCGGTCCGCCCGCGCGCAGCCCGTCGTGCTCGTACTCGTTGGTCACCCAGGTACGCAGCCCGCGGATCGCCGCCGCCGTGCGCAGCGCGTGCCCGGTGTCGACGTACATGTCGTCGTGGTAGACGGCCGCGGCGACCGGCACCTCGTTGGCGGCCAGCCGCGCGGTGTCGTAGAGCGGCGCCCAGTCGGTACGGGAGGCCAGCAGTTCGGCGGTCTCGCGCAGCGGGCGCAGCGCCGGGTCGACCTCGAAGTGCCAGGGATGGATGCTCTCACCGGTGAAGAGCACCGGGCCGTCGCCCTTGAGCGCCGTGGCCGCGTCGAACTGGGGAAATTCGGCACGGACCCGCTCGGCGGCCCAGCCGGTGGGCCGCTCGCCCTGGCCGTAGATCGCCTCGTGCATCAGCGCGTACAGCGGATGCCCGGCGAACGAACTCGCCGTGCGCACCGCCTCCTGGAACGTGTCCGAGAGCTCGGTGCCCAGCGGCGTGCGGACGAAGGCGTTCTCCAGCAGGTAGTGCAGCTGGTGACTGCCGTTGCCGCCGCCCAGCATGATCCCGAGGGACTGGAACCCCTCGGGCGTCAGACGGTGGCCCGCGCTTTCCGGGCGGTGCTCCGCGAGGTGAGCGGTGATCTCCCGGGCCCGTTCGACGTCCTGCGGGTAGCGCGCGTAGTGGGCGGCGACCTTGCGCTCGATCCGCGGGTAGGCGGCCCGGTAGACGTCGTCGGCGTGCGCGTCGAGCGAGGGCAGCCCGCCGGTGATCAGGACGGTCCTGAGCCCTTCGGGGGCGGCCGACAGATAGCGGACGGCGCAGAAGCCGCCGAAGGACTGACCGAGGACCGTCCACGGTTCGCCACCGGTCAGCCGCGGGCGGATGAGCTCGCAGTCGCGCACGATGTTGTCGGCCCGGAAGTGGGCGAGGTAGTCGGCCTGCTCGCGCGGACCGCCGCGCAGCGGCAGGGTCTGCCGGTTGGCAGGGGTGGACAGGCCGGTGCCGCGCTGATCGAGGAGCAGCACCCGGTACTCCTCCACCGCCCGTCCCAGCCATGCCTCCGCGCCGATGAAGCGCCGGGCGCCGAAGCCGGGGCCGCCCTCCAGATAGACCAGCCAGGGCAGTTCCTCACCGGCCCTGCCACTCGCCACGGCCTCCCTGCCGAAGATCTCGATCTGCTCGCCGCCCGGATCGGTGTGGTCGAGCGGGACCGGGAAATAGCGGTCGGTGAAGACGATGCCGGGGTGCCGGTAGCTGCTCACAAGGTGCTCCTGAATCAGATGTGCCACAGACAGTTCAGCACATGGCCGTGACACGGACCGTCGCGCCCCGTGTGCGGCACGTCCGGAGGCCTCCTGCCGTGCAGGCGTGATCCGGTCCGAGCAGGTCGGCGCGAGAACACCCTCGTCCGCGCGCCGCCCGCCCCCGTACCGTGTGATCAACCATCCCCACGGGTGCCCCCTCCCCCCTGCGAAGAAGGCGGTTCCGCATGTCCCTGTTCGATCTGCCCCTCGACCAGCTGCGCGACTACCGCAGCCGTTCGGTGGAGCCGGAGGACTTCGACGCGTTCTGGTCCAAGACCCTCGACGAGGCCAGGTCCCACGACCTCGACGCCCGGTTCGAGCTGTGTACAGGCACGGGGCTGAGCACCGTCGACGTGTACGACGTGACGTTCGCGGGCTCCGGCGGGCACCCGGTCAAGGGCTGGTTCGTCCTCCCGGCGGGCACCACCGAACCGCTGCCGGTGGTCGTGGAGTTCATCGGCTACGGCGGCGGGCGGGGCCTGGCCCACACCCATCTGCTCTGGGCATCGGCCGGTTTCGCCCACTTCGTGATGGACACCCGGGGCCAGGGCAGCGGCTGGCAGGTCGGCGAGACCCCCGACCCGGTGGGCAGCGCGCCCTCGTACCCCGGTTTCATGACCCGGGGCATCGAGGACCCGCACGCGTTCTACTACCGGCGCGTGTTCACCGACGCGGTGCGGGCGGTGGAGGCGGCGCGCTCGCATCCGCTGGCCGACGCGGCGCGCACCGCGGCGATCGGCGAGAGCCAGGGCGGCGGCATCACGCTCGCCGTCGGCGGGCTGATACCCGACCTCGTGGCGATCGCGCCGGACGTCCCGTTCCTGTGCGACTTCCCCCGCGCGCTCACCGTCACCGACCGCACCCCGTACCGCGAGGTGGGCAGCTACCTCAAGACGCACCGGGGCCGGGCCGAACAGGCGAGGGCCACCCTGTCCTACTTCGACGGCGTGCACTTCGCCGCACGCGGGCGTGCACCGGCCCTGTTCTCGACGGCTCTGGAGGACATGACCTGCCCGCCCTCGACCGTCTTCGCCGCCTTCAACGCATACGCCCACCAGGACAAGGCCATCGAGGTGTACGACTTCAACGACCACGAGGGCGGCGGGCCGTTCCAGGAGGCCGCGCAGCTGGGCTGGCTGCCCGGGAAGCTGACGGCCTGATCCCGAAAAAGGGTCCCGGCCGCGCGGGACAGCGCACGTCTCCTCGGTTGCACGATCCCTCCGCGGGCCGGCGGGCTGCCGCTCGGACTGTCCCGATCCGGAGCACCGCTGACCGCCCGGCTCACGAGGCCGCGTCCGGGGGGCGCGGCGGGCGTACGGTCCGCGCCTCCCCCGCGCGCTCGTCAGTGCGGCTCGGCCGCCGGTTCCAGGACGAAGACCGGAATCTGCCGGTCGGTCTTGAGCTGGTAGTCGGCGTAGTCGGAGAACGCCTCGACCGCGCGCTGCCACCACAGGGCCTTCTCCTCGCCGGTGACCTCACGGGCGCTCATGTCCTGGCGGACGGGGCCGTCCTGCAGTTCCACGCGCGGGTCGGCCACGAGGTTGTGGTACCAGACGGGGTGCTTGGGGGCGCCGCCCTGCGAGGCGACCACAGCGTACGAGCCGTTGTGCTCGACCCGCATGAGCGGCGTCTTGCGGATCTTGCCGCTCTTGGCCCCGCGGGTGGTCAGGATGATGACCGGCAGGCCCCGCATCATGGTCCCCTCCGTCCCACCGGAGCTCTCGAACAGCTCGACCTGGTCGCGGACCCACTGCGCGGGGCTCGGCTCGTACTCGCCCTTGAGAGGCATGGCATCTGTCCCATCGTCGACATTCGGATACACGGCTGCGCGGACACGCGGGCGTGCGGGCGTCGTTGTGTCCGGCTGCTACGAGAACTCTTTCATCATTGCGCCCGCCCCGGGTGGATCCCGCGTGTCACGGTGAGGACCGGGCCGGCGTCAGTACCGCGGCGGGTGCAGCCGCAGTTGGAGCATCGCCTCGAATCCGGCCTCCGGGTCGTCGAGATCGATGCCCGCCACCACGGCCAGGCGCTTGCGGAAGGCGGCTCCTCCTTGCGGATGGTCGCGATCCCGGCGTCGTCGCCCTGGCGTCGGGCGCAAGGTCTGAAGCGCGCCGGGATTCCGCCGGGCGCCAAGGCCATGTGGTTCATGACCTCGGTGCCCGGCGGACCGGGGGACGGCACAGCCACCGGAGTGCGCACCCGCCCCGGAGCGCGCAACGGGCCCCTGCTCGCGCAGAGTTCTACCGACGTTCGAGCGCGCCCCGGACGAAGGCCGCCTGGCCGGCGTGCTGCAAGTCGTCCGAGATGACGCTGATCAGACGGACCCCGAGGGTGACCGGCGGCGACCACGCCTCGTCGACGACGCGGTTCAGAGCCCGGCCGTCGAGCTCGCTGATGAAATCGAGGGTCTGTTCATGGACGTCGTCGTAGTAGCCGAGCAGCAGTTCCGGCGACCCCACCCGCACCGCCGCGACGTCCGCATCGCTGTGTCCGTACCCGGTGGCGTTCTTCTCGAAGGGCAGATCGAAACGGGAGGCCCAGTCCCGGGTGAACCAGACCTGCTCGATACCGGCCGCGTCGGAGACGTGGTCGTCCTGGATCCGGGTGAGGTGCCATACGAGCCAGGCGATCGTGTTCGCTCCGCCATCGAGGCGGGCATGGAGATCGGTGGGTGACAGTCCCTCGACCGCCTCGTGCACCGTCTCCTGGACGCGGGTGAACGCGTCCGTCAAAAGGTCAACGCTGTTCATGGCCTCACCATGGCCGCTCTCCCGCCCCTCCCCCGCGATCGACACGCGCCGCGTTCGGCACTGTCCGTTTCCGGACTGGGACGAGCTTGCCAATCGGTCCCGACTGATCGTTTCGGATTGAGTAAGTGCGTCCGCTCCACGGGCCGTTCACGCCGCGGTGCGGGCCGATCAAGGGTGCTGGAGGGCGAACGGCCGTCGGTCCGGGCCACGTCGGCCGAGTACGTCGCCGGAAAGTGCGACGCCGAGCTGTCCGACGGTGTCACCCAGAGCTTCAAGGGACCCGACGGGGCGTGCGGCACCTTCCATGCCGGCCCTCCCGAGGAGTTCCTGGTCGGCGGCAGGGTGGCAGCCTGCGCGGGCGAGGGCAGACTGCTGCTCCAGGATCGCGAGCATGCCCTCCAGCTGCCGGCCGATGCCCGCGCCGAGGTCCCTGGAGCCTGAGAGGACGCCTTGCGGGGCAGCCTCTGCGTTCTCTGCCACGCTCCCGCTTGCGGTCGCGTGCTCAGCTGATCAACTTCGGCGATCCGGGCCAGGCGGCGGCGCCCGTGGGTCCGGGAGTACGGCCATCGGCCACCACCCGACGTCGAGCACTCCAGGCGTCGGCCACTCCGGAGGCCGGCCGCTTCAGGGCCGACTGCTCCCGTGGCCGGCTACTCCAGTGGCCGACTACTCCATGGGGTAGATGTCCCCGCTCGCCATGCCGCTGACCTGATCGCTCTCGGCTTCGATCCTGCGGGCCTTCTCCTTCAGGCGCTGGCGTTCCTTGGGGTCCGAGGTGCGCTCGGCTGCGTCCATGAGGTCCTTCGCCTTGGCGCGCATCTCCCTTACGCGACCCCGGTATTCCTCTGACTCGCTCATGATCACTCCTTGGATCTGTGGGCGGAGCGGACCCCGCCACGGAACCAGGTTTTCCGGGACACCGCACTCCAGGCGGCTACCTGCCGTGACAAATCCCGCAACGGAGGGCCATTCATCGGCCCGGCCTCACGGGCGGCCGGCGTCGGTCGGACACGGTTTCCCACCCCCAGAGTAGTCAGAATGCGACCGACGCGAGCCTTCACCGGGCACAGCGCCGGCGCAGCCCGCTCACGCCCCGGCGTCGGCCGCTGCCGTCAGCCTCGGCACCGCCGCCAGGGACACCGGGACGCGCGCCCGCCCGGCCAGCGGACACCCGCGGCCAGGAAGCCGAGTCCGATGCCCAGCATCCAGGAGTCCTTGGCCAGCGGGATGCCGTTCTGGGTGGGCCGCAGGCTGCCGGGTTCCCGCATCCCCGGCATCCGGAGGTAGAGGCCGACCAGGCCGCCGGAGAACCCGGTCAGCGCCAGTCCGGCCAGTCGGGTCGGCACGAAGGGGGCCAGCAGGGTTCCGCCTACCGTGATTTCCGTCAGCGCGAGCAGCCGGGTGAATCGCTTGGCTTCCATCTTCTTGAGGAACGGGTAGGCGGTACAGGCCATGCCGTGCACGCCCTGGGCCGTCTCTTCGTCCGCCTTCAGCTTGCCCAGGCCGGAATTCAGGATGAACGCACCGGTGGCGAGGCGAGGGGCCACATCGCGGGGTTCGAGAGTCGTCATGGGAGCCTCCATCGATCTGGTATTCGGCCCCTCGTCGAGCTTAGCCAGAAGGTGTCGGGGCCGCTCCACGAGGCGGTACCCGCGCCCAGCACGGTGGTGGCGCCGGCACCCACCGGTTCCGATGCCCCCGCAGTCCCCCGATGTCGACTTCTATTGATCGCGGAGCAACCTCGGACGCGCGACTGCCGTCTTGATCCACAACAAGGCGGTTCGCCGCAAGTGACAAGCCACGTCCGACCCCCCACGAGTGCCCGGGTCAGATCACCGGCCAACTATGCGCTCCATGTATACACCACGCGCATAGTTGCCGGTGCCGCCCGGCCGCGCGCGAAAGGCTCCCATGCACAGCAAGGCACTGGCGCCCGAGTACCAAGGCGCCCTCACCAAGATGTCGGTGAACTCCTCTCTCACGGATGTACTGGCCGAAGGAGTACGTCATTTAAGGGAGGCCGAGCTCTCCGGCTCGCAGCGCGAGGTGGCGCGTTGCGGGCTCGCGGTGGCCGAGGCCCATCGCAGGCTCGGCAACGTACAGGAGGCCGACCGGGCGTGGAAGGCCAGTTACCGGGCCGCCCGCTCGGCCGGTGACGCGGCGGCAATGGCGTGGGCGCTGTGGAGCGGAGGGACGCTTGCCCGTCAGCGCGGTGAACTCCGCCTCGCCTTCCGCCTGTTGGGACTGGCGGCCGACATGGGTAAGCGCGGCGGGGACATCGTCGCCCGTGGCTACTCCCTCGCCGGCCTTGCGGAGACCGGGCGAATACAGGGCGACTACCAGAAGGTCGCGGTCCTGCACGAACAACTGCTCGCCGAGGCGCGCGCCCGCGGCGAGGCGCGCCACACCGTGTGGGCACTGGAGGGCATCGCACAGATTCACCGCAACACCGGCTCGCTCGACAGTGCCCTGACCATGTTCGAGGAGGCCGCCGAGCTGGCCGGGAACGCGGACGACCGGCGTGGCCGGGCGTGGGCCCTGCGCGGCATGGCCGACATCGTTTCCCTGCGGGACGACGATCCGGAGCGTGCCCTGGCCCTGCTCACGGAAGCCGAACTCACCTGCCGTGAGATGAAGTTGTCCAGTGCGCTCGCGTACAACCACAAGATGCGCGCCAATGTGCTCTTCCGCGCCCGCCGTTACGAGGCGGCGCGCCAGGTCTACGAGGAGGCGCTCGCCGAGTTCCGTGCCATGGCCGAGCCCCGGGGCGAGGCGCTGGCCCGGCTCGGTCTCGTCAAATCGCTCGCCCGGCTCGGCCGCGACCGGAACGAGACCGCCGCCGATCTGGACGAGCTGCGCCGCACCCTCAGCCGGATCGGCCTGCTCAATGCCCGGGACATGGTCGACAAGGCGTACGCCGAACTCGGCGTGGCACCGGTCGGTGGCGCGGCCGACGAGGAAGGCGGAGGACGATGACACCGCCGCCGGTAACCCAGCGGGCCACGGCACCGCAGATCCTCGCCCGCTGCCGCGACCTCGTACGCCCGGCGCTCGCCCAGGCCGTGCAGCGTCTGCACCCGTGGCACGCGGAGATGGCCGCGTTCTCCCTCGGGTGGGGCACGGCGGACGGTGCCCCCGTCACGGGCTCACAGGGCAAAGGGGTGCGTCAGGCCCTCACCCTGCTCGGCGCCGAGGCGGCCGGCGCCCCTGCGGAGGACGCCGTCGTCGGCGCCGTCGCCGTCGAGCTGATCCATGTCCTCTCCCTCCTGCACGACGACATCATGGACGGCGACGAGACCCGCAGACAGCGCGCCACCGCATGGAAGGTGTACGGGACCGGCCCTGCGATCCTCGCGGGCGACGCGCTCTTCGCCCTGGCCGTACAGACGCTGGCCGACGCTCCCGGCGTGCACGGTGCGGCAGGGGTCCGGCTTCTCGCCGGCACGCTGACCGACCTGGTCCGCGGTCAGGCCGAGGACCTGCTCTTCGAGTCCCGGCCCTGGACCGGGCCCGAAGCGGTGCGGCCGCACGAGTACCGGTGGATGGCCGAGCACAAGACCGGCGCGCTCCTCGGCTGCGCGGCGGGCCTGGGCGGGGTGCTCGCCGGAGCCCCTGCCACGACCGTCGCCGCCCTCACCACGGCCGGCCGGCACCTCGGGGTGGCATTCCAGTCCGTGGACGACCTCCTGGGCATCTGGGGAGATCCCCAGGTCACGGGCAAGCCCGTCCACAGTGATCTGCGCCGGCTGAAGAAGACGTACCCCGTTCTCGCGGCCCTGGCCACGGACCACCCCGCCGCCCGGCGCCTCGCGGCGCTGCTCGGCACCGGCAGTCCACTCGACAGCACCACCGCGCGGCGGGCGGCCGGTCTCGTCGAGGAAGCCGGTGGGCGTTCGGCGACACTGGCCGAGGCGCATCAGCACCTCGACAGCGCTCGGCGCAGCCTGGAGAACGTCCCGCTGGCCCCGGCCGCGCTCGGTGAAATCCTCACGCTTCTCCCGTTCCTCGTCGACCGCACGATGTGAACCGACGCGGGGCCTGCGCCGGGACACCACGTCCCCGGCTCTCCCCGTCGGCGCCGGTGGCCGGAATCCCGTCGCCCGGGTCCGGCACCGGCGTCGGGCCTCAACCGCGGAGTACGGTGCCGAAGCTGATCGGAACCGGGCCCTCCCGCAGAAATCGTTCATTCCACAGGGCGAAGGATGTGGTTCCGTGTCGCGCGGCCCGTTCTCGTTATGTACCGATCAGTACATTTCTCGTGCGGTGCGCGCCGGAGGCCACGGACCGATCAGGTGAGGGTCTGTCTCAGCCTCCTCTCAGCCGGTGCCGTACAAGCTGGAACAGTCCCCGGACCACCGGGCCCGAGCTGAGGAGGAGGTTTCCTCATGGCCTCGCACACTGTGGACCCGCCTGTCGTTCCGGCTTCGGACTTCACCGACCAGGGCGCGCAGAACACGGCCCGTCGGCTGCACCACTTCTTTCACGACGCCTGTGACCGCACACCGTGGGCCGTCGCCCTGGAATGCGATGAGCAGCGTCTGACGTACGCCGATCTCGACGCACGCGCCAACCAGGTGGCTCACTACCTGCGCCGTGCGGGCGTCGGTACGGGCACTCGCGTGGCTGTCCTGCTGCCGCGGTCCGTGGGCATGTACGTGTCGCTCCTGGGCGTGTGCAAGGCCGGGGCGGCATTCGTGCCGCTCGACCCCGCTTCCCCGCACGAACGCATCGCGTACATCCTGGGCGACTCAGGCGCCGACGTCCTGCTGACCACGGGCGCTCTGATGCCACGCACCGGACATGCGGAGACGGTGGAGCCGGGAGCGTGCCGGGTGATCCGGACCGACGCCTGGGCGAGTGAAGTCGCTCGTCTTCCCACGACGCGGCCGCCTGCCGACACGCCCGGCGCGGGCAGGTACGAAGGCGATCCCACCGCGTACATCATGTACACCTCGGGCTCCAGCGGCAGGCCCAAGGGCGTGGAGATCGCCCAATCGAGCATTTGTAACTTCCTCGGTGTCGTGACTCCCGTGTACGCCGTACGCCCCGATGACCGGGTTTTCCAGGGCATGACCATCTCGTTCGACTTCTCCCTGGAGGAGATCTGGCCGACCTGGACGGCAGGCGCCACGCTCGTCGCCGGGCCGAGCGGCCCCGCGCGGCTCGGCGACGAGCTCGCCGACTTCCTGGAGACGCTTCGCGTCACGGTGCTGTACTGCGTGCCGACGCTACTGGCGACGATCCCGCGCGAGCTGCCGCGGGTCCGCAGCATCGTCGTGGGCGGCGAGGCGTGCCCGCACAGTCTCGTCGACCGGTGGAGCAGGCCGGGACGGCGCATCCTCAACACGTACGGACCGACGGAGGCCACCGTCACGGCGACCTGGCAGGAAATGCGGGCGAACCGGCCCGTCACCATCGGACGGCCGCTGCCGACGTACTCGGTGGTACTTCTCGACGAACAGCGGCGGCCCGTGCCGCACGGTTCGGCCGGCGAGATATGCCTGGGCGGTCCCGGCCTGGCCCGCGGTTACGTGGGCCGGCCGGACCTGACCGCCGACCGTTTCATCGAGCACCCGCTGGGTCCCCGAAACGGCCGGCTCTACCGCACCGGTGACCTCGGCCGGATGACCGCCGACGGGGAGATCGAGTACCTGGGCCGGGCCGACGCCGAGGTGAAGATCCGGGGCTATCGGGTGGCACTCGGTGAGATCGACAACGTGCTGCTGGAGGACCCCGGCGTAGCCCAGGCGGTCACCTCGCTCGTCCCCGCGCCGGACACCGGCAGGACTCCGCGGACCCGGGACGATCTGGACCCGGCCGGGCACAGCGGGACCGGGAGCGGCAAGGTGCTCGCCGCCTACGTCGTACGCGCCACAGACGCTCCCGGCCGGGACGCGGCCTCCGACGGCGACCTCGTCGGCCGCCTGCACGAGCACCTGCAACGTACTCTGCCCGCCTACATGGTGCCGTCGTTCCTGGACATCCTCGACCGCCTTCCCGCCATGCCGAGCGGCAAGGTCGACCGCCGGCTGCTCCCTCCTCCGACCGGACGCCGGCTCATGGGGACCGGCCGCGTGGTGCCCGCCCGCGGTGAGTTGGAGAGGCGGGTGCGGGACACCTGGGCGCAGGTGCTCGGTCTCGCTCCCGACGAGTTGTCGGCCGAGGCGAACTTCTTCACCGACCTCGGCGGCCACTCGTTGCTCGCCGCCCAGGTCGTGTCGCTGTTGCGCGGCGGCGACAGCGGAACCGGGCCGACTCTGCGTGACCTGTACGAGCACCCGACCGTGCAGGGGTTCGCGGAGCGGATACGTGCCTCGTCGGCCACCGCGGGCACCGCCGGCCCGCCCCGCTCGTTCATCCGTCACAGCCGCGGCCGGATCGCGCTCGCCGGACTGGCCCAGGCCGGGGCCATCTACGTTGTGCTTCTTCTGTTCACGCTGCCCGTGGCCATCACGTACGCCGCACACCACGGCCAGGCCTCGGGCGGCGAGGTCGTGCAGCCGACGATCGCCGCCGTGGCCGGATACCTGGCGGTGCGCTGGATCCTTCCTCCCGCCCTGGCGCGCCTGCTGGGGAAAGGCATCGCACCTGGCCGCTACCCGCTGTGGGGGCGGACCTATCTGCGTCTGTGGGCGCTGAACCTGTTGGTGGAGATCAGCCCGCTGCGGGTGCTCAGCGGTTCTCCCATGGCGGCTCCCTACCTTCGGCTGCTCGGTGCACGCGTCGGAGCCCGCACCACGATCGCCACCGGCATGATCGGTCTGCCGGCGCTGCTGACGATCGGCAGCGACGCGGCGGTCGGCTACGGCGTTTCCCTTCGACCTTGGAAGGTCGCGGACGGACGGGTCACCGTCGCGCCCATCACGGTTGGCGAGCGGGCCTTCGTCGGTGCCAACGCGGTGCTCGAACCCGGCGCGCGCATGGGGCCGGACTCCGGACTCGGTGAGCAGTCCGTGATCGGCCAGGACGAGTCGACGGCTGCCGGAGCGCGCTGGGCCGGATCGCCGGCGCGCCGGGTCGAGGCTCTCACTCCGGTCGTCGAGACGATGCTGCGCTCACGCGGCGCTGCACATCGCTGGCGACCGCGGCATCTGTCCGCGGCGCTGCTCGGCCTCGTCTTCCTGGAACTGGCTCCTCTGCTGATGGTCCTGCCCAGCATCGCGTTGTTCTGGTTCGCGTGGCTGCGCTGGGGTGCGGGCTCGGGGCTGGTCGCCACCGCACTGTCCGGCCCGGTCTTCGTGGGTACGGTGTGCTCGGTGGTGGCTGTCGGCAGGCGTCTGGTCCGGCCCGGGGCGCCGGTGGGCATCCATTCGGCACGCTCCTCGCTCGGCGTACGCAAGTGGTTCGTGGACAAGCTGCTGGAGTACAGCCTCACTTTCACCAACGCCCTCTACGCCACCCTCTACACCGTGCCGTGGCTGCGGCTGCTCGGCGCGCGCGTGGGCCGGGGTGCCGAGGTTTCCACCGCCGCGCACGTCGAGCCGGGCCTGCTGACCCTCAAGGAGAGAAGCTTCGTCGCGGACATGGCGAGCATCGGCTCCGCCGTCTTCGCGGCCGGCCAGGTGGCCATGGGGCCCACCACGGTGGGCAGCCGCGCGTTCGTCGGTAATGCCGCGCTGGTGGCGGGCGGCACGGAACTGGGTCCGAACTCCCTGGTCGGCGTGGGTACGGTCCCGCCGCCCGACGGTGTGCCCGACGGGACCACGTGGCTAGGCTCCCCCGCGTTGCGGCTGCCGGTGCGCCAGAGCAGCGGTTCGTACCCCGAGGAGCTGACGTACCGACCGACCCGCAGGGCGGTACTCGCTCGTCTGAGTATCGAGTTCTTCCGCGTCACGATGCCCGCGTCGCTACTGGCGACCAGTGCCTACCTGTACCTGCTGGCACTGTCCGGCCTTGCCCGTGGCGTCGGCGCGCCGGTCCTGGTGCTGGTGTCGCCCTTCCTGGCCATGGGCGCGGCATTCGCGGTCATCGCGTTCTGCATGGTGGCCAAGCTTGTCGTCGTCGGAAGGTACCGGCCGCGTGTCGAGCCGCTGTGGAGTCTGTTCGTACGGCGTACGGAGTTCATCACCGGCCTTTTCGAGGCGGCCGCGGTCCCGGCGGGGGTGGGTGCGCTGGTAGGGACACCGTTCCTCCCGGCGGTACTCCGCATGTTCGGTGCCCGTATAGGCCGCCGTACCTGGATCGGCACCACCTTTCTCACCGAATTCGACCTGGTGAAGGTGGGCGACGACGTCGCGGTCGGCATGAACGTCTCACTGCAGACGCATTTGTTCGAAGACCGTGTCATGAAAATGTCGACGGTGACCGTCCGGTCCGGTGCGGATATCGGCACCCGGGCCATCGTGCTGTACGACGCGGTGGTGGGCGAGCGTGTCGGGCTCGGGGCGTTGTCCCTGGTCATGAAGGGGGAACACCTGCCGCCGGGGACGAGCTGGCGAGGGCTGCCCGCCGAAGGGGTGACGAGCCGTCCCCGACCGGTTCGGGGGGACTCATCACCGTCGACCGCGTGCGACGCATGACACTGGTGGTGAGGAGGCAGCCATGATTCAGGCCGGGAAGCCGGGGCCCCGCCCACTCGCACTCGTCTACCGCGGACCGGCATCGCTGCCCGGTTGCCCGGAGGCGGTCGCGGACCTGCTCGCCGCCGGCCCGTGGGACCTGGACGTGCGCTTCACCGGTCCGCGCGAGGCCCTGAAGTTGTCGGCCGGGGCGCTGGCCGGGGCCCTTGTCTATGCCCAGCCGGGTGGCATGTCACTCCGGCCCGCCTACCGGAAACTGAGGCGGCAACGTGACGCGATCCGTGACTTCGTCCATGGCGGCGGACGCTACCTGGGCTTCTGCCTGGGCGCCTATCTGGCAGGGGCCACCCCGGGATTCGCGCTGCTGCCCGGCGACACCGACCAGTACATCCGCTCACCGGGGTGCACAGTCCACGACACCGGCAACACGCTGGTCGGGGTGATGTGGCGCGGACGGCCCCGCACCGTCTTCTTCCAGGACGGACCGTACTTCGCGCTCGATGCGGACGCGGACGCGACCGTCCTGGCCACCTACACCAACGGCGCGCCCGCCGCGGTCGTAACCCGGTTCGGCGCCGGCCGCGTGGGGGTCACCGGACCGCACCCGGAGGCCGGCGACGACTGGTACACCGACAACCGCCTCCCGGTCCACCACACCCGGGACCTCGCACTGGACCTCGTGCATGCGGTGATGGAGAAATGACTACGGTGCCCGCGCCGACACGTCTCGATTCGACGACGGCGCTGCGTCCGCCGCCGCTGACTGCGTACGTCGGCCGGTCGGGTTGACCCGACCGGCCGATGTACGCAGTCACTGCCAAAGAGCAGTCGGCGGCTCCGGCTCCTACCCGCCGACGGGGCGGTCGGCGGGTCGGGAAGTGCGGATCAGGCGCTCACGCGCCTCCTCGATGTGGCTCTCCCGGTCGCCTGCGGGCCTCCTGCGCTCATCCGGCCTTCTGTCCCTGCGCTCCCGCTCGTCACCACGCGGCGCCCGCTCTCGCGCCGTGTCGGTCCCGCGGGCCTCACGCCCGCCTCGCCGGACCTCGTCCCGACGCCTGTCTCGACTGTCTGTCATTGTTCCTCTCCTCACCTGTTCGAGGCCTCCAGCGTGTGACGCGGGCACTGAGAGGAGGCTGAGAGTCCGCCACGCCCTCAGCGGCTTCTCAGGGGACAGTCCGTAGGTGCGGCACTAGGGTGGATGAAGAGGCTGCCATGCGGATGCTGATCATCGAGGACGAACGTGGACTTGCGGCGGCGATCGCCGACGGACTCGCCTCGGAGGGCTTCGTCGTCGAAGCCGCGTATGACGGTGTGGACGGACTCTGGCGGGCCCTGCACGAGCCGCACGACGTCATCGTGCTGGACATCATGCTGCCCGGCCTGTCGGGGTACGAGGTCCTCAAGCGGATGCGGGCAGCGAACGTGTGGACCCCTGTGCTGATGCTCACGGCGAAGGACGGAGAGTACGACGAGGCGGACGCCCTGGACCTCGGCGCCGACGACTACCTGAGCAAGCCGTTCTCGTACGTGGTACTCGTGGCCCATCTGCGGGCGCTCCTGCGCCGAGGAGCACCGCCCCGGCCCGCGGTGCTCGCCGCCAACGACCTGACCCTGGACCCCGCGCGTCGGCGGTGCCGTCGGGGGAACCATGAGATCGAGCTGACCGCACGGGAGTTCACCCTCCTGGAATTCCTGCTCCGGCGTGCCGGCCAAGTGGTCAGCAAGACGGAGATCCTCACGCACGTGTGGGACGAGAACTTCGACGGCGACACCAACATCGTGGAGGTCTACGTCGGTTACCTGCGCCGCAAAATCGACGCCCCGTTCGACCGTCGGACCATCGAGACCGTCCGTGGAGCGGGGTACCGGCTCCGGAGCTGAGGAGGGTAGCGGATGCGCGTCGACATCCGGGCGTGGTGGTCCCGCCGGTCGCTGCGGCTGCGGCTGACCGTTGCGGCTGCCCTCATGATCGTGTTCGGACTGGCCGGTGCCGCTGTGCTGCTCGTTCTGTGGCTGCATGCGACTCTCATCAACGAGCTCGACCAGACCGCCCTGCAGGACGCCCAGGTCGTCGCAGCAACCCTCCAGGCCGAACCGCGCGACGCGGTACTGCACCACACCTTCCACGGCGAAGCCGCTGTCCAAGTGGTCGACGCCAAAGGAGCAGTGCAGGCCAGCTCGGCGAATCTGCGCAGCAGACCCCGGTTGTTCGACTTTCCACCGAGCGGATCCGGTATCCCGCACGCCCGCACCGTCCAGGACCTCACCGTGGGCGATGACAGTGCCTGGCGTGCTGTGGCCGTTCCGGCCGGTACCCGTCACGACCCGATGACCGTGTACGTCGCCATGTCCACGGAAGACATCGACCACGGCCTGGCCAAGCTGACGTTCGGCCTCGCCACCACCGTGCCGTCGACCGTGGCCCTGCTCACCGGCATCGTATGGCTGCTCACGGGACGCGCGCTGCGCCCGGTGGACTCCCTGCGGGCCCAGACCGCCGAGATCACCGCCTCGGACCTGGGGCGCCGACTCGACGTGCCCCCCGCCGAGGATGCTCTGGGCCGGCTCGCGAAGACCTTGAACGACCTGCTTGCCCGCCTGGAGGCCACGACTCGGCGGCAGCGCGGATTCGTTGCCGACGCCGCCCACGAACTGCGCAGCCCCCTGAGCACGTTGCACACCCGTCTGGAGGTCGCGGTCAGCCATCCCGACACCGCGGACTGGCGATCGCTCGCCCCCGCCCTGCTCGCAGAGACCGAACGGCTTTCCCGGCTCGTCGACGACCTTGTACAGCTGGCCCGCCTCGATGCCCGTCCACGCCTGCGTAAACGCCCGGTCGACCTGGACGAGATCGTCTTCACCGAGGTGGGCGAGGCCCGCCAGCGCACGTCTCTCGTCATCGACCAGCATGCCGTCAGCGCCGCGCGCGTCCACGGTGACAGGGATGCCCTCGCGCGCGTGGTGCGGAATCTGCTGGACAACGCCCTGCGCCATGCCGCCACCCGCATCGACATCCGCCTCTACGTCCTGGACGGCATCGCAAACCTGATCGTGGCCGACGACGGGCCCGGCATCCCTGCCGCCGACCGGCAACGCGTCTTCGAGCGCTTCACCCGACTCGACCAAGCGCGCGCACGGGACACGGGCGGCAGCGGCCTGGGGCTGGCCATCGTCCGCGACATCGTCACCGCCCACCATGGCAGCGCCCACATCGAGACCAACCAGCCAGGCGCTCGGATCGTCGTACGGATTCCCGTCGGCGACCGGTAGCGGCCGCGTCAGCAGCGTCCGCAGCCGCCCCTGTGCGGGCTCCTGGCTGCGGGACTCCCGGTCCGCTGCCGGATATCCGATGCGGGGGATCTGCCCGTGCCACCGCCGCAAGTCCCCGCGTACTGCCCGGATATCGGAGTCGTACCGCTCGCACGCCCGTTCCGGGTCGGCAGTGGGACCCTCGGGCCACTGCATCTTCGTCCCCCCGTCGGGGTGACCTTCCCGCGCATGTCGCCGCAGGAGCCCGGAACGACGCGGCCCCTCCTGATACCAGCAGGGAATGCCCAGGCCCTCGCATCCGCAGCCCGACAACACGGACCCCGGCGTACCGTCCGGAGGACGACGGCACCGGATCCGCGCCGCGTCACGCCGGGCGCTGCGCGGCATGGCCGGCCCCGCGGCCCTGGACCCGGGCGCGCGACAGGCGCCGCCCGGCCCGCGGTACACGCCACGCGTGAACCCCACATTCCAGACGGCCGCCGCATACGCCTGGCGGATCCTCGTGGTGGGAGCCGTCGTATACGCGGCCTTCTCGGCGCTGGGGCGGTTCCACGAAGTGGCGGCAGCCGTCTTTCTCGGCCTGGTCGTGACCGCGGTGCTGCGCCCGATCGCGGATCTCCTGGCCCGTCCGATGCCGCGGGCGCTCGCCGTCGCCGTGGCGCTGCTCGGCAGTATCGTCCTCGTCCTCGGTGTGCTGACGCTCGTCGGCGAGGTCGTCGCCGGAGAACGCGCCGGGTTGGAAAGGGAGTTCAGTAACGGTCTCGGCAGGATCGAACACTGGCTGGAGGGGCCGCCGTTCCGGCTGAATCCGAAGACGCTCGGCGACCTCCAGTCCCGGATCGGGCAGTTCCTGTCCAGCCATCGCTCCGCCCTCATCAGCACGGCCGTCAGCGGTGTGGGCCGGCTGGTCGAGGTGGTGACGGTGTTCGTTCTGGCGTTGTTCTGCTCGGTCTTCTTCATTCACTCGGGCGACCGGCAGTGGGACTGGTTCTGCGATCAGCTCCCGCAGACGGCCCGGGCCCGGGTGGCGGTCGCGGGCCGGGCCGCCTGGCGTACGTTCACCGGGTACACCCACGGCATCATTCTGGTGGCGGGGACCAACGCCGCACTCGTAGGACTGGCCCTGTTCGCACTCGGAGTGCCGCTGGCCCTGCCTCTGGCCCTGCTGGAGTTCTTCGCCGCCTTCATTCCGTTGATCGGCTCACCGATCGCTCTCGCGGTCGCGGCCGTGGTGGCTCTGGCGGCGAAGGGCCCGATCGTGGCGGCCGTCGTCCTCGTACTGATCGTGGTCATCGGCCAGATCGAGGGCCATCTGCTGCACCCGCTCGTGATGGGCTGGGCCGTCCGCCTGCACCCGGTCGTGGTCGCGCTCTCGGTGATCGGCGGCGCCATCGCGGCCGGAGTGCTCGGAGCGGTGGTGGCGGTACCCCTCGTGTCGGTCCTCTGGTCGGTCCGTCAGGCGCTGAGCCCGGCAGACGAGTCCACGCGCGCGAAGGAGTGAGCGGCGCGCACGGGGACGGGTGCGTCGGGGTGTAAGCGAGGCACCGGCCTCCGCTTCCGCCCCCGCGCGGGGGCGGGAGCCGAGCCGCTGGTGCCGGGCTGTCGTACGCCTTCGTCACCGCTCTCCCGGAGGTCCGCGTCGGCTGTCCGGGTTGAGGAAAATCCTCGCCCCGGCCCACGGGGTCGTGCTGCAGAGCGGGCGCGTCGGCTCGCGTCAGCGGGGTTTCAGGTGCTGCCTCCTCACCTCCAGGCCCTTCGGCGCCTCGACGTGCGCCGTACCGTCGGCGTCGACGGAGATGTCCAGTCGCCCGCCCGCGATGTCGAGCCCCTCGACCTTCAGCGGACGGTATGCCTCCGCGAACCCGGGCGCGACCGTGAGCGTCCCGCCGGGGACATCGGCGGAGAGTCCCAGCACGGACTGGAGGATCATGACGGACGAGGCCGCCGCCCAGGCCTGCGGACGGCAGGACGCGGGATAGGGCGAGGGCCGGGCGTCGGTCACCGCTCCATGACCGGCGAAGAGTTCGGGAAGCCTGTTGTCGAAGGCCGTCGATGCGCTCAGCAGCCCCTCGGACAGGGACGCGGCCGCTTCCGGGAACCCGGCCCTGGCCAGGCCGTGCACGGCGACGGCCGTGTCGTGCGGCCAGATGGAACCGATGTGGTAGCCGTACGGGTTGTAGGCCACGTGGTCACTGCTCAGGGTCCGCAGACCATGTCCCGAGTCGAGGTCGGGCCCGCTGAGCCTGGCGGCCAGCAGGGCGCTCTCCTCGTGGTCGAGCAGGCCGGTGCCCAGCAGGTGGCCGAAGCCCGAGGTGACCGAGTCCACCGGCTTCTTGTCCCCGTCGAGCGCCACGGCCGGGTACGGTCCCCGCTCGTCCTCCACCCAGAAGTGGCTGCGGAAACGGTCGCGGAGCCGCTCGGCCCACTCCTCCCACCGGTCGGCGCCGGGGCGGCCGAAGGCGCGCAGCAGGTCCGCGCCGCCCCGGGCCGCCTCGTACGCGTACGCCTGGACCTCGCAGAGCGCGATCGGGGAGGAAGCGATGCCTCCGTCGCGATAGCGGATGGAGTCGCCCGAGTCCTTCCAGCCCTGGTTGGCCAGGCCCCGGCCGGTGCGGTCGATGTACTTCAGGAAGCCGTCCCCGTCCGCGTCGCCGTGGTCGCGCATCCAGGCGAGGGCGGACTCGGCGTGCGGCAGGAGCTGTTCGACCTGTTCGGGTGCGAGGCCCCAGCGCCAGGAGTCGTGCAGCAGGGTGATCCAGAGCGGGGTGGCGTCGACCGTGCCGTAGTAGCAGGGCGGCAGGGAGAAGTTCTCGTTGAAGTCCTGGGTGGCGCGGCGCACTTCGTGCAGGATCTTGCCCGGTTGCTCCTCGGTGTCCTGGTCGGACTTCGTGCCCTGCCTGCGGGCCAGGGTGCGCAGCGTACCGGCGGCGAGATCGGTGCCCAGTGGCAGCAGCATGCGGGCCGCCCACAGGGAGTCGCGGCCGAAGAGAGTGAGGAACCACGGGGCCCCGGCGGCCAGGAACTGGTCGGCGGGCTGCTCCGGGTCGGTCAGCCGCAGCCGGTCGAGATCGGCCGCGGACTGGCTCAGCCAGTGGTCGAAGCGCCGGTCGGCGCTGCGCAGTCGCGGCGTGCGCCAGGGCACGCTGTTCGCTGGAGGCGCGGGGAACTGGTCGCCGTCCTCGTGTGTCGCGTCGCAGTGCAGTACCGCGGTCCATGACGCGCCGGGGGCGAGTTCGATCTCGTACTCCAGCCGTCCCGCGGCCGGGTCCACGGCCGCCGGCTCCGGGGAACTGGTGAGGCGTACGGCGAAGGTGTCCCGGGACCAGCCGAGTCCGCCCCCGGCAGGGGTGGCGGTGACCGGGCTCAGCGCATGTCCGGACTTGACGCGCTCGATCGGGGCCAGGTCCGTCCCGGCGGTGACGATCAGCCGGACCCGGACGTGCTGCCGCCCGGCGTTGGCGACTTCGAGGGTCTCCTCCAGGTGCCCGGGGGTGACGCGGCGGCGCCGGTGCAGGGAGACCGCCGGGTCCGGCGTGTCCTCGCCTAGACCGCGCAGCACACTGCGGAAGGCCGCCCGGTCCGCTCCCTCCAGGGCTCCACGCACCGGGGCGAGCGCGATGTTGTCCGCCGCGACGGTCAGCCGGGCAAGGGCTCTGCTGTCGCCGTGGTAGAAGCCGTCGGCTGCACCGTCGAGCTGTCCGTCCGCACGCGAGATCGCGAAGCTCGGGGCATACAGCGTCACGCAGGCGTCGTGCAGGAATGGCTGAAGACCTTCGGCCGACGGACCTGCCCCCGTCTCGGAGTTCGTTTTGTCGTGGGTCTTGACAGTGGTGTCCAACAGAGCAGAACCTCTCAGGCATTGGAGCGTTCCAAGAACCCTAACGACGACATCAGGGCGTTGACAACGGTTTTGGAACGCTCCAATGAACTCGCCCATTCACACACCCGGTTCCGGAGACCCTCATGCCCCGCTCCCCCAACACCCCCGCGCCCAAGGCCGCTTCGGTGACCCTGGCCACAGTCGCGCAGCGGGCCGGAGTGTCTCCGCAGACGGTGTCGAACGCCCTCAATTCGCCCGAACTACTGCGCCCGGAGACCCTGGACCGAGTCCTGCGCACCATCGACGAGCTGGGCTACCGCCCGCATCGAGCGGCGCAGACCCTGCGCACCCGCTCCAGCAAGCTCATCGGTTACGGCATCCGTCCCACCGCCCCCGGCACCTCGGCCCCGGTCATGGACCGGTTCCTGCATGCCCTGTCCCAGACCGCCGACGAGGCGGGCTACCGGATCCTGCTCTTCGCCTCACCCCCCGGCAGTGCGGGCCTCGACGGGTACGAGGAACTCCTCGACCAGCACAGCGTGGACGGCTTCGTGCTGAGCGGCACCGACCGGGGCGACCAGCGCCAGGCCTGGCTGGAGAAGCGGCGTGTGCCGTTCGTGGCCTTCGGCCGGATGTGGTCCGGCCGGCAGATCGGCGACTGGGTCGATGTCGACGGCGCCTCGGGCACGGACGCCGCGGTCGAGCATCTGGTGGGCCTGGGGCATCGCAGGATCGCGTTCCTCGGCTGGCCGCGCGGCTCCGGGGTCGGCGACGACCGCGCCGCGGGCTGGCAGCGCGCCATGCGACGGCACGGCCTTCCGGTGCGTGGCAGGCGGGCGCAGAGTGTCGATGACATCGCCTCGGCGCAGACAGCCGCCGGACCACTGCTGGACGCGGGTGCGACGGCGGTGATCGCCGCGAGCGACATGCTCGCGCTGGGCTGCTACCAGGCGCTGCGCGAGCGACGGGCCGTGCCGGGCACGGACGTCGCGGTGGTCGGCTTCGACGACTCCCCCACGGCGGCGCTCCTGTCCCCGGGACTCTCCACCGTCGACCAGCCGCTGGAGGCCGTCGGCCGCGAATGCGTCCGGCTTCTGCTGGCCCGGATGTCGCAGGCCGGCGCTCCGCCCGAACGCGTCCTGCTCGAACCGTCTCTCGTCGTGCGTGCCAGCACGTCCGCGTCGGACGACTGAACCACCCCCCGCGCCCGTTCCACGGGCCACCGATTCACAGCACGCCCTTTCCGGGCAGCTGAGCCGCAAGCCTTTATCCCCCTGGAGGAACTCATGGGAACCCGTACGGCCGTCGCCGCCCTCGCCACCTGCGCGGCGCTCCTGGCCGCCACCGGCTGCTCGTCCGACTTCGGCAGCGACAAGAAGCCGAGGCAGGACAAGTCGGCCAACCAGAAACTGACGGTACTGATCGCCACCTCGGGGGACGCCGAGACCCAGGCGGTCAAGGCCGCCGCCGCCGCGTACACGAAGAAGTCGGGGAACTCGGTCTCCGTCGAGGTCGCCAAGGACATGAACCAGCAGCTTGCCCAGGCCTTCGCCGGGCACAAGCCGCCGGACGTCTTCTACGTCAACTCCGACCAGTTCGCGAACTACGCGAAGGGCGGCTCGCTGTACCCGTACGGGGACCGGATATCCGACGCCGACGACTTCTCCCAGCAGCTGCGGACCTCGTTCTCGTACGACGGGAAGCTGGTCTGCCTCCCCAAGGACACCTCCACCCTCGGCCTGGCCATCAACACCGGCCTCTGGAAGAAGGCCGGGCTGACGGAGAAGGACTATCCCAAGAGCTGGGAGGAGCTGAGGACCGTCGCGGACAAGCTCACCGGCAACGGCGTCACCGGCCTGGTCACCAGCGACGAGTACCAGCGGCTCGGCGTCTTCATGAAGCAGGCGGGCGGCTGGCTCACCGACCCGGACCAGAAGAAGATGACCGCCGACACCGCGGAGAACGCCAAGGGGCTCGAATTCGTCCAGTCCCTCCTCAAGTCGGGCTCGATGAAGTTCGCCAAGCAGGTGGACACCAGCTGGGGCGGTGAGGCGCTCGGCAAGGGCAAGGCCGCGATGACCATCGAGGGCAACTGGCTCGAAGGCGGCATGAAGCTCGACTACCCCGAGGTGAAGTACGCCGTCGCGCCGCTGCCCGCGGGGCCGGCCGGCCAGGGCACCCTCGCGTTCAGCAACTGCTGGGGCGTCGCCGCCGACAGCGCGCACCGCGACGCGGGAGTCGACCTCGTGAAGTACCTGACCTCCGCGCAGCAGCAGCTCGACTTCGCCGACGCGTTCGGAGTCATGCCGACGCGGACGAGCGCGCTCAAGACGTACGCCGAGAAGCAGCCCGCCGCCAAGGCCTGGGTGGACGGCAGCGCCTACGCACAGGGCCCGGTGACGATCGCCGGCTTCGACAAGGTCCTGAGCCAGTTCAACACCGAGCTGCAGTCGCTGCGCACCGCCGACCCGAAGAAGATCCTCGCCGACCTTCAGCGCAACGGCGAACAGGCGATCGCGAAGGGCAACTGAGCCCCCATGCCCATCCGCACGATCCGCGCGAGCGGTACCCCCCGAACGACCGGCTCGCCCGGCGCACCTGACAGCGCACCCGGCGAATCCGGCACGACCACGAAGGTCCGCGCCCGGCGCGCGGGCCTTCGCGGGGAGAGCACCTGGGGCTGGCTGTTCGTCAGCCCCATGGTGCTCGTCCTCAGCCTGTTCATGGTGCTTCCCATCCTGATGGCGCTGTGGGTGAGCCTGCTGCACTGGGACGGACAGTCCAACCCGTTCTCCGGTCAGGCCGATTTCGTCGGCCTGGACAACTACCGGTCGCTGCTCACGCAGGACGGACTCGACCGCACCCTCTTCGCCACGGCCTTGCGCAACAATCTCTATTACGTCCTGCTCACCGTCCCCCTGCAGACCGGGCTGGCACTGGGTCTGGCCCTGATCGTCAATCAGAGACTGCTGCGGGGGCGCGGCGCCCTCCGTACGACGTTCTTCCTCCCGTCGGTCACCAGCTCCATCGCCGTCTCCACCGTCTTCCTCTTCCTTTTCCAGGGCAGCGGAGCCGTCAACTCCATCCTGTCCTGGATCGGGGTCAAGGGACCGAACTGGTTCGCGGACCCGCGCGGGGTGCTCTCCCTGATCCTGGGAGGTCTGGGGATCGTCGATCCCGAACGGCCCACCGGGATGCTGGCAGATCACTCCATGCTGGGGCTGTCGTGGTTCGAGTGGCTCTCGGGTCCCTCGGTCGCGATGTGCACGCTCGTCGTGCTCGCCGTGTGGACGACCTCCGGCAGCTTCATGCTGATCTTCCTCGCGGCGCTCCAGAACATCCCGCGGGAACTGGAGGAGTCGGCGGCGATGGAAGGGGTCAACCGGCGTCAGATGCTGCGGTATGTGACGCTGCCCGCCCTGCGTCCCGTGCTGTTCCTGGTGCTGACGCTCGGGCTGATCTCCACCTGGCAGGTGTTCGACCAGGTGTATGTGATGGGCCAGGGCGCTCCGGGCAACACGACGCTCACGCCCGCCTTCCTGTCGTACTCGGCGGGCTTCGACAACGCGGACTTCGGGCAGGGCGCGGCGATCGCGTTCATCCTGCTCGCCCTGATCCTCGTCCTGACCGTGTTCCAGCGCTGGGCGCTGCGGGAGCGCGGCGTACGTACCGGGAGGAACCGATGACCGTCGCCGCTACGGCCGTACGCGACCGGCCCCGTCGCACCCCGCACGAGCGGGGCCGTCCCGTCCTGAGCCGATTCCGCCTGCCGTGGCGGGTGGTGGGGTACAGCGCGGTGCTCGGGCTGGGTCTGCTCTATCTGCTCCCGTTCGTCCTCCAGTTGGTGACGGGCTTCAAGACGGACCCGGACGCCGCCGCGCACCCGCTGACCCTGCTGCCGACCACTCCGACCACGGCCGCGTACCAGCGGCTGCTCGGGCTGAGCCGGGCCGCGGACGGGGTGCCCTTCCTGCGCTGGCTGGGCAACTCGGCTCTGATCGCGGTGCTGGTGACGGCGGGCCGGGTGCTGTTCGACTCCATGGCGGGATACGCGCTGGCGCGGCTGCGTTTCCGGGGCCGCTCGGTACTGTTCGGCTTTGTGCTCACGGTGATCGCGGTACCCGGTGTGGCCCTGCTCATCCCGAAGTTCCTGGTGCTGAACACCTTCGGTCTCTTCGACACGTACACCGGCATGATCCTGCCGCTGCTGGTGGACGCGGCGGGCATCTTCATCATGAAGCAGTTCTTCGAATCGGTGCCGCGCGAGGTCGAGGAGGCGGCACGGGTCGACGGGGCGGGTGTGTTCCGGATCTTCTGGTCCGTCGTCCTGCCGATGGCCAGACCGGCGTTGATCACCCTGACGATCCTGTCGTTCCAGGGGTCGTGGAACGAGTTCACGCACTTCCTCATCAGCACACAGTCCGGCCAGTACGAAACGCTCACCACGGGCCTGGCCCGCTTCGTGTCGGGCGGGCTCGGCGGCGGAACGCAGTATCCGCTGAAACTCGCGGCGGCCCTGCTGTCCACCATTCCGGTGGCCGCGCTGTTCTTCTGCTTCCAGCGCTACTTCGTCAGCGGCGCCAACGCGGGCGCGGTCAAGGAGTGAGCTCGGGCCGGATGGGCCTCGTCGTTCCGGGCGCGATGTCCTGATCACCTAGACTCGGCGGATGGCGAAGTATTTCGACGTGCACCCCGAAAATCCTCAGCAGCGCACCATCCGCACCGTGGCCGACAGCATCCGATCGGGCGCGCTCGTCGCGTATCCGACGGACTCCTGTTACGCACTGGGGTGCCAGCTGGGCAGCCGTGACGGCATCAACCGGATCCGGTCGATCCGCAATCTGGACGATCGTCACCACTTCACCCTCGTGTGCCAGAACTTCGCGCAGCTGGGTCAGTTCGTGCACATCGACAACGATGTGTTCCGCGCGATCAAGGCCGCGACGCCCGGCAGCTACACCTTCATCCTCCCGGCGACGAAGGAGGTGCCGCGTCAACTGCTGCATCCGAAGAAGAAGACGGTAGGAGTGCGGATTCCGGACCATGTCGTCGCTCAGTCTCTGCTCGCCGACCTCGGTGAGCCGCTCCTCTCCAGCACCTTGCTCCTGCCCGACGAGGACGAGCCGCTGACCCAGGGCTGGGAGATCAAGGAACGGCTCGACCATGTGGTGGACGCCGTGGTCGACTCGGGCGACTGCGGCACCGAGCCGACCACGGTCATCGACTTCTCGGGTGGCGAACCGGAGATCGTACGCCGAGGGGCGGGCGACACCGCACGGTTCGAGTAGGCCGCGGGTACGCGAGCAGGGGTTATGAGCTGCTGTCGGTTTGCTGAGCTGAAGTGAGTTTTAGTGAGCAGGAGTGAGTCCTGTCGGCGGCTTCGCGGGGTCGGAACGGGAGTTCTGGGGCCGAATGGGTGACCTTGGCGTCTGCTGCTCGTTGGATTGGGTAGCAGGTGTCCGGTCTCGTGGGAGGGGATGTTGTGGTGGGTGGTGTGCGGGAGCTGGCCGCGCCCTTCGTGGCGCCCGGGCCGTGCGGGGTGGCGGTCCGGGACCGTCTCAAGCACCTCACGCCCCAGGACGAGAAGGTTCTGCGGGCAGTCGGTGAGCACCAGGGCGCGCTCGCTTCCCGTGACCTCAGGGCCCGTTGTGCGGATGGCCTGGAGCACAGCGCGGACACCTGGGCGTCGCGGAAGCGGGCCCTGACCGCACAGTCGTCGTCGCGGATCGCGGGTGCGATCACCAAGGTCACGCACGATCAGTGGGCGCTGGCGCGCCGTTGCCAGGCGGCGCACATCCGGACGCTGGAGGCCGGGATCGGGACGCTGCGGCACCGCCTGTCCCTCCCCATCGGCGCGCGGGGCACCAAGCGGGCAGCCGGTGGCTACCGCTCCAAGGGCGAGTGGTTCCACAAGTCCCGCCGTCTCGCGGTGCTGAAGGCGCGGCGCGATGCCGCTGTCGCCGACTGGCAGGCCGGACGGGTCCGGGTCGTGCGGGGCGGCAGACGTCTCCTGAACACTCGCCACCACCTCGCCGAAGCCCAGCTCACCGAGGAGCAGTGGCGGGAACGCTGGGAGGCGGAGCGCTGGTTCATCGCCGCCGACGGCGAGTCAGGGAAACGGTTCGGGAACGAGACCATCCGCGTCACCCCGGACGGTGAAGTGTCCATCAAACTGCCCGCCCCTCTCGCGCACCTGGCCAACGCCAAGTACGGCCGGTATACCCTCACCTCGACCGTGGCGTTTGCGCACCGGGGCACGGAGTGGGCCGATCGCATTGGCGCGAACCGGGCCGTCGCCTACCGCATCCACCTCGACACCGGCCGTGGCCGCTGGTACCTCACCGCGTCCTGGCAACGCCCGGTCGCCCAGACCATCCCGCTGGAGACTGCCCGAGCCAGGGGCATGGTCGGCGTCGACACCAACACCGACCACTTCGCCGCCTACCAGCTCGACCAGCATGGCAATCCGGTCGGCGACCCGCACCGCTTCCCCTACGACCTGTCCGGCACCACCGCTCATCGCGACGCCCAGATCCGTCACGCCCTGACCCGCCTGCTCCACTGGGCGAAGCGTGCCGGTGTTACCGCGATCGCCATCGAAGACCTCGACTTCACGACCGAGAAGACCCGCGAGAAGCACGGCCGCAAGAAACGGTTCCGGCAGCTCATCTCCGGCATCCCGACCGGGAAGCTCAAGGCCCGGCTGGTCTCCATGGCCGCCGAACACGGCCTGAGCATGGTCGCGGTCGACCCCGCCTACACCTCGATGTGGGGTGCCCAGCACTGGCAGAAACCACTGGCCACCCCGCACCGCAGAATGTCCCGTCACGATGCCGCCGGCATCGCGATCGGACGACGCGCCCTCGGACACCTGGTCCGGCGTCGGACGGCACCGCCCCCACACGACCGGAGTGATCGTGCGGGGCATCGGACCGCCCAGGCCGGGCCAGGTGCACGGGGGCGTGACGGAACCCGCCCACCCGCAACGGACCACGCCCCTGGAGGCGTGCCGCCGAACGGGACGCGAAAGCGGGGACCGAGTGCATCCAACACCGTTCGGGATGCGCCCAGTACACATCAGTGGGTCCAGGACTCACTCATGCACACTGGCTAGGAACGGTACGCCACGAGCGAGGGCGGCTACGTCAACGTGATCGCCTGCACCGGGCAGACGCGAGCGGCTTCCTTCACCATCGGATCGTCGGCGCCCTCCTCGTGCCCCGGCAGCAGTTCGCTGAATCCGTCGTCATCCTGGGTGAAGACCTCGGGCGCGGTCAACGCGCACTGACCGGCACCGATGCACACATCCCTGTCGATACTGATCCGCATCATCACTGCCATCCTTTCCGGGAGGGTTCCGTCACCACGCCACGGGCAGTTCGAGCATGCCCTGGACCGTGTCGCCGGGCTTGAACGGGATCTCGTCGGCGGGTGCCGCCAGCCGCAGCCCCGGCAGCCGGTCGAAGAGGGTGCGCAGCGCGATCTCCATCTCGGCCCGCGCGAGGTTCTGGCCGAGGCACTGGTGGATCCCGAAACCGAAGGCGACATGCTGGCGCGATGTCCGGCCGAGGTCGAGTTCGTCCGGCTCCGGGTACACGGCTTCGTCCCGGTTGATCACCGAGGTGGACAGCACGACGCCCTCACCTGCCCGAATGGTCACCCCACCCACCTCGATGTCCTCCGTCGCCAACCGTGAGATGCCGTCGGCAATGGAGAGGAAACGCAACAACTCCTCGACAGCGGTGGGCATCAGCTCCGCGGACGTGCGCAACCGGTCCAGCTGGTCCGGGTGCTGAAGGAGGGTGAACGTACCCAGCGAGATCATGTTCGCGGTCGTCTCGTGACCGGCGACGAGCAGGATCTCGGCCAGCCGGACCAGTTCCTCACCGTCCACGGCCCCGGTGTCGAGCTGCCGGGTGATGAGCTCGTCGAGCAGCCCGTCACCCCGGTCGGACCGTTTGCGCTCGATCAGCGCCCGGAAGTACTCGTCGAGCGCGTCCCGCGCCTTGTCGACATCGGCGGCCCCGGGCCCGCGCAGCAAAGCGCGCGACTGGGCCTCGAAGAAGTCGTGGTCGGCGTACGGTACGCCGAGAAGCGCGCAGATCACCATGGAGGGAACGGGCAGCGCGAAGGCGCTCACCAGGTCGGTGGGCGGCCCCTGCTCGATCATGGCGTCCAGCAGCCGGTCCACGGTCTCCTGGATCCGGGGCCGCAGTGCGGCGGTCCGCTTCACGGAGAAGCTGGGGATCAGCATCCGGCGCTGCGCGTTGTGCTCGGGATCGTCGACACCGATCAGTTCGACGCGCCGCTTGGCGCTCCCGGCTGTCCGCTCGGCGAGCATCGGGAACGCGGGGTTCTCCCGGTCGGCCGACAACCGCCGGTCGACCAGCAGCGCACGCGCCTCGGCATGCCCGGTCACCAGCCAGACCCGACGGCCGTCGAACAGCCTGGCGGAAGACACGGGCGACAGCGGCCGCCGGCCGTCCCGCTGCGGCCGGTACTCCGTCGGCGGCTGATAGGGGCAGCTGCGGTTCTGCGGGAAGGAGACGGTCTCGGTGTCTGCCATGGCGGGCCTCGCAAAGCTGGATGGAGGGCTTCCTACCGATCTCCCTCCACTAGATGCCTCAGTCACCTAGTTGGTCTACACGAGGTTCGGCCAACTCGTCGTGGACGCATCCCATGACGAGCGGCACGCCCCGGCGCGGGTGCGCCGGCACACTCCGTCCGCGCGGCCGGCCAGCGAAATCTCGCCGATTCCGCTCCAGCTGTTCCCCGTCGTCCGGAGGCTGCCTCTCGTACGACTCTGACACGCGCGTGATCTGCGCGCCACCGACGTGCACCCGCGCCACGGGGCCACGCGGTCCCGCAAGCCGTCTGTCGAACGGGAGGCGGCGTGTTCACCACCTGCTGCGCCGCGGAGACGAAGGCGAGCTTCGCGCGCACGAGGTCGTCCGGCGCTTCATGCCGGCGTGGGCGGGACGAGATCCTGCGCCGCGGCGGCGACCTCGGCCGGTCCTTCCAGGATGACCCCGCCCAGGGCGCGCACCAACAGGGCGTCGTCGCCCCTGCGGCCTCGGCCGGTCCGCCCGGTCAGGATGCCGACTTCCGCGGCTTCGAGAGAGCGCACATAGGTCTGTCGTCGGATGTCGAGTAGGTCTGTCGTCGGATGTCGAGCACACGCACGGGCGCCTGCTCCCCAAGCGTCATCCGGCCCCGATCCGATATCGCTGCCCGACACTGCCCGGTCAGAGAGTCCCACGGACGTCGCCGCCCTCCAGGCCACGCACTCACGAGGTGCTCACACACCCGGTGCCCGGTACCGGGAGGACGCGGAAACATCCGCCGGGTCACGACGGGCATCGCTCGGGGGCCCGGCTCATCGCCCTGCCGTCGAAGTGGCCGCTTCCGCCGTCCGGGCGGACGTCCGGCGACGTACGGCGAACTGACCCGCCGCCACCGGGACTCAGGCGACAGCGACGCGGGTGAAGCGTTCCGCCGTGTGGAGTTCGGTCTCGATCTTGAGTGCCGTGTCGCGGAGCTGGGGAAGTATCTGCTCCTCGCACTCCTCGATCGTGCGGCTGCTGCTGTGCATCGCGACGTTGATGGAGGCGACCGCCGCGCCCGCCCGGTCACGGACGGGTACGGCGATCGAGCGGAGCCCCGCCTCCAGTTCCTTGTCCACGAGGGCATGGCCCTGGGTCCGCACCCGGTCCAGGACGGCTTCGAGTTCGGTGCGGTGGGTCAGGGTGCGCGGCGCCAGGGGGCGGAGTTCGGTACGGGTGAGAGCGGCGTCGAGTTCGACGGGGGTGAGGTCGGCCAGCAGAACCCGGCCCAGCGACGTCGCGTAGGCGGGGAATCGGGTACCCACGGTGATGTTGACGCTCATGATGCGGTGGGAGGCGGAGCGCGCCACGTACTGCACCGAGTCGTCCACGAGGACGGCGAGCGACGCCGATTCCTTGATGCGGCCGGCCAGGGACCCGAGGTGGGGCTGGGCGATCAGGGACAGTGTCGTGCGCGAGAGCGGCGGGTATCCGAGGCCGAGGACGCGCGGGGTCAGCCGATGTTCCCGGCCGTCGACCGCCACGTACCCGAGGTGTTCGAGGGTGATCAGGGCACGGCGTGCGGTCGCCCGGGAGAGGCCGGTGGCCTGCGCGACGGCGCTGAGTGTCAGGGTCTCGCCGCCGTCACCGAAGGCGGTGAGCACGGTCAGGCCGCGGGCGAGGGACTCGATGAACTCGCGGCCCAGTTCCTGTTTGGACGCGGCCGTCCAGGAAGCGAGTACGCCGGTGGCGGGTACGGACCGGGCGGGCGGCGCGGTGCGCAGCCGGTCCTCCATGGCCGCGGCCGCGGCGCGCAGCCGGGGCAGCAAGGTGTCGACCAGTCCCCCGGCGGTATGACGGCTGGTGTGGCTGACGACGCTGAGCGCGCAGACGACGTCGCCCCCGGGGGCGCGGACCGGCACCGCGAGCGCGACGAGGCCCGCTTCGATCAGCTGGTCGTCCAGTGCCCGGTCATCGGCGCGCGCCGCTGCCACTCTCGCCGTGAAGTCGTCCTCCGTCGGGGACGGGCGCGGCGGCAGCGACGGGAAGCGGGCGCCGTCCGGGTCGGCCGCGCGCCGCTGCCGCCAGGCCTCCCACCCCGCCGGGCCCCAGCCGGCGGCGAACAGCGCTCCGGGTGCGGTGCGCTCGGCGGGCAGCAGGTCGCCCATGCGAAAGCTCAGGGACATCGCGCGACGCCGGGCGGCCTGGTGGATGAAGCGGATTCCGTCGCCGTCGGGGACCGCGAGGGAGACCGACTCGTCGAGTTCGTCGGCGAGGGCGTCCGCCCGTTCCCGGAACAGGGCGGGGAGGCGGATGGACGCCAGGTAGGCGTTGCCGAGTTCCATCAGGCCCGGGGCGAGTGTGACGTCCCGGCCGTCGAGGCGGACGTATCCCATGCGGGCGAGGGTCGTGGTGACCCGGTCGACGGTGGAGCGGGCCAGTCCGGTGGCACGTTCCAGATCACTGGAGCTGAGTGTCCCATCGGCGTCGGTGAGCCGGCGCAGCACGGTGATGCCGCGCATGAGCGGGGCGACGGCCTCGGCCGGTACCGGCGGCTCGCTCGGGATGGTCCGGGTCGGTGGCATCGGTTCTCCGTCGGGTGTGGCCGCGCCGCGGGAGACGCGGGGCGATGTCGTGGGGCGGGCGTGACCGCCCCACGAGCCGGTCCGAAAGCCGGTCCGGGGGCCGGGGCGGGCTCCGGTCCGGTCCCGTCCCAGCAGGCCGGGCGCATGGCCGGGCACGCATACGGGCGGTGTCCGAAATATCTCAGCACCATTGACACGCCTTCGCCGCGGCGGCAGACTCCTCGCGAGCGAGTGAAGGAAACTTCACTATGCGAACACTACTGGATGGGCGGTCCGATGGACAAGGTGGTCGCGTCAGCGGCACTGGCCGTGGCCGACGTGCCGGACGGCGCGTCGATAGCGGTGGGAGGCTTCGGCCTCAGCGGCGTGCCGAACGTGTTGATCGATGCCCTGCACGCACGAGGCGTCAGCGGACTCGAAGTCGTCTCCAACAACTGCGGGGCGATGGATACCGGACTCGCGGTGCTGCTCACCTCGGGCCGGATCAGTCGGGTCACCGGCTCGTACATCGGCGGGAACAAGGAGTTCGCCCGGCAGTACCTCGGGGGCGAGCTGGAGCTCGAACTCATCCCCCAGGGCACGCTGGCCGAGCGGCTGCGGGCCGGCGGGGCCGGCATCCCCGCGTTCTACACCCCCGCGGGTGTCGGCACCCAGGTCGCGGAGGGCGGACTGCCCTGGCGCTACGACGATGTGGGCAACGTGGCCCTGGCGTCACCCGCCAAGGAGGTACGTACGTTCGACGGCGCCGAGTACGTACTGGAGCGCGGCATCCGCACCGATTTCGCGCTCGTACGGGCCGCGAAGGGCGACCGCCACGGCAATCTGGTCTTCAACAAGTCCGCGCGCAACTTCAACCCGCTCGCGGCCATGGCGGGCCGGGTCACCGTCGCGGAGGTCGAGGAACTGGTCGAGCCGGGCGAGATCGACCCGGACCACGTCCACGTTCCCGGCATCTTCGTGCAGCGAGTGGTCGGGCTGAGCCGGGAGCAGGCCGAGGACAAGAAGATCGAACAGCGCACGGTGACCGAGCGGGAGGCACGGGGCTGATGGCCTGGAACCGGAACGAGATGGCCGCCAGAGCCGCGGCCGAGCTGCGCGACGGCGAGTACGTCAACCTCGGCATCGGGCTGCCGACGCTGATCCCCAACCACCTGCCCGAGGGCGTCCATGTCGTCCTGGAGTCCGAGAACGGCATCCTGGGCACCGGGCCGTTCCCGTACGACGAGGACGTCGACCCCGATCTGATCAACGCGGGCAAGGAGACGGTGACCGTCCGGCCCGGCGCCTCGTTCTTCGACTCGGCGCTCTCCTTCGGCATGATCCGCGGGGGCCACATCGACGCTGCCGTGCTCGGGGCCATGCAGGTCTCGGCCCGCGGTGACCTCGCCAACTGGGCGGTGCCGGGAAAGATGGTGACCGGCATCGGCGGGGCCATGGACCTGGTGCACGGCGCGCGCCGCGTCATCGTCACCATGACGCACACCGCCAAGGACGGCAGCCCGAAGATCGTCGACGAGTGCACGCTGCCGCTGACCGGCAAGGCGTGCGTCCACCGCGTGATCACCGATCTGGCCGTGCTCGACGTGACCGGGGACGGGCTCGTTCTGGTGGAGACCGCCCCCGGGGTGAGCGTCGACGAGGTGCTGGCCGCGACCGCCGCCCCCGTACGTACCGACGTACCGGCCGAAACCGCCCCCGTGGGTACCACCGAAAGGACCGGCTCATGAGTTTCCGACCGCGCGACGTCTACGTCGTCGACGCCGTCCGCACGCCGATCGGCCGGTACAACGGGGCGCTGTCCCAGGTGCGCCCCGACGACCTGGCCGCCCACGCCATCCGCGCGCTGCTGGCCCGCACCCCGGAGCTCGATCCGGGGCGCATCGGCGACGTGGTTCTCGGCAACGCCAACGGCGCGGGCGAGGAGAACCGCAATGTCGGCCGGATGGCCGCGCTCCTGGCGGGACTTCCGGTCACCGTCCCGGGCGTCACCGTCAACCGGCTGTGCGCCTCCGGACTGGAGGCCGTGGTGCAGGCGGCCCGGGCCATCGCCCTCGGCGACCACTCGCTGGTCGTGGCGGGCGGTGTCGAGTCGATGACCCGCGCCCCGTACGTGCTGCCGAAGAGCGACCGCGCCTTCCCGGCCGGGCACACCGAGATGTTCTCGACCACGCTCGGGTGGCGCATGGTCAACCCGAAGATGGACCCGCAGTGGACGGTGCCGCTCGGCGAGAGCGCCGAACTGATCGCGGAGAAGCACTCCCTCAGCCGTGAGCAGCAGGACGAGTTCGCTCTCGCATCCCACCGCAAGGCGTCCGGGGCACGGGCCGCCGGGCTGTTCGACGAGGAGATCGTGCCGCTCACGATCCCGCGCCGCAAGGGCGATCCGCTCGTCGTGGACCGCGACGAGTGCATCAGGGACGACGCCTCGCCGGCGGCCATGGCCAAGCTCCGTCCGTCGTTCCGCACGGAGAACGGCACCGTCACCGCGGGCAATTCCTCGCCGCTCAACGACGGGGCAGCCGCGCTTCTGCTCGCCGACGAGGAGGGGCTGCGGGCCACCGGCCGCGAGCCGCTGGCCCGGATCTCGGCCACGGCGGTGTCCGCCAACGAGCCGCAGTACTTCGGTCTCGCGCCCGTCGAGGCCGTGAACCGGGCGCTGGACCGGGCGGGCAGGACCTTCGCCGACCTCACGACGCTCGAACTCAACGAGGCGTTCGCCGCCCAGGTGCTGGGCTGCGTCGCCGAGTGGCCCGACCTCGACCCCGCGATCCTCAACCCGCGCGGCGGCGCGATCGCGATCGGCCACCCGCTCGGCGCCTCGGGCGCCCGGCTGGCGGGTGCGGTCGCCCATCAGCTCAAGGCAGCCGGTTCCGGCGTCGGCGTGGCCACGCTGTGCATCGGCGTGGGCCAGGGCTCAGCCCTCGTACTGGAAAGGTAGAACCCGCATGACCACCCCGCTCACCCAGGGCGACATCAGCGCCGAGATCCGCGAAGCGCGCGAGCAGTACGCCGGGCACCTCGCCACGGGCGGTCCCGTCCGCCCGCACCCGGACCGGGCCTACACCCCGTACCGCAGCAGTGTGCTGCGCCACCCGAAGCGGCCGCTGCTGCCCGCCGGCGACCCGGAGGCCGTCGAACTCACCGGTCCGGCCTTCGGTGTCACCGACATCACCGATCTGGACCACGACCTGACGCGTCAGCACCCGGGCGAGCCGCTCGGCGAGCGGATCACCGTCACCGGCCGGGTCCTGGACCGCTCCGGGCGGCCGGTGCGCGGCCAGCTGGTCGAGATCTGGCAGGCCAACGCGTCGGGCCGGTACGCCCATCAGCGCGACCAGCACCCCGCGCCCCTCGATCCCAACTTCACCGGTGTGGGGCGGTGCCTGACGGATGATCAGGGAGAGTACTCCTTCGTCACCGTCAGGCCGGGCGCCTACCCCTGGCGCAACCACACCAACGCCTGGCGTCCCGCGCACATCCACTTCTCGCTCTTCGGCTCCGCGTTCGCGCAACGCCTGATCACGCAGATGTACTTCCCCGGCGATCCGCTGTTCCCCTACGACCCGATCCTCCAGTCGGTCACCGACGACAGCGCCCGCAACCGTCTGGTCGCCACGTACGACCACGATCTGTCCGTCCCCGAGTGGTCGCTCGGCTACCGCTGGGACATCGTCCTCGACGGACCGTCCGCCACCTGGATCGAGGAGGGCCGCTGATGTCCCGTCCGACGCTTCCCGCACCCCACGCCGATCCGGCCCCCACCCCGTCCCAGACGGTGGGCCCCTTCTACGGCTACGCGCTGCCGTTCGTGAAGGGCGGCGACATCGCGCCGACCGGCCACCCGGACACGATCACCCTGCACGGTCACGTCCTCGACGGGGCCGGGCAGCCGGTGCCCGACGCGATCGTCGAGGTGTGGCAGCCCGCCCCGGACGGCTCGCGCACCGGGGCGCCCGGATCGCTGCGCCGCGACCCGGTGACCGGTGCGGTCATCGGCCGCGACGGACTGGTGTTCACCGGCTTCGGCCGGGTGAGCACGGACGCCGACGGCCACTTCACCGTGCGGACCCTGCCGCCGGGAGGGGTGCCGTACCTGTCTCTGGCCGTCTTCGCCCGCGGTCTGCTGCACCATCTGTACACCCGGGCCTATCTGCACGACGCGGACGGCCGCACGGCCGACGCCCTGCTCGCACAGTTGCCGCCCGAGCGCCGGGCCACGCTGGTCACCACGCCGGACGGGGCGGGCGTGCACCGCTTCGACATCCGTCTCCAGGGCGACGGGCAGCACGAGGAGACGGTCTTCCTTGACTTCGGCTGATTCCGCTGCTGCGGCCGGTCCCGCCACCTCGGCTGATTCCGCCAACACGACCGGCCCCGCCGGCACGGCCGGTTCCGCCACCTCGGCCGGTCCCGCCACCTCGGCCGGTCCCGCCACCTCGGCTGATTGCGCCGCGGACGTCGGTCTGCTCACCCCGGTCGGGGCGGGTTGCGCCGTGGCGGCGCTGACGGGCGACAGGGCCTACGTCCGGGCCATGCTGGACGCCGAGGTGGCCCTCATCCGCGCCCAGGTGTCGATCGGCCTCGCCCCGGAACCAGCCGCACGGGCCGTCGCGGCGGCGGCCGCGGCGCCCGGCCGGTTCGACCCCCGCGACCTGGCGCTGCGGGCCCGCTCGTGCGGCAACCCGGTCATTCCGTTGGTCGCCGAACTCACTGCGGCTGTAGGCGAGATGGACCCGGCGGCCGCGTCCCATGTGCACCGGGGCGCGACCAGTCAGGACATCCTCGACACGGCCACGATGCTGGTGGCGTCGAGGGCACTGGAGGCCGTGCTCGCGGATCTCGCCCGGGTCGCCGCGGCCCTCGGCCGGCTGGCCACCACGCACCGGGACACCCCGATGGCGGGCCGGACGCTGACCCAGCACGCGGTTCCGACGACCTTCGGCCTCAAGGCGGCGGGCTGGCGCGCGCTGGTCCTGGACGCCCACGACCGGCTCACCGCCGTCCGGTCCGCGCTCCCGTCCCAACTGGGCGGCGCCGCAGGTACCTTGGCCGCTTTCTCGGCGTTCGCCGAGGTTCCGGACGGTGCCGTCCCGGCGGAGCGGTCCCGGAGCGACGGCACACGGGACATCGGGGTGCGGCTGCTCGCGGCCTACACCGCCGAGACCGGGCTGGTGGAGCCCGTACTGCCATGGCACGTGCTGCGCACGCCGGTCGCCGAACTCGGCGGGGCCCTGGCCCTCACGGCCGGCGCCCTCGGCAAGCTCGCCGCCGATGTACTGGTGTTGTCGCGGACCGAGATCGGCGAGTTGTCCGAGGGCACCGGCGGCGGCTCCTCCGCCATGCCGCACAAGGCCAACCCGGCCCGTGCGACGCTGATCGCGGGCGCGGCGCGCCGGGTGCCGGCGCTGGCCGGCGTGCTGTACGGCTCGCTCGTCGCCGAGGACGAACGCCCGCCCGGCGCCTGGCACGCCGAGTGGCAGACGCTGCGCGACGCGCTGCGCACGGTCGGCGGAATGGCGGAGACCGCGGTATCGCTCGCGGAGGGGCTCCGGGTCCATCCGGACCGTATGCGCGGCAACCTCGACGCCACCCACGGACTGATCGTCACCGAACGTCTGGTTGCCGTCCTCGCGCCGCTGGCCGGACGGGCCGAGGCCCGTGCGGCGGTGACCCGCGCGGGCGAGCGGGCCGTCCTCGAACGGACCGGGCTGCTCGAAGCGCTGCGCGGCGAGCCGGACCTCGTGGGGCTGGTCCCCGAGGAACGGCTGCGCGCCCTCACCGATCCCACCGCCTACCCGGGTTCGGCCGGCGCGCTCGTCGACCGCGCGCTGAGCCACGGCGGCCGCGGGCGGCCCGTGCCGTGAGACCGGACACGCCCTCCCGCACCTCCGACCAGCACCAGCCCGTACAAGGAGCCTCATGACATCCCGCACCACCGCGGGCCTGCACCACCAGGTGGACGGCCCGCCCTCAGCACCGCCCCTCGTCCTCGGGCCCTCGCTCGGTACCTCGCTCTCCGTATGGGACCCGCAGGTCGCCGGGCTGACCCGCGGCCACCGGGTGGTCCGCTGGGACCTGCCCGGCCACGGCGGCACCGCGGCGGATCTGCTGCCTCCGGGCGGCGGCGTCCCCGAGCTGGGGCGCGAGGTCCTCAAGGTCGCCGACGCGCTCGGGATCGACCGGTTCGCGTACGCGGGCATCTCGCTCGGCGGCGCCGTCGGGACCTGGCTCGCCGTCCACCACCCGGAACGCGTTTCCTCGCTGGCGATCCTCTGTTCCTCGGCGCGCTTCGGCGAGCCGCAGGGCTGGCGGGACCGGGCCCGCACCGTCCGGACGTCCGGCATCGGACAGGTCGCCGACGGCTCGGCGGGCCGCTGGTTCACCCCCGCGTTCGCCGGTGAGCCGGCCGCCCGGACCCTCGTCGACACCATGCGCACGACCGACCCCGAGGCGTACGCCGCGCTGTGCGAAGCGCTCGCCGCGTACGACCTCCGGGCCGACCTGGGCCGGATCACGGCGCCCACCATGGTGGTCGCCGGGCGCGACGATCCGGCGACCCCGGTCGCGCACGCCCGCGAACTCGCGGACGGCATTGCCGGCGCCGGTCTGGTCGAGATCCCCGGCGCCGCCCACCTGGCCAACGTCGAGCGGCCCGACGCCGTACTGTCCGCACTGCTCGGGCACTTCGGCACGGCGGCCGAGGCCGGGTCGGACGACGGCACCCGCCACGCCGCCGGACTCTCCGTGCGCCGTACCGTGCTCGGCGACGCCCATGTGGACCGCGCGATCGCCCGTACCACCCCGTTCACCGCCGTGTTCCAGGACTTCATCACCCGCTACGCGTGGGGCGAGGTCTGGACCCGGCCCGGTCTCGACCACCGGACCCGTCGCTGTCTCACTCTCACCGCACTGATCGCGCTGGGGCATGAGGGCGAACTGGAAATGCATCTGCGCGCCGCGCTCGGCAGCGGCGACCTGACGCCCGAAGAGGTCCAGGAGGTGCTGCTGCAGTCCGCCGTGTACTGCGGGGTGCCGGCCGCCAACTCCGCTTTCGCGCTCGCGGACCGGATCATCGCCGAGAGCGCCGCCCCGAAGGAGAAGTAACCATGCACACCACTGTCGGAATCATCGGGGGCGGCCCGGCCGGGCTGCTGCTGTCCCGGCTCCTGCACCGGGCGGGCGTCGACTGCGTCGTCCTGGAGAGCCGTGACCGCGCGTACGTCGAACAGCGCCAGCGCGCCGGCATCCTGGAGCAGTCGACCGTCGACGCGCTGCGCGAGGCGGATGCCGCCGAACGGCTGGACGCCGAGGGGCTGGTCCACGACGGCGTGGAGCTGCGCTGGGAGGGCCGGGCACACCGCATCGACTTCCCGTCGCTCACCGGTGGCCGCCGCGTGTGGGTGTACGCGCAGACCGAGGTCGTCAAGGACCTCATCGCCCTGCAGACGGCCGCCGGTGCCGCACTGCACTTCGGTGCGCAGGTCCGGCTCGTCGAGGGCGCCGACACCGACCGCCCGACAATCCGCTACACCCACGAGGGCCAGGAGAAGACGCTGACGTGCGACTACGTCGTCGGCTGCGACGGCTTCCACGGGGTGACCCGGACCGCGGTCCCCGAGGGCGTGCGGCGCACGTACGAACGGGTCTATCCCTACTCCTGGTTCGGCATCCTGGCCGATGTCGCCCCGTCCTGCGACGAGTTGATCTACGCGCACTCGCCGCGCGGCTTCGCCCTGCACAGCATGCGCTCGCCCGAGGTGAGCCGGCTGTACCTCCAGGTCCCCAACGGCACGGACCCGGCCGACTGGTCCGACGAGCGGATCTGGGACGAGCTGGACGCCCGGTTCGCCCTGGACGGCTGGAAGCTGGAGCGGGGCCCGATCACCTCCAAGAGCGTTCTGCCGATGCGGAGTTCGGTCACCGAGCCGATGCGGTACGGCCGGGTGTTCCTCGCCGGGGACGCCGCGCACATCGTGCCTCCCACCGGGGCCAAGGGGCTGAATCTGGCCGCCGCCGACGTCATCGTCCTGGCCCGGGCGCTGATCCGGCGTCACACGACGGGCTCGACGGACCTGCTGGACGCCTACTCCGACACGTGCCTGCGCCGGGTGTGGCGTGCCGAGCACTTCTCGTACTTCATGACGACGACGCTGCACACCGATCCGGACCAGAGCGCGTTCGACACCCGGCTGCAGATCTCCCAGCTGGACCGCATCTCGGCGTCACCGCACGCGGCGGCGGAACTCGCCATGAACTACGCGGGGTTGCCGCTGCCGTAAACGGTCCTGGCCGCCGGTCGGGCCGGCGTCGCGATCACCTGGGCGGGTTCGGGGTGACGGCGTCGACCGCGGCAAGCCAGGCATCGGCGATCAGCCGGTGGCCGAGGGGGCTCGGATGGACCCCGTCCGGGGCCAGTTCGGCTGCCTCCCGCTCCTCGGCGGCACGGCGCAGGGCGAGGTCCGCACGTACCACGTGGGCTCCGTTGCCCTGTGCGGCGCGCAGGACGGCGTCGGTACGGGGCGACAGGTCCTCGTACCAGCCTCCCTGGTCCGGGGTGACCGGGAGCAGAAAGGGCGTGATGACGAACAGTCGGGCGGAGAGGGTCCGTGCGGTTTGCGCGAGAAGGCGGTCCAGGCATGCCTCGAACTCGTCCACCGGGCTGATGAGTCCCCCGTCGTAGCGCCGCCAGGTGTCGTTGATGCCGATCAGGACCGTGACCACGGTGGGCCGCTGGTCGATGACGTCGCTCATCCAGCGGGATTCGAGGTCGTACACACGATTGCCGGCGAGGCCCTTGTTGACGACCGCGGGGCCGGATCCGGTGCTCGTCCGGGCGCGCAGGGTCCGTGCGATCTCGCGGACGTAACCGCTGCCGAGCGACGCGGAGTCCGTGCGGTCGCGACCGGCGTCGGTGATGGAGTCGCCGATGAACAGGAGCGCGTCTGTTTCCTTGAGGTGCATGTCTGCCGCTCTGCGGTCGGGTCGGTGGGTGACCATCGCGGGCTCTTCCGTGCGGCGTTGCACGCCGGCTGTGCGAATGGGGTGGTGGACCGGAGCCAGGACCTGTTCTCAGTCCTCGGCCCGGACGTCCGGTGTGTCCAGGTACAGCTCGATGACGGGTACGGGGGTGTCGGGGCGCTGTACGGGGATCTGGAGCGTGAGCGTTCCGGCGGGCTGCCCGCCCATCTCGGTGTTGAGCGCGGGCCGGTCCGGGGCGATGTGGACCTGGGTGATCTCGGACGCGTCGTTGAGCAGCTGCGCGTAACGCACCCGGCCCGCGAGTCCCGGCAGGTGCAGATGGCGCAATGGCCAGGCGAACAGGTGGACGTAGAGGCGGTCGCCGCGCCGGGTGTACCGGCACTCGGCCGGGGCGGTGTACGGGGACGGGCCGCAACCCCGGACCGACCGCTCGTGCAGGTCCATCCACCGGCCGATTTCCCCGAGGACGGCGACGGCGCGCGGGTCGAGGTCACCGCGGCCGGTGGGGCCGACGTTGAGGAGGAGGTTGCCGCCCTTGGACACCCCGTCGACGAGCATGCGGATCAGCAGGTCGGCGCTCTTGTGGTCGAGGTTGTCGCGGTCGTAGCCCCAGCTTCCGTTGAGCGTCTGGCACGCCTCCCACAGCACGGGCCGCCCGTTCTCGGCCATGGGGCCGGAGGGCTGGTACTGCTCGGGGGTGACGAAGTCGCCGGGGAGACCGGTGCGGTCGTTGACGAGGACGTGCGGCTGGAGTTCGCGGATCGTCTCCAGGAGTTTCTGTGAGTCCCAGTCGTCCGGGCCCTTGCCGCCCCACCAGCTGCCGTCCGCGTAGGAGAAGTCGAAGAACAGGTAGTCGACGCGTCCGAAGGACGTCAGCAGTTCACGGACCTGGCCGTGCAGATAGCGCTGGTAGTCGCGGATGTCACGGTCGGCGGTCGCGGCCTTGAACTCCTCGTCGTCGCGCTGCGGATGGGTGCCGTCCACGGGAAAGGACGGGTGGTGCCAGTCGATGAGGGAGTAGTAGAGGCCGACCTTGAGACCTTCGGCTCGGCACGCCTCGACGAACGGGCCGACGAGGTCGCGGCCGTGCGGGGTGTTGGTGACCTTGTACTCGGTGAGGGCACTGTCCCACAGGCAGAAGCCGTCGTGGTGCTTGGCGGTGAGAACGACGTACCGCATGCCCGCCGCTCTGGCCGCTCGTGCCCATTGGGCCGGGTCGTAGCGGTCGGGGGCAAAGTGGTCGAAGTAGACCTGGTATTGCTCGTCGGTCAGTTTCTCGCGGTTCTTGACCCACTCGTGCCGTGCGGCGAGGGAGTACAGGCCCCAGTGGATGAACATGCCGAACCGGTCGGTGGTGAACCAGGTCGTGTCCGGGGCCACCGTGGGAGGTGTGGTCGTGGCGGGGACGGACGGGGGCGCCGCGGGGGTTTCGGGGCTCGGGGGCATGGGGCATCGCTCCTTGTGGTCGGCGTCCGCTCCCGCAGGCCCGGATGTACAGCTGGTGAGGACCAGTGCCGAAGCGAGAAGATCCGCACCGGTCCGCTGCGGTCTCCGCATGACACCTCCCGATTTCGCCGCAGCACGCCCGGCCTGGAAAGCGCTTGCAGTGGACGCTAACGGGGAGCTGAATCCGCGGTCAATCCCCCACACGTGCGCGACAGCCATCGGGACGGCCGCGCACGACACGGCCCGTCCCCGGTTCGGCTCGTCCCGGGTAGTCCCCGAGCGGGCAGCGGGTGACGATGGCCGGTGACAGGACCGAGGGACGGGTACGGCGGGCGACATGAAGCATGGTGAGGGGCAGGACTCCGGGAGTCCCGGCCGGCTGGACCGCAGGCTCTTCCTCGCCGCGGCAGCGGGCGGGGCGCTGTCCGGCGGCGCGGCGGTGACCGGCTGCCGCTCCTCCGCGACCGGGTCCGCCCCGCCCGGCACCGGCCGTCCCACCGGCCAGGGGGAGAGCGCCCGGCCGGGAGACGCCGATTGGCGAATCCGTTCGGTGGGACCGCCCGACGCCATCGAGGGCTACACCGACAAGGTGAGCGTGTTGCCGGGTGAGGAGTTCGGCCTGTACGTCTCCACCACCGCCCCGGCATTCCGGGTCTCGGCCTACCGCGTCGGCTGGTACGACGGGGCGCAGGCGCGACGGGTCTGGCGTTCGGACCGTGTCGCCGGGTCGGTTCAGGCCCGTCCCCGGCTGATCCAGGTCACCCGTACCGTACGGGCGGACTGGCGACGCACACTCCACGTCCGCACCGGCGGGTGGCCGGAGGGGGCGTATCTGCTGCGGCTGGACGCGGAGAACGGCCACCAGCGCTACGTTCCACTGATCGTCCGCTCGGCGAGCGCGGCGGGCAGGATCGTGCTGATGCACGCCGTAGCGACGTGGCAGGCGTACAACGCATGGGGCGGGTACAGCCTTTACCAGGGCGAGAACGGCGCGTACAGCACGCGGTCGCTCGCCGTCAGCTTCGACCGCCCTTATGACCACGACGGCGCCGAGAAGTTCATGGTCTACGAACGGGCGGCGGTGGTCCTGGCGGAGCGGCTGGGCATCCCGCTCGCCTACACCACGGGCATGGACATCCATCGGGACCCCGGCATTCTCCACAACGCCGCCGGAGCTCTCTCCCTGGGACACGACGAGTACTGGACACCGCGGCAACGGGCCTACGTCACCCGGGCGCGCGACGCGGGCACCAACGTGGCCTTCCTCGGCGCCAACGCCTGCTACCGCAGGATCAGGCTGGAACCGGACGCCACCGGCGCCGACCGCACCGTCGTCTGTTACAAGACGGATTACCGGAAGGACCCCTACCTCGCCGAACACCCGGACATGCCGACCAACGACTTCCGCCAACCGCCCGGCGCCTCCCCCGAATCCTCTCTGACCGGGGTCCTCTACGAGGGCTATCCCGTGGACGCCCCGTATGTCGTCGACCGGAGCGACCACTGGCTCTTCGAGGGGACGGGCGTGAAGCGAGGCGACTCCTTCGACCACCTGGTCGGAGTGGAGTACGACCGGCTCACTCCGGGCATGCCCACCCCGGCGCCGCTCGAAATCATCGCCCACTCCCCTCTCGTCTGCGCGGGCAGACCCAGTCATGCCGACTCCGCCTACTACACCGTGCCCAGCGGGGCGGGCGTCTTCGCCTCCGGGACGATGCGGTGGGTCGAGGCCCTGATGGCCGGCACCCGCGAGAACGGACGCAACCACGGCATGGACGCCCGTACGGGGGCCTTCGTCACCCGTTCCACGGAGAATCTGCTCCACGCGTTCGCGGCGGGACCGTGCGGCCGGAGCAAGCCGAAACCCACGGACAACGCGAGAGAGGTGTACGCGTCCGCACCACACTGACGCCATGGATGTCGCACCTGTCGGTGAACACCGTCTGCCAGGCGCGGTCGGGCCGGACGTCCCGGAGGCGGCGAACCGCTGTTGACACCGGCCGAGGGCCGCTGCGATCTTGTGATCGCCACACGGTTCGAGTCGGGTGGCCCTCATTTCCGGACCTTGACCTGGACCTGGAGCAGACGTGAGCGACGACGTGCCGGCGTACGCAACCCGGGAAGACCTTCCCGTAACGCTCCCGGGCCCTTTGGTCGGGGTCGGCTGGCTGGCGGCGCGGCTCGGCGCGCCGGGGCTGGTGGTCCTCGATGGCTCCGTGGGCACACACCGCGGCTCCGGGCAGCGGATTCCGGGAGCGCGGCCCTTCGACATCGACGGGGCGCTCTCCGACCACACGGGGCCGCTGCCCCACACGATGCCGGACGCCGACCTGTTCACCGACGAGCTGCGCGCCCTCGGCGTCCACGACTCCGACACCGTCGTCGTCTACGACCGCGTGGGCATCTACTCCAGCGCGCGTGCCTGGTGGATGCTGCGCGCGATGGGCTTCGACCGGGCAGCGGTGCTCGACGGTGGCCTGCCCGCCTGGACCGAGGCCGGGCAGCCGCTGGAGGACAACGTGTCCGCGACCGCCGTGGCACCTGGCGACTTCATCGCTCGGCCGCGCCCGGGGCTGGTCGTCGGCAGCGACGAGGTGGTCGCGGCTCTGGCCGACCCCGCGGCGGCCGTCGTCGACGCCCGCTCCGCGGAGCGGTTCGCCGGCGCTGTCGCCGAGCCGCGTCCGGGGCTGCGCGCCGGCCATATGCCGGGGGCGGTCAATCTGCCCTTCGGGGAGCTCCAGCGCGACGGCCGGATGCTCCCGGCGGACGAGTTGCGCGCCGCGTTCGGCGCGCTCGCGGGGGAACGGGAGCGGCTGTTCTTCAGCTGCGGATCGGGCGTCACCGCCTGCGTTCTGACGCTGGGGGCCGAGCTGGCGGGGTACCGCGAACTGGCCGTGTACGACGGGTCCTGGAGCGAATGGGGGCTGCCCTCGGAGCTGCCCGTCGTGACCGGAGCGGAGAGCGGCGGACCGCCGCGCTGACGGTGCCGGCCGGGGTCCTGCGGGCTTCGGCACCGTACCAGCGGTGTCCGCCCCGCTCCCCACACCCCTCTCGTCGCGGTCAGCCGCCGCGCCAGATGTTGTCGAAGGCCGCGTCGTCGATGGCTCGCCGCTGCCGTTGGAACTCCAGGTCCCTCAACGCGTCATCGACGGCGGCGAGCACCGTCGCCACCGCGTCGTCGGCCACGGCCGGGGAGTCACCGGTCGGCTTGTCGCGGATTCCGACGGCGGCGGCAAGGGCGGCGAGAACGGGTTCATCGGACGTCCATCGGTCGGCCGCCTCGCGGCGAGCGGGTGTGTCGACCAACACCGTCCGGCTGGAGCGGGAAGGCGTCCAGCGCGTGTGCCGTTGCCGAGCGAGTTGCCCTTCCGCCTCCAGGGCATCCAGGTAGGCCGTGGCCAGACCGCGCCCCCTGCGCCACAGCCAGTCGTCGAGCGACTCGTACGGCTCTTCCCGCACGAGCGACGACACGGCCTCGTCCAGAAGGCGATCCGTCATGGCAGGCGGGTGGCCCGGCACGATCTGATCGCCGTCCAGCCTGATGGCTTCCGCGCCCAGGAGGTCGATCAGTTCACCGCCCGCCAGCACCAGCGACAGAACGCCCCGCCCCACCGGACGACTGTTCGACATGTCCATGGCGGCGATCAGGAGGTCTCTCGGTGTGGTCATGAATGGCTCCACGCGTCATGGGCATCAGCGGAAGTGCGTCACCGAGCACGTGGCCCGGCGTGACACCGAGTGGCAGGGCCGGCTGTGCGTATCGGTGCTCGCCGCGCCAGCCGCACGGATCGGCGTTACCCAGCCGATGGGAGTGAAGCACGGTCTACCGATCCCTCACCCCAGCATAGGGAGTACGGACGGCTGTTGCATCCCGCGCCGATCGGACCTTCCCGCCCTTGGACGCACTCGCCCATTCGGTCCTGCCAGGAGTGCCGCCGGGCCATGGCGTGCGCACACTGAACGCGTCCCGGAAGCCGCCTCGGCGTTGCCGCGGGACTGCGACCGCCGGGCGCCCCGCGTCGCCGACGCTGCCGGGGGCGGTGCCCAAGGCCTCGTACGACGCGAGAAGGAGTTGGCCCACGATGGAGCCGGCGCCGCTCACCGCCACGGACCACCGCGGACACCAACAGATCGGTCCTGCTGGGGAAATGCCGCTAGATGCTGGGTCCGAAACGCCGACCGCCTCGCCGATGTCCTCGGTGCTGACGGAACTGCCCGGCCCGCAGTACTCGCAAAAATGCCGTGCCGAGAGCCCGGAAGCGGTTTAGAGTCCCGGACATGCACTTCCTTCAGTTCTACGGCTGACGCGGACGGGCAGGACCCCGTTCCTGCCCCGCATACCCGTGCGTCCCGACACCAGGGCTTCCTTCCGGTTCGGTGGCGCACCGGCTAGCCGTGTCCGTTTCGCCGCAGACCTGAAATGAGTGATCTTCCATGTCCCGTCGCCGTGCCCACATCGCGATGGTCGGTATCCCCGTCGTGAGCCACGTCCTTCCGAGCCTTGAGATCATCCGCGAACTGGTAGCCCGGGATCACCGGGTGACGTACGCCAATGACCCGGCAGTGGCCGACCTGATCACCGCCACCGGCGCGGAATTCGTCCCGTACGACTCCGTCCTGCCGTTCGCCGACAACAACTGGCCGGACGACCCCATCGCCGCGATGGACCTCTTCCTCGACGACGCCGTTCAAGCTCTCCCTCAGCTGCGCGCCGCGTACGACCACGACAGCGCGGACCTCTATCTGTACGACATCGGTGCGTACGCCGCGCGCGCCCTGGCCGAGGCACAGGACCGTCCCGTCATGCAGTTGTCACCGACGTTCGTCGCCTGGACGGGCTACGACCAGGACGTCACGGCGCACGTGTGGGAGTTGCCGGGCGCCGACGCGTACCGGGCGAAGTTCGCACAGTGGCTCACCGATTGCGGGGCGTCCACCACCGATGTGGACGCCTTCTCGGGCCGTCCCGCGCGCGCCCTGGCCCTGATCCCGCGAGCGATGCAGCCGTACGCGGATCAGGTCGACAACGACACGGTGACGTTCGTCGGTCCCTGTTTCGGCACACGGGCGGCCGATGGCGGCTGGACGCGTCCGGCCGATGCCGAGAACGTGCTGCTGATCTCGTTGGGCTCGGCGTTCACACGCCGGCCGGAGTTCTACCGCCAGTGCCTGGCGGCCTATGGGAACCTGCCCGGCTGGCATGTCGTGCTCCAGATCGGGAAGTACACCGACCCCGGTGAACTGGGCACCATCCCTGCCAACGTCGAAGTGCACTCGTGGTTGCCTCAGTTGGCGGTTCTGGAGCAGTCCGACGCGTTCGTCACCCATGCAGGCATGGGCGGCAGCAGTGAAGGACTGTTCACCGGTGTTCCCATGATCGCCGTCCCGCAGGCCGCCGACCAGTTCATCAACGCCGACAGGCTCGTCGAACTGGGGGTGGCCCGCCGCATCGACACCCCGGACGCCACCGCGGCGAACCTGCGGGCAGCGCTTGCCGAGCTGGTCACCGATGCGGAGACCACCCGGCGCTCGGCGCTGCTGCAGGCCGAAGCACGAGCCGAGGGCGGCACCCCGCGGGCTGCCGACCTGATCGAGGACATGCTGGACTGATCTCCAACTCGCCACGGAGCGTGGGGTGGTGAAGCAGCCTTGGGTGTTCTCCACCCCACGCCCGTTCCCCCTCGCTCCGGTCGCAGGCGTCCATTCAGACGTAGTCGAGCGCGCCTCTCCCGGCAGGACCTTCGCAGCGTCGTCGATGACGCCGCGCCCCTCGGTCCCGCCATCCCCACACACGTCGTCTCCAGGCTCAGCCGTCGTGCGCGGGAGTGCGACCGTGACCACGCCTCCAGCCATCCACGTAATCCCCCGATAGGAGTACCCACACCCACAGGAGTGATTCGAACGCACCATCACATCGCGCGAGGGGCATTCCGCCGGGATCACACGGGCGATGCGAAATCACGTTCTAGATTTCGCCCGCTCACACCCGTGACGGGGACGACGAACCCCACGTTGTCCGAGCACCTGTCCGCCTCATCGCATCGCGGGAGTCGTCGTGCATCACTCGCTCTTCTTCACCGTCCTTCATCCCGTGTTCGAAACCGATCTTCCGGCACCCGCGCCAGGAGTGCGTAACGTTGGCGGACGCCGCTCGGTGGCCGGGGTCTCATCACGCCGGGATCCGAGGTACCCGGCATGAGTGCGGCCACAGCGATGCCCGCTGACATCGCGCGCTGGGCCACGAAGGCGGTAGGCCCGATCTCCGAAGTGCGGGACGCCTCGCACGAGCGAGTGAACTCCCGGGTCCGCAAAGGTCCGCGTGCGCAACGGGGTCCGGTACTTCGTGAAGGTCGCACCCGGGCCGGAGTTCTGCACCAGGGAGACCTTCGCCTACCGGCACGTGGTGCCGGCGCTCGGGGCAGGCAAGGCAGCGGCGCTCGTGGACAGTTCGCCTCATCTTCTCGCCGTGATCCTGACCGCCACCAGGGGAACGCCCCTCGAAGGGCAGGATTTGTCGCCCCGCGTGCAACGCGAGGCACACCGCCAGGCAGGAGCGCTGCTGCGCCGCTTCCACGAAGCGATGACGATGACCGCCGAGTCCCGCGCACAGGCGCACGCGGTGGGCACCGATGTGGCTGTCGGCGTGGAGAAGAATCTGCACCGGGCAGGCGCCTGCGTCACGGCCGACGAGGCTCTGCTGCTGCGGCGGTTCACGTCGAGGCTGCCGGACATGACCGATGGACTCCAGATGGGGCTGCGTCATGGAGATTTCTGGGAGCACAATCCTCTGTGGGACGGGCAGCGATTGTCGCTGATCGACTTCGAGCGCAGTGGCCCGTCTGGACGGGAAAGCCGTACCACGCGGAGCCTGACAAACACGACGGTCTCTTCCGGGTACCGACGGAACAGCCCCCGAGGGACTCTCACCCGTACACCGTGGCCATCTTCCGCATGCTCGTCGAAGGCCCTTCGTACATGGCACTGAACTGGACGGACCCCACTCGAGGAGGCAGTACGTGAGGAAGTTCTTACACCGTGTCCGGATGGTCGAGCCGGTGGTCTCCGCAGCCGAACAGGAGCTGTTCGGCGGGCCGTTGCGCTACGACTTGGGTTTTGCCCAGCACGAGCATGCCCGACTGGATCTGACCATGCTCTCGGCGATCCGCGCCATGCCCCGGCTGGTCGGCAGTACGCTGCGCCGGGCATGGACGGCGGACCGGCCGGCGCTGCTGGTCGTCGGTGTGAGCGAGGTCGGGCAGGGCATCGCGGCGGCCGTGGGTCTGCTGGCGGTCAACTCCGTGATGCACGCGCTGCTCGGGGGCGGGGATGCCGTCGACCGGTTGCGTACTGCTCTGCCCGCGCTGGTGATCGGCGCGGTGGTCGCGGTGGTGAATGCCGGCCTCGCCGGTCTGTCCACGTCGCGGGCAGGCCGTCTGGAGCCGCTGGTGGAGCGGATCGCGACGACGGAGTACCTGGCTGCGGCCACGGTGGTCGAGTTGGAGGCGATCGAGGATCCGGAGTTCCGCCGCCTGATCGATGTGGCCCAGTTCGGGGCCGCCTCCGCCCGGCGCATGATCAGTGCGTGCGTGTCCGCACTCAACGGAACGATCTCCCTGATCGCCACGGCGGGCATCCTGACCGTCCTGGACCCGGTGCTGCTGCCGATGTTGCTGTTGATCGCGGCTCCTCGTGGCTGGGGAGCGATGCGGGTGGCGCAGGAACGGTACGTGTCGGTGATGACGTGGGTCGAGCACGTACGCGCCAGCCGTCTGATCGGAAACCTGCTGACCGAGCGCAGTGCGGCCCAGGAGGTGCGGATCCACGCGGTCGGTGCGTTCCTGTTGGAGAAGTACCGCGGCATGGCCGAGAGCGCCGAGGCCGAGCAGAAGCGGCTCGCGAACGGCAAGGCGCTGACCGAGCTGGTGGCAGCCGCGCTGTCCGGTCTGGCGATGGCCGGCACGTACGGGGTGATGCTCTGGCTGATCATGGCCGGTCACATGAGCCTGGCCGTGGCCGGTACCGCGGTGATCGCGGTGCGGTCGGGCTCGGCGAGTCTGGGTGCGCTGGTCATGAACGTCAACCAGCTGCACGAGGAGAGCCTCTACGTGCAGGACCACGACCGGTTCTTGGCGGAGGCCGCGCGACGACGCATCCCCGACGGCGGGCAGCACCTGCCGGAGCGGGTGGGCGAAGTCGTCCTCGACAAGGTCACCTACTCCTATCCGGACCGTGACGCTCCCGCGCTGGACGGAGTCTCGATAGCGTTTCCCATGGGTTCGGTGACCGCTGTCGTGGGTGAGAACGGCTCGGGCAAGAGCACCCTGATGAAGGTCCTCGCCGGGCTGCTGCTGCCACAGGACGGCACGGTGCACTGGGGCGACGACGAGCTGTCCGGCCTCGACCGCTCACAGGTGTTCGACCGCGTGGCGCTGCTCACCCAGGACTTCCAGCGCTGGCCGGTGACCGCCGCCCTGAACATCCGCATCGGCCGCCCCGACCGGCACGCCGAGCACGAGGAACTCCAGCCCTCCGTCGACTACGCCGGCGCAGCCCCGGTCATCGCGAAACTCCCCCACGGCCTGCGCAGCCTGCTGGCCCGCGTGTTCCGCGGGGCCTGCGAACTCTCCGGCGGCGAATGGCAGAAGATCGGCCTGGCCCGCGCCCATTGGCGCACGGCAACCGCTCCGGCGGACAGCGTGCTGATCGTCGACGAGCCCACCTCGGCCCTCGACCCCGAGGCCGAGATCGCCGCCTTCGACGCCGTCCGCCAACTCGCCGGCCCCCACCGGGCCGTCGTGCTGGTCACCCACCGCATGTCCGGCGTCCGCCACGCCGATACCATCTACGTACTCAACCGGGGCCGCCTCACCGAACACGGCAGCCACGACGAACTCATGGCCGCCCAGGGCCGCTACGCCGCCATGTTCGCCACACAGGCCGCCCAGTACGCAGCGGAACCCCGTGGCTCCGTACCGCGCCCCAGTACGCCGCCCGTCCCGGAACGCTCATGAGCCTGCCCGGTGAGAGGATCACCCTGTCGCTCAGGGGACTGCTCCCCCACAGCCTTGGCCGCCGCCCGACAGAACCACGCCGACCCCGGCATCGACTTCCGCCGGACGGATTTCGCCGCCGACGACCTGGACGGCCGCCCCGTGCCCGCGTGTACGCCGATCACCTGCCGCCTCGTCTTCCGCCGCATGCCCCGCCGAGTCCGTCCTGTAGGCGCCATCGCGCGCTCGCGCCCGCTACTCACCGCTGGTGACCATCGTGCAGAAGCTCGTCGAACAAGGCGCGGTAGTGGACCATCGCGCCCCGTAGTTCTTCCGTGGTGGCCTGATGACCGCCGCTGCGGACATTGACGTCGTGGGCGGCGCGGTAGTGGTCCAGGGTGCGGCTGTGTTCAACCGACAGGTCGCTTACCTGTTGTTCGAATCCCTTGGTCGGGTAGCCGCGCTCGCTCATGAGCGCGGTCACCAGCCGGTCGGCCTCGTGGACCGCCTCGTCCGGTTGGTCGACGAACCGCCCCTGCGCTCGGCTCCAGCCCTCGGCGTACTTGTCCCGCTCCATCGCCGACAGTGGCTTGATCTCCAGTGCATCGTGGCGTTGTTCGCGCTCACGCAGCTCGCGTTCGCCCGCCGTGCGGCTCTCCTTGTCCTCCACGGCCCGCTCGTACTCCGGGCCGAACCGCTCTTTGAGGTGACGTCGGCGTGCGACCGTCGAGGCCACCAGTGCGCACAGCAACAACACGATCACAATGGCGACGATGATCGCTATGAGGGTTCCGGTCGACATAACTCCTCGCTTGCATCGCTGAAAACGAAGAACGGGCAGAGCTGTTCGTACCTGTCTTCCCCGGATTCATCTTTCTCTGCCGCCTCCCCCATAGAGCCCAGCCCGCTGGTGAGCGACGCCGAAGGCATGGGAGGCTGACGGACGGATGGCCCTACCGCTCTACCAGTAGTGCCTTCGACCAGCGACTGCGTGCCCCAGCGATCCCAAGACCCACAGGACAGCCCCGAGCACCACCAGAACGATCCCGATCGTCCACAGTATGGAGATACTGGTCACGAACCCGACGACAAGCAAAATAATCCCGAGAATGATCACGATGTGCTCCGATCTCGCGTAAGCCTTCCCTTTTCACTGTGATCCCTGCACGCGGCGAGAGCAACCGTTCAGGAAATGGCCAGTTATACCTACTCGGGGTATAGCGCGCCCACCGGCTCGCAGCGATTCTCGCGCGGCCGTGGGCGTCAATGAGCCGGCAGGACCTTCGTCACGTGATCGCAAGACTGCACCCAGCATTGGACGGAGCCGTGCTCGGCAGACCGAGATGCGGCCGGCCCGGACCGTATATCATGTAATGGCGTCTTGTGAATATGGCGCGGGCAGCATGTCGTCTCCGAAATTCCGGAGAGGGAACATGGCCGTAGGCGAAGAGGACGAGACAGAGCGTGTCCGGCATCCGTCCAGCAAGAAGCCCGCCAAGGAGACCGCCAGGAAAACCAGCACTGGACGAGCCGGCAGCCCAACAAGCGAAAAGAAACAGACGTCCCGCCGGGTTTCGGCTCCGCGGGCCATACGTTACGCGGCAGAGCAGCTTCAGGAGTTGCTCGGACGAGCTCCGGAATCCGTCTCGGCGCTGAAGCCGACGGAAGACGGCTGGCAGGCGGACGTAGAAGTCCTGGAACTGGAACGTGTCCCCGGCACGACCAGCGTGATGGCCAGCTACCGGGTGATGCTGGACGAGGAGGGCGAACTGGTGGCGTACGAACGCATCCGGCGCTATACCCGAGGGCAGATCGACCGGGGCTGAGGCCCGGCATCGCACGCCCGCGGCACCGTTCGCCGGACGAACGAGAAGCCCGCGCGGGCAGCCGGGTGTGAGCCGCTGAAAGGAGGCACCATGACTGTGGTGCCGCAAGGCGGAGGAGCCATTTCCAGGGGCGGTGGAGGAGGGTCCGGGAACCTTTACGACATCCTCGAACTGATTCTGGACCGCGGTCTGGTCATCGATGTCTTTGTGCGTGTATCGCTGGTGGGTATCGAAATTCTCAAGATCGATGCCCGCATCGTCGTGGCGAGCGTGGACACCTATCTCCGCTTCGCGGAGGCCTGTAACCGCCTCGACCTGGAGGAGGGCCGCAAGGCGCCTTCCCAGTTGACCGACCTGGTCGGCGAGGTGACCGAGGGCGGAGCGCATGGGAAGGCCAAGGGAGCCCTGAGCGGGGCCGCCGAAGTGCTGACCGATGCCCTCAAGGGAGGCGACGACGAGGAGACCGAACAGTCCGGAAAGAGGCGCAAGGAGCCCGAGGAGAGGCGGGAGCGGCCGAGGCGTCGGCCTGCCGCCCGGCGCCGCGAGGAGTGAGTCATGGCCGTATACGTCTACTCCATCGTCCTGACCACCCATCCGCAGCGCCTGGACGGCCTCGACGGAGTGGGAGACCCGCCGACGACCCTCCGCACGGTGCACACCGGAAGGCTGTCCGCGGTCGTCAGCGACGCCCCCGAGGAGCTACGGCCCAAACGTCGGGATCTCGGCGCACACCAGGCTGTCCAGGAGCGGCTGATGGCCGACGGCACGGTTCTGCCGCTGCAGTTCGGCTTCACCACCACGGACGACGATGCCGTACGAGCGGTTCTGGAGGACCGGGCGGATGAGTTCGGCGAACGGTTGCGGGCGTTGGAGGGCTGCGTCGAATACCACCTGAAGGCCGCCCAGGACGAGAACGCGCTGCTGCGCCAGATCCTTCAGGAGTCCGACGAGGCCCGCGAGCTCAACGAGGCGATCAGAAGTGGCAACAGCAACCCGGAACTGCCGCTCGCCCTCGGGGAACTGGTCGCGCAGGAAGTGCAGGCGCGGCAGGATCAACTCGCGGCCGGAGTCCTCGATACGCTGCGCGGATTCGCGCGAGAGGAACGCTCGTCGCAGGCGACCGGGAACGACTTCCTGAATGTGTCCTTCCTTGTGGACCGGGACAACGAGAAGAGCTTCCTCAGCGAGGAGCAAGGTCTCGCCAAGGAACTGGGCGAGGACTTCGACCTGCGGCTGCTCGGTCCGCTGCCCGCCTACAGCTTCATCTAGGGAGCCCTCATGGGACTGCTGACTCAACTCGCGACCCTTCCGCTGGCGCCGGTGCGCGGCGTGGCCTGGGTCATGGAGCGCGTCGTCGAGGCCGCGGAGAACGAGTACTACGACCCAGCACCCGTCGAACGGGAACTCGCCGAACTCGAACGACAACTCCTTGCGGGAGACATCGACGAGGAAACATTCGACCGGCGCGAGGACGCACTGCTGGACCGGCTGGACGAGATCAGGGCTCATGTCCAGGGCACCGGTGCCTGATCGCAGCAGCCTCGGAACGGGAGCATTGCCACGCGCTCCCGTTGAAGAGCCGGGATACCAGGGAATCGAGGTGCAGCGGTCGTGACCGAACCCGTCGCCAGGAGGCTGGGCGACCTCCCGTCCAGGTCCGCTCCGTACGGCCAGGGCTCCTCGGCCAATCTCGCCGACATCTTGGAGCGGGTCCTGGACAAAGGCATCGTCATCGCAGGCGATATCCAGATCAACCTCCTGGACATCGAGTTGCTCACGATCAAGCTGCGCCTTCTGGTCGCCTCGGTGGACAAGGCGAAGGAAATGGGCATCGACTGGTGGGAGCACGACCCCGCGCTTTCCTCCCGCGCCAACGACGGCTACCGGTCACTCGCCGAGGAGAACAAGCGGCTTCAAGCCGAGATCGCGGCGCTGCGCGAGGACCGTGAGCTGCCAGCGGCCGAGGACGAGGAGAGTCGTCCTTCGGCTCGCCGCCGCACCTCACGCACCGAACGGGCAGGTTCCGGCCCCCGCAGCGAGAAGCGGGACAAGCCATGACCGAGGCCATCATCTATGCGTACGCCGTCGCACGGGACGCCGACGGATCGCTGGAGGAAACTCTCGCCGGACTCCCTGGAGTAGCGGATACGCCGGTGCACCTGGTGCGTGCGGGACAAGGCGACGATGTGGTGATCGCCGTGAGCCCGGTACCCGAGCGGGACTTCCAGGAAGCCGCGCTGCGAGCCCATCTCGAGGACTTGGACTGGCTGGAGTCGGTGGCCCGCGCCCATCACCGTGTGATTGAGGCGCTGGCCGCCCGCACCACCGTCCTGCCGCTTCGTCTGGCGACGGTATACCTGGACGACGAGCGGGTACGGCTCATGCTCAGCGCCCGCCACGAGGCGTTCGACCGCCGACTGACCGACCTGGCAGCGCAGGTGGAGTGGGGCGTCAAGATCTATGCCGAAGCGGCCGAGGCGACCGAGAATCCGGCCGACGGACCCACGGATACGGGCCTGAGCCCGGGGCGGGCGTACCTCAGTCGGCGCAGAGCACAGCGACACGCCCGCGATGACGCCTACCGGAACGCCGAACGGGCAGCTGAGCGGGTCGAGGCCGCCGCCCGCGCTCTTGCGGTCGATCGCGTCCAGCACCGGCCGCAGCAAGGCGAACTCGCCCGCAGGCCCGGAGAGAACGTCGTCAACGACGCCTACCTTGTGCCGCTGCACCATGCCGAAGGATTCCGCGCCGACGTGATGAGGGCCGCAGAAGGGCTTCCCGGGGTACGCGTCGAAGTCACCGGGCCGTGGGCCCCGTACTCCTTCGCCACCCCCGCCGAGGCCGAACCACTGAAGAGGGCCGCGCCATGAGGGCGGCGGGCAGCCTGCCGGCGACGGCCACGCCGGAGGAGCCCCTGCCGGACCGGCAGATCGCACTGATCGACCTGCTGGACCGGTTGCTCAGCGGAGGCGTGGTCCTCACCGGTGACATCGTGCTTTCCATAGCCGATATCGACCTCGTGCGCATATCGTTGCGCGCGCTGATCGTCTCCATCAGCGAGCAGAATCCCTCCCCGTGGAATGCCGTCTCAGCACCCGTCGGAGACGACCATGACAGGTGAGGACCGTCCACCAGGCAACCGCCTCGACGAGGTCGCCGACGCCGCCGCCCGTGCCTTCCGCATGCTGCCCGCGGTGCCACAGGACGTCCCGCCCCGGGGCGGGACGGAGGCGCGAAGGCCGGCCCACCGAGTCACCACGGACCCGGACACCGTGGAACGGGACCTGATCAAGCTCGTCCTCACCATCGTCGAGCTGCTGCGACAGCTCATGGAACGCCAAGCCCTTCAGCGGGTCGACGCAGGAGATCTCAGCGAGGAACAGGAGGAGCGCCTGGGAGCCACTCTGATGATTCTGCACAGTCGTATGATTGAGCTCTGCGCCCGGTACGACCTTTCCATGGAAGATCTCAATTTGGATCTCGGACCGCTCGGAACTCTACTGCCACCACCCGAATGATCCCAGGGAGCACGACATGGGCATCGGAAAGAAGACCAAGAACATCGGAAAAATAACAGAAGGGAAAACCAAGGAAACGGTCGGGAAGGCCGTGGGCAATGAAAGCCTGGAGGGAAAGGGAAGGGCCCAGAAGACGAAGGGAAAGGTGAAGCAGGTATTTGAGAAGGGCAAGGACGTCTTCAAGCACTGAAGGATGGACATGCCGAGGCATTGACAGCCACGACGGCGACCCGCCGCACTCGGGGCGACGGCGGGCCCGCGTCCGGTCCATTCGGTGCCGGTCCGGTTCGCCCGCGCTCGGTAACACATCACCGCGTCGGGATCAGCTACAGCGCCCCTTGCAGCCGGCCGGTGAGTGACGACACGGACGCCTCACAAGCTCGTCGACGAAGAATCGGCATCTTCCCGTTCCGCAGGGACCGACGGGCTGCTGCACCGCTCCACCAGGACATGAATACGACTGTCTGCCAAGGAACGTGACGGGGCCTCAACTCACCTGCTGTCTTCTTCATCTTCATCGTCCTGCTCTTCGTCGCTCTCCTCCCAGTCATCCTCGTCCTCGTTCTCCTCGTCGATGTCGCCCTCTGCCTCGTCCTCCGCGTCGTAGTCCTCGGCGTCCTCTCGGTCGTAGTCCGCGGCTTCTTCTTCCTCAAGAGCCTCTTCGTGGGTCTGTACGACCTCACCGTCGCGAATTTCACCTCGCCAGCCCTCGGGCTCTTCGTCGGTGAACGTGACATGACGCTGGAAGTGTTTGAGGTCCAGCCGAAGTCGCCGCCCCTGAGCACGCCACAGATTTCCGGTCTTCTCAAAGAATCCCGAAGCGTAGTATTCGACGACCAGAACAATGCGAGTCAGTCCGGGCGCCAGTTCATGAAAGCTGACTGCACCACGCGTCGACCCCTTGGCCCCCTCGGACGTCCAGACAATGCGCTCATCCGGTACCTGCTCCTGAACGGTCGCTTTCCAACCCCGGGTCGAAGGACCGACCTTGGCCTTCCAGTTACTGGACGTCTCATCGGTCCGAGAAACATCCCGTACACCCTTGGTGAAGCTGCTGAATTTCTCGTACTGCGTCCAGTGGTCGTAGGCCGTACGCAATGGCACACCGACATCGATGACCTCGATGATGTTGGTGACCTTCTTGTCTCCTGACTTGCGCCCCTTTCCCCCGCCGAACATATCCTTGGCCTTCCCCACGAGCTTGTCCTTGACGTTCTCCGCTGTCCCGGAGAGCACGGCCTTGAGGGGGGAGTCGCCTCCGAGGAGGTTGGCTCCGACCTTGGAGAGTGATCCGCCGTTCTCAGCGACGCCGGTGAGCTGGTCCGTCGCGTCGATCAGCTTGTCGCCGGCCTTTTCGGCCAGATCCCCTACCCGAGCCTTCAGATAGTCCCCGAGTTCTTCACGCAGTCGATCGATTCCCGAGTTCGCATTGCCCTGTTCCGTTCTTGACATGACCTGTTACCTCCGGCGCTCGACGCGCGCTGATGCCTTCTTCGTACTTTTCTTGACAGCCTTCTTGGCAGCAGGAGCAGTCTTCTTCTTCCCTGCGGCAGCCTTCTTTGCAGGCGCCTTCTTCACAGGCGTCTTCTTCGCGATGGCTTTCTTGACAGGTTCCGACTTCTTGGCTGCTGGTTTCTTGGCGGGCTCTGTTTTCTTCGCAGCGGCCCTACTGGAAGCCGCCTCTTTCTTGGTGGCCTTCTTGGCTGCCGGTTTTTGCCCGTCTCTCTTCGCGGGGGCTCCCCGCTTTTCCGCTTCACGTCGGCCGGCGGTCGACGTGGCCGACTCACGCCTCCTTGGCGCAGGCTCCTCAGCAGCTCGGGAAGTGCGATGGCGGGGCCGCTCTTCGGGCTCCTCCCTCTCCGGCTCCCCTTCCTCACCTTCTTCGTCCTCGGTTTCCTCCTCACCTTCCTCGTACTCCTCTTCGGGCTCCTCCTCGTACTCCTCTTCCGGCCTCTCTCCCCCGTCTCGTGCGTACTCGTCCTCGCGCTCCTCCTCTTCCTCTTCTTCCTCCTCTTCCGGTTCTTCCCCACCACTCTCGAGCTGGAGTGTTCTTTCATGGAGCGAATCGGCGAGCGTCGTCAGTCGACGGTTGAAAGCGGCGGTGACGGCATCCCGGCCGGCATCCATGGCCTCTCCACGCAGTTGCTCACCCAGTTCCGCAACCTGGGGGATCTCCCCGAGCTTGCGCATCCCTTGGGTCACGAGCTGTCGCGGTTCGAGTCCGAATTGGCGTCCAGCGATATACGACGCCGCCGTGAGAGCGAACCGGCCTTTCTTCGTGCGGCCCAACACATAGCCGCCGGCCAACGCGGCGGCAAGCAAAATCCTGTTTCCGCTATTCATGGGGTAGTCACCTTTTCATGGGTATACAGCCGATCGGTACCTGCTGAGGAGGCCGCCACTCACCGGCATAGCTCTGCCATGTCTCCAGAGTGATCGGCGTCCAGGTTTACGCATCCCGAGCGGGGCAACAGGCCCCTTGGGACACGGCGCAAAAGATCCTGACCGGCTGCGTGACCGACTGCCCGGGCGGCGCCCGGCACGTGCCGTTGAGTCACGGAGGTTTGGTGTCCGCGCAGCCCGCCATTTGGGTCACGGCCGAAACGGAGCCCTCCGGATCCGAAGCTCTGAAGGAGTTCTCCCCTTCGCCGCTCGATACGGAATCGTCGTTGCGGGCGATCTCGATTTCTTGGATCTTTTCGCCGATAATGCCGTATACGTAGCGTTCGGCCGGGATCTCGGCCCCTGGCGTCCTCCGGTCGGGGCCAGAGGATGCCTGGGCCTGTGCGGATATCTGTCGCGACCGTCGGCACTCCTGTCGTGCGGTGCCCCCGGAGCAACCGGAGGGGGCGGCGAGAGGAAGCACCATGAAGCTTCCGTAAGCCCGAGGCGGGGTGTCCTCCGCCCTGCTTCTACCGCTCCTGACGGGCCGGGCCACAGCAGGAACGGCCGCTGCGGAGTACGACGAATTCGGTGCGGGACGGACGGAACAGATCCACGCGCAGTTGTTCGCCGATCTGATGGCGGACCGATACCTCGACACCTCGTACGGGCGCTACCTCGACGCCGGTTCTCGGTAAATGCTCGCGACGGTCAACCCCATGTCGCTGGGACAGGCCCGAAAGGAACGAACCGCGGGACCTTGGTACAGAGCGTGTCGATCACTGCCCGGCCGTCGTCGCCCGCCTCCCAGGCGCGAGCCGAACCGCAACGCGGCAGGCGGGCGTTCGCGGACGGTGTGTACGGCGGGTTCGCCGGCACCGGACCGCACCTCATACCCGTCACAGGCTCCGCCAGGTCGCCTCGACCGACCCGGATGACCCACGCGTGCGCGCGATGGAGGCGGTCATCAGCGACGTTTCAGCGAGCAACGAACCCTGACCGGCGGTGCCGCTGCACGCGTCCGACGAGGCCATGCTCCGACGGCCGCGCAATCTTGAAAGAATGCCCGGAAACGGGCGGTGCACGGCCCACTCGGCTACCCGTATCCATCTTGCGCCGATCACCCTGATGAGGCTGCAATCAGTGGGGCACGCTCACAAGCAACTGATGAAAGAAGGGCTGCAGAGCGCCCGGTCAGTCGGGCGGCTCGGGGACGGGGCGGGATCCGGGCTCCGGCGCCGGGGGCTGTTCCGGTCCCGGGTGGGGTTCAGGTTTGCCGGGGCCCGGTTCGGGTGGTGGCTGCGGGTCATGCGGAACCGGATCCGGTCGACTGGGTACGGGGCCGGGACCTTCAGGGGACGGTTCTGTAGTCATCGCTCTCGTCCTTGCGTTGTGCGTCAGTCGCTGAACTCCTCGGTGGACGCCGGGCAGAGAAGGCGGAAAGGTCTTCAGGTCGCGGGCCGGCGGCTTGTGATCAAGGGTAATCGGAGCGGAACGCTACAGACAATTGGTCTTTCGCGGTGAATGCGAGCCCGCAAAAAAATGCTTGCAGTCACGGCCGCGTTGCTCACCGGATGCAGTCTCCATGGCGACTCTGCCGGGCCCGTCCCTCCACCAACATAGCCACGAAACTCCCCGAGGACACCAATCAGGCCAAGTCCTCCAAGCAGGCACGAGAGTTCCGGTCGCGGTAAATAAGCACGGCACCGAAAGCCAGCAGAAGGCTGCCGCACGAGTCCAGAAGATCAACGGTGATTGGGACACCGAATCCGGAAATTCCTCCCTCTCCACCGACATGAACGACGGCCCAACCCTCCGTCGAGGACCCCGTGTCCACGGCAAAAACCATTGTGGAGACCTTCTCCGCCATCTACTCGCAGCAGATTCGCGTCATCGTCTACGACGTCTTCGGCGAGGAACTCATCGGCCACGTATTGGCCTGATCCCCCGACAGGCCGACCCTGCGTTCCCACTCGACTGATGACAGCAGGACTTCGTCGCGATGTCCCAGCTTCGGTAAGTGGCCGCAGAGTTCCGCAGCAGATCCAGTTGGGCTGGTGCGTGCGCCACCACCCTCACCCAGGTGGCCGCTCTTGATCGGGTCCGCATCGAACTTCTCCCGCCGCAGAACCCCCGAGCATCCTGTCGACCCTGGCGGTCATAGTTTCCTGGAATCTCAACACGGCGGCCCAGCCGTGCTCGTTGGCGAACCGATCAGACGATCCGGGCGCCTTGGCCGCCGGCCGGCCACCGTTGCGCCCTGACGCCTCGAACCCGCGAACTCCCGTTCCAGGACCATGATGTCCCACTCGGGTCACGCCTTCTTGAGGGGGTAGGCGCTCCATAGTCCGGTGCGGCCTGCTCCGATGATGCACACACCCGCCTCGGCGGGCCCGAGCAGAGGAGGACGACAGGCCCCCCTCAATGGCGCGAGCCGCGGCCCTGCCGCACACAGCAGCTCGGCGGAGGGCCGCGTCCCGCCGAGCTGCTCAGTGCGGTCGAGGGCGGGCCGGGCCGGCCCTACGGTCACCAGCGGGCGGACTTCCTCGGCCAGGACGCGTCCGTGGCCCACATCGGTCACACGAGCCTGCTGAGGAAGTCCCCGGGCCAGGTTCCGTCAGCCCGAACGCCGCCACCGCGGCGAGTGGGCGACATGGGCCAGGCGCCCACGCGAGTGCCATGCTGTCGCGTGGGCCGTGACGCAATCCGTTCACAGGGCGCGTACGGCTGTCACGTCAGCTCTGTGGCATCGAGGCGGAGCCCGGCCACAAGCGAGCTCAGAACGTGATTGTGATCGACCCAGCCGCTGCCGGTGAGACGCAGGGCGGGGAAGTCGCCGGTCAAGCCTTGCGGGCGACGGCGCACCACATGGGCAGGGTGTCGTCCGGGGTATCGGACGGTCCGGGACGCCAGCGGGTCAGGGTGACAACGCCCGGTTCCAGGATGTCCAGGCCATCGCAGAATCGTTGCACCTCTTCGTGGGTGCGGGGGGTGGCGGAGGCGTGGCTGGCGGCGCGCTCGTTGTAGATCCGCATGGATTCGGCGACCTCGGGGGCGGTGACGTCGACGGCCGGATGGGACAGGACGAGGTGACTGCCGGGGGCAAGCCGGTCCAGCAGCCGACGGGTGACGTCCCACGGGTCCTCGGCGTCCTTGATGTACTGCAGGATCGCCACCAGCATGAGACCGACCGGCTGGTCCAGATCCAGGGTGCGGGAGGCCGCGTCGAGAATCGTGTCCACGTCCCGCGCATCGGCCTGCACGTAGTCGGTCTGCCCCTCGGGGCCGCTGACCAGCAGTGCCCGCGCATGGGAGAGGACGATCGGATCGTTGTCGACGTAGACGACACGCGATTCGGGAGCGGTCCGCTGGGCCACCTCGTGGGTGTTCTCTGCGGCGGGAATGCCCGTACCGATATCGAGGAACTGACGTACCCCGGCCGCCGCGAGGTGACGTACGGCGCGGCCGAGGAAGGCCCGGTTGGCCCGGACCGACGGCACGATCGTCGGGTTCGCCCGGGCAGCGAGTTCCGCTGCCTCCTGATCCACCGGATAGTGATCCTTGCCGCCCAGCCAGACGTTGTAGACGCGGGCGGGGTGCGCGCTCGTCGGATGCGGTACGGACAGCGCGTAATTGTTCATCGTTCGTCACCTCGTGCGGCCGAAACGGCCTGGTCGGACTCAGGTTCGGCTACGGTACCCCCGTGATCCGCCCCTCACTACCGATCAGCGGAAATTTGCTCGGCGGGCGTTCGGCACTGACGAGCTCCATGGCGGACCGCGGTGCGGCACGGACAACGGGGGGCGGCAGCACGGCGGTTCAGAGCGCCGCCACAGCAGACCGGACGGGCACGTAGGCGAGGTGGGCCGACAGCATGGTCTCGTGGATGCAGAGAAACTCGGGGAGTTCGCTGTGCGCCGCGCGAGCGAGTCGGATGCGGACGCACTGGTCGAGTGCCCGTGCGTGAGCGTCTCTTCGGGATGGTGATCGCAGATCCGAAGTGCTCCCCCCACTGCTGTCGACCATTGCTGTCGGCCACTGCGGTCGGCCACTGCTGTCGACGTAGTGGACCAGGAACTTGGTCATACCGAGGTGGACATCCACGTCCCCTCAAGGTTCCCCTCCGACGCGGCGCCGGCCGGAACCACACCGAACACGCCGAAGGCTGCCGCGACTGTCGCTGTCGCGGCAACAACTTCCCCACGAAATCCGATTCTCCCTCTCCCGCCTTCCCCCTTGGTGCTTCTTTCGCGCCCCGCCCCGACAGTCCCGAAAGCGCGACAGTCACGCACTTTCCCGCCGGACAGGACGTAGCAAGAAGAGCGCCTACGCGACGGGAATACACGCCCGGCCAGGGCGACCACGATGCTTTGGAGCCGCTGGGTAATCCGTGTCGTCACCCTCGTTGTCCACCGTGCGTCGAGAGTTTCATGGTCGTTCCCGAGACGCTGGACCATCGAGCCAGGATCGACTGACCTACGCACCATCCGTGACCAGCCACCCCATCGGCACCACTCCGATAACATGATCGAATTCATGGCGATCGCCCTCATCGCCCGCCCTTCACCGGAAAGCAGCACCATCCGGCACGAAGGGTCACCTACTTAACCAACACCTAACAAATCGGGCAAACAATTGATATCGATAGTATCGCGGGTGTTTTCGCGAATAAACTGGAGAATTACGTTCGCTGCGTGGCGTCGGCCACGAGCGGCGCTGTGGGTCACGGCGGCGGCGGTGGCCTTCGGATTCCTCATCGCGCTGGAGATCGCCGCGCGTCACTACGGCCTGCCGGGGCCGATCACCACCCAGGCGCAAGAGGTGGTATTCGCCCCCAAATCGGGTTTCCTGTTGTACGCCAGTATGGCGTTGATGATGGTGGTGCTCACCTGGCGGCAACGGTTCATCGGGGCCGGTGTCGCGATCGGCATCGACGTCACCTTCGCGCTGGTGCGGTGGGCGGCCGACGCCAAGGTGACCGAAGGCCACCCCTTCGGCAACGGCGCGTTGTGGGTGATTTTGGGCTATGCGGTCATCGCCCTCACGCGCCGCACGGGCCGGGAACGTGTCCTGCTACTGAAGGGCGTCGGGCTGGGCCTGCTGCTGGTGGCCGGCCGCAAGACTGGCGATACCTGGCTACTCATCACATCGAAGACCCGCCCTGCGGTGCTCGACCAATACGTGGCAACCGCCGATCAGGCGCTGGGCAACCCGTCGTGGCTGGTAGGTCGGATCGTCAAGGCCACCGGCCCGATCGGGTTCCATTTTCTCGACTACGTCTACACGCAGCTTGCGGTGGCCGCAGTCATCTTCGCGCTGTACCAGCTGCGTAACGTGGCGGTCGAACGACGCTTCCCGGGCCATCATCTGGTGCGCACCTTCCTGGTCATCGGCCTCCTCGGGCCCGGCATCTACATGATCTTCCCGGTGGTCGGACCGATCTTCGCCTACGGCGCCGACGGCGGACACTGGGCGGTGGCCAACCTGTGGCCGGACACCCCGCCGCCGATCAATACCCCGCGCCACATGCCATTCGACGAGATCACCCCACGCAACTGCATGCCGAGCCTGCACACGGCGTGGGCCACCGCGATCTTCATTCATTCCCGCAAGGGCCCGCAGGTTCTGCAATTCGCCGGCGCCTTCTGGCTGATTGCCACGCTCGGCGCAACACTGGGATTCGGCTACCACTACGGCGCGGACATCGCTGCCGGCGTGGTGTTCACGGTCACGATCGAGGCTGCGCTGCGCTCGCTCGAACGTGGCTGGGACCGGTCAGGAATCCAGCTGGTCACCTACGGCACAACGGTCTTCGCTGCACTCTTGGTGTCATATCGTTACCTTCCGATGGAGATGGCCAGATATCCGTGGGTGTTTGGACCACTTCTCATTCTGGCGACTGCCTCAGTGGTCCTCGCCTACGTACGGACCACCAAACGGTGGGAACCGAAGGCCGCATCAGCGCGGCAACCGGAACCGCAACCCGAACTGGTTTGAGTCATGTTGCATCAGGAGGCGTGCGGCTACTGCCGCATGCTTCCTCCTCCCGGTGAACTTCCGTTCGCCCTGCGGTTGATGCCGGCGGGCACCGTCCGGCCCTGGACGGGGCCTGAGAAACCAGCGTGCAGGGCCCCATCCAGGGCCTCTCAGCCGGGGGCCTTTGGCCGTTTTCATCGTTGGTACGAGCTGATCAGACGGTATCCGAACGACCCGTGCGGCGGCCCGGGTTCATGGCAGTGCTGACATAGCGGCCCGTCGGTTCGAGCGCCCGCTGAGCGAGTTCCGCGAGGGCTGAGGCACGATCCGGGAGGAAGCGATCTCGGAAGGAGTCATCGGAGGGAATCGAAGACCTGGGCAGCGTGATCGACGCCCCCGAGCACCAGCGCAGCCTGACACCGGCCGCCAACATCGGGGCACCAGACAGGGCCCGGTAGCGCCGGCGGGTCGCCGCCGGGCCTTCGTGCGTGACAGTGGTCAGCCTCGTTGGCGGAAGTCCAGCATGTAGAAGACCTTGTCGTAGCGGCGTTCACCGACGGCGACGAAGTCGGGGAGACGGCCGTATTCGGTGAAACCCAGCGACCGGTAGAGGTGCAGGGCATTGGTGTTGTCGCCACGGGCGTCCAGGGTGAGGACCTCGATACCCGCCTCCCGGGCATCAGCGATCAAGGCAGCGGTCAGCGCCCGACCGATGCCACGACCCTGGGCAGCAGCATCTACCGCGATTTTCTCCAGATCCCCGTGTGGCCGATGGGTCGGTCGGGCGTAGCGGAGCCAGTACCCCAACCCGACAAGCCGACCGTCGAGGTAAGCCGCACGCAGGGCCGCATCCCCAGCCTGCACCGCAGAGACGACGTGGCCGAGAAGTTCCGCCACCTCATCCCGCGAGGGTGGTTCGACCCAGCCAAGCGCGGCATCTCCACTGACCAGGGTCGCCAGGATCTGGTGGGCCGACTCCGCAATCCGGCCGCCCAGCTCCGGATCGGAGGTCAGCTCCTTGGCACCAAGGATGACGGGCTCGGTGGTCATGGCCGGATTCATGACCGGTAGCCTAGCCAGCCCACGGCCCAGCTGAGACCTCGCGCTCCAGCCTCGGCTGCAGCCAAGCCGTTACTGACCCACCTAGTCTGAGCAACCATGAACAGACGGCAGCAAAAGAAACTGTCGGAGCGTCTCGTCGAGGCGGCGACATTCGGCGACAGCGCCCACATCAATGCACTACTGCGGGCCGGGGCCCACCCAGAGACAAGCGACACCGAGGGCACCACTCCTCTGTACGCGGCATCAGTCATGGGAGCCACCGACAACGTCCTCTGTCTGCTGGCAGCCGGGGCCTCGCCCAACTCCGAAAGCGGACGCGGCACGGAAGGCACCCCCCTGTGCGCGGCAGCATGCTGGGGCCACACCGAAACGGTGCGTGCATTGCTCGCCCACGGCGCCAACCCAAATCTTCGCGAGGACCACGGCATGGGCCGTTCCCCGCTTGAATGGGCGATATCCGGGCCCTGCCCCGAAGCGATCGCCATGCTTCTCGCCGCGGGCGCCCATCCGCACGACCGAACCACATGACGCCCACCCCCAGCCACAGCGCCGGCTCTCGTGATCCAATTTCGACACAGCCCTACAGGGCCGTCTTAAAAGCGGCGGCATGTACGTCGGCGGCGAGTGTCCCAACGGCTGATTGAGCCGGCTGCGGGCCGGCGTGCCGCTGCCTACAGCCGCGATGAAACGCCTGGGTTGCGGCACCCACCCGGTGCCAGCGCCCCGGGATAAGCTTCCGGCGTTGACGGCCCGGGCACGCTGGGTCGTTCGGGACGAAGGGGGCGCGGTGAGCTTCCACATGCATCTGCGCTCCGTCCAGAACTCCGAGGTCCGGCTCGATTACGCCTGGATTGAGGAGTTCATGGGGGCTGCCTGGGACTGGGACGCCCGTCAGGCGGAGTACAAGGCGGGGATCGCGGAGTCCATCGAGAAGGACTTCAGTTCGGTGCACGAACTCTACGAGGCGGGCAGTGATCTATCCGGGGGGCGAGGTGGAGCGTGGGAACTGCCCATCTTTGGCGGTGACATCGTCTACCACCCTGCCGACGAGCAACCGCCCTTCCTCCACCTGCCCCCGGACACGGTGCGGCGAGCGTCAGCCTTCCTGGCGGACGTCTCGTTCGACGTCCTCTGGGAGGCGGCGGGCCCTGAGCTGCACACAGCGTTCGGTCCCGGCTGGGCTGAAGAGGACGTCAGGGACATCTATGACCAGCATCATGCTGGCCTCCTTGCCTTCTACCAGCGTGCCGCCATGGCCGGAAGAGCAGTTGTCAAAGGCTTCTGGTATTAGGGCCCGCCTTCAAAGGTCATTACGGGTGGTGGATCACGATGCGGTGCTACGCCGAAATGAACTCACGGACCCATGGGTACGACGCAATCCTTTGATCTCGCAAGCCGCATCGGCGCCGAGCGGTGTGTGACCCTGGTCCGCGGGCTCGCAACAGCGTTCAAGCCCTATCGCCAGATGGACGGTGCCGCCGACTTCATCGGACGCCTACGGGCCGCATAGCGGCATTGCACTCGCGCAGGCGCAGGATCTCCGACTGGTCCACGGCCCGCGCGTCGACCGGTTCACGGGCCGGACACCCGAGGCGTGGCAACGACTGCCCGCCGGAAGCGGCGGGAAGGGCGAGCGGCACCACGACCAGGCGCCGCCGTCCGGCCGGCCCTATATCCGAGCGTCCGACGGCGAGGAACTCACGCGTCAGACGGCCGGATTGCGGACTCGGGGGTGAGGATCATGGTGGCTGTGGCGCCGTCCGCGACGGCGGACCGGGCGGGGCCCAGCCCACATGGATCGGGCCGGCGGCGAGGCTGCCGGTGCGGGATCTCGTACCGACCGGGTGGAGACCTGTTCGGAAAATCAACGCTGATCAAGCCCACGGGAAACGTGAACTGATGTACGCGTCCATGTTGTTGGGACGTAGGTTGTGCGTTGACAGTTCACGCCTCGGTTGAAAGACGGACGGTACCCATGACCGACCACGCCGCGTCGCCCGGTCCGGCGGCGCATCAGAAGATCGATACCTCGGTGCCGCACTCGGCCCGGATCTGGAACTACTGGCTGGGTGGGAAGGACAACTACCCCGTTGACGAGGAAGCCGGCGACGCATACAGCGCCGTCTTCCCCGGGATCGTCACCATCGCCCGCAGCAGCCGTGCGTTCCTGCGCCGCACCCTCACGTACCTGGTCACCGAGGCGGGCATCCGGCAGTTCCTGGACGTCGGGACCGGCCTGCCGACCGTGAACAACACCCATGAGGTCGCCCAGCGGCTCGCCCCCGAGACCAGGATCGTCTACGTCGACCACGACCCGTTGGTCCTCGCGCACGCCCGTGCCCTGCTCACCTCCACCCCCGAGGGGGCGACCGCCTACGTCGACGCCAACCTGTCCGACCCTGATCGCATCCTGGCGGCCGCCGCCGAGACGCTGGACCTCACCCGCCCCACCGCCCTGATTCTCAGCAACATCCTGGGCCACGTCGCTGACTACGACCAGGCGCGCGACACCGTCACCCGCCTGATGGACGGACTGCCGTCCGGCAGCTACCTCTTCATCAACGACGGTTCACGGGGCATCGACGCCGACTACGAACAGGCCCAGGACGCGTACAACGAGACCGGCGCCGTACCGTACTTCCTGCGCCCGGTCGATGAAATCGCGGCGTTCTTCGACGGCCTGGAACTTTTGGACCCCGGGGTCGTCTCGGTCCCCTTCTGGCGCCCGGACCCGACTTCCCCCACTCCGGAACCCATCGGCGAGCACGGCGGCCTCGCCCGCAAGCCGTGACACCCTGCCGGACCGGGGCCCGCGTACGATTGGACACGACCGCCATCTCGTGCGAGACGGCGGTCGTGTCCTACGCACGCGTGGCCGACGGCACGCGCGGCCGACGCCACAACCTGCCACGAACGCCGCTCTCATGACTGGGGTCGCGACGAAGCGTTCATATTGCTTCGACGCCTGTGGCTTCAGGCAGATGCCGGCCGGCCCGATCGTGCAGGACTCTGATCTGCGTGTGAGAATTGGAGAACGACGCGGGCGCGGCATCCGACGTCCCCTCCCGCTGATCCCATCGACACGCTGGGAGGCTCTTCGTGAGCGAACGTCTCAATGCGTGGCCGACGCTGGTCCATGAGGACCTGGCGCCCATGGTTGACTACGTGAACCGGGTGGTACAGGTCGCAGGCAAATACACCCTCGACGAGCCCTTCGAAGTCGGCTGGGGAAACATCGTCCTCGATGTCACCCCCCGGGGGCTCAGTACCCCAACCTTTCGGCAGCGAGGCGTGACCTTCGCGGTGCACTACAGCTTGCTCGACGGTGGCGTGGTCATCGAGTCCGACAATGGCTCGCGAACGGTGCCATTGTCCAAGGGATCAGTCGCCACGTTCTATGCGTCCTTCTGCGATGCGGCGGACGAGCTCGGGATACACCGACCGCGCAGCTCGTTGATCTGCGAGATTCCGGATGCCCCACCGCGTTTCGAGGACGATCACGTCGAACGCACCTGGGATGGCCACGCGGCCCGGCTGATCTGGACAGCATTGAACCTCGCCGCTGACGGGCTCGAGGCGTGGCAGGCCCCTTTCCTGGGACACCGCCCCCGGGTCGGTGTGATGTGGGGCGGCTTCGACCTGTCCGCCACGCGATTCCGAGCACGTCCCACCGTGCCGCCGCCCCACCAGCCGCCGTTCATGCAGAACGCCCAGCTCGAAGCGTACGTGTCGGTGGGATTCTCCTTCGGGGATGCCAAGGCGCCGAACGTCGGCATGTACGCGTACATCTGGCCCCAGCCGGACGGTCTCGAGGGCCGGTCCTGGGGTGTTGAGGGCGCCGCCTGGCATCCCGACGCTGGTCTGGTTCGTCTGCCGTGGGCCAAGCTCAGAGAGGCAGCGGACCCGCACCAGGCCATCGTGGCGTTCGGTGACGCCGTCTACGATGCCGCCGTCGAGACCGCAGGCTGGCCGTCCGACCTCGTCGGACCCCGCGTCGAAGGTTGGTACATGAGCAGGACACCGCCCGCGCTCGTCCAGCACCAGCACGGCTGACTCAGGTCGAGATAAATGAGCACGCCGGACGGCTTGTTGGGAGCGCTCCAAGCTTCAGGCCCCTCACCTTGGACGCGATCTATGCGTACGTGGACCGCGATCTGGCCGGGCGGGTCCCCGTCCGCAGCGCCGTTCGTGCCAGTGCCCGCGCGCGGGCACTGGCACGGCGGTTGGTTCCCGGGGCGGTCTACCCGGCGGGTGTCAGGTGTTGCTTTGCGGCGGCGACGACGTGGTGGTGGGTCGCCCGTGCGCACTCGTGCCAGAACGGTTTGGCGGTCAGGTACGCGCCGAGTACGGAAAGGATGCCGAGGGAGACATCCACGCTGATGCGTCCTTGCTTGGCCCAGTAGACGTCTTGCAGATCGAGGAGCAGGGCGAATTCGTCGGCGATGAGGGCAGTTCCTGCGCCGTAGGCAGCGGCGACGGCCGAGTGGCCGACGGCGCGCTCGTCACCGCGTACGGCGATGATGCCAATGCCGGCAAGGATGCCGATGCCGAAGTTGTAGTGGTGCAGGTGCCGGCCGCCGGCGGAGACGTTCCCCCAGGGCAGCCATCCGCCGCGAATACCGTGGGTAATGGTCCGCACGGTTCCCCACGTGACACCGAAGGCGATCCACGTCACGATTGGACGTATCCGCCGTGACGGGACAAGGACGAACTGCCTGGGCAACGAGGTTCACGCAGCTGCGACAGTTGTCATCGCGGTCACACACGCCGTCTGGTGTCGACGCCGGCTTGTCGCCGAAGGTCCAAGCGCACAGGACGGTGCCCTCGCAGTCGACACCATGCCACGAGAGTCCGCTGCCATTCTCCGTCGCTACGGGTTCGGCGCACACGTTGTACATCCGCCACCTTCCAGTCGAACTCCGTTGCGGTGCAGCTCAATAAGAAGCCCACGTCGTTCAAGGTGGCGACTCAAACGCTCCAATCGAGTGAACTGCGCGGCCAAAGAAGTCCGGGCCCCTGCTACGAGGCGGCTTTCAGCGGTCACTGCCTCGGATCTCTGGATGGATCTTTGGATGTGCAGGCCGCGGCCCTGCAGTCGCGCTCACACCCCTGCTCGTGGTCATCTCTGCGGTATGCCGGTGGGATGCGGTATGCGGAGGGTAAGGGCCTGACTGCTGGCGGCGTTTCGTGAAACAGGTGCGGCTGGAGGCCGACGGGTGGTTCGCGGCGGGTGAGAAGACCGCGGTGATCGCGCAAGAGTTGCGGGTGAGCGAGCGCAGGAACAGCGGGAGCAGCTTTACGAACCATCTCCATCGTGCCTGGCTACCGTCCGCCGCCCCTACCCGGGGCCCCTTCGCGCCTCCGGCAAGCGTCCGAACGACCCTGCGAAACACGCCACTTGACTGGCAGGACGCGCTTTGGCTGGGCTGTTTGGCCGGACTGTTACGTACCCGGTAAGGCAGAACTCCCGCTCAGCGTTGGCGTCGGCCCCAGCATCGCCGAAGCGAGCAACAGCCATGCACCGGCAGCGCCCCCAGCCGCCAAAGCCGGCTGTGGACCCTACTCGTCGGGGTGTGACGGTCGCTGTGCACAGGCCCTCGTCCGAGCGGGGTCCTCGTTCACGGCCCGGTGACGCGCCGGCAGCGTCGCACCGAAGGGGTTGGCAGCCCGCTGATGGTGCTGTCCCACGAGGGCGGCCAGCGAGTTTACAGAAATCGGGGCGGGGCACAAGGGATGGTGGTATTCCGCCAACAACAGCGTTTTAATGAAAGGTGCGTGCGCCATGGGCATTATTGCGTGGGCCGTGATCGGATTACTGGCCGGTGCGATCGCCAAGGCGTTGATGCCTGGCAAGGATCCCGGCGGCTGCCTGATCACGATGCTGATCGGCATCGCCGGGGGCCTTCTGGGCGGCTGGCTCGGAAAGGTCATCTTCGGCGTGCACTCGATCAACGGCTTTTTCCATCTCTCCACCTGGATCGCCGCCGTCGTCGGGTCCGTCATCGTCCTGGCCATCTATCGGCTCGTCGCGGGGCGTCGCACCCACTGATCCGCCCGTTTCGCCTCACAGACGCGGGACCGTGCCGTCCGGTCTGGCCGGCAGTGCGTCGGCCAGTCGGACTCCTCCCACGTCGACGGAGCGAAGATCAACCATGTCCGGGGAATATGCGCTCCGCGTTGATCTACGTGTGGTGAACCTGCCCGAGGAAGCCGGCGTGGCACTGCGGCTCTGCTCGTCAGCCACCGCACCACGCTCATAAGGAGGCCACAGCGCGGACCGCGCGCCTGCGGGATCTGCTCACGGGCATCCACCCCGGCCTGGAAAGCGTCGTGGACCCCACGACGAAGTCCGGACTCGTCCTGCTGGGCCGCTACGTCATCGCGAGCAGGATCCGGCGCGCCGGAACCACCCGCATCGCTGGCCACCTGGGCTGGCACGGCGTCAGCGAGCAGACCGTGGCGCAGGCGCCGGCGGACGCCGCCGTGAACTCCGCGCGGGCCCACCACCTCGCACTTCCCGGCGAGCGGCGCACCGCCGAACTCATCCGCGAACTCGCCGACGAGCCGGTAGCCGGCAAGGCCCGCCCCAAGGCGCTGGAAGACGAGATCGAACAACTGGTCACCGCCCACCCTGACGGGGCCTTATCCGCAGCCTGCCGGGAATCGCGCTGGTCCCCTCGGGTGGGACGTCCCAGTTTCTCCCAGAAACGCGTGGGACGGAATCTTTGTCCGAGGGCCAGGAAACGCTGAGCGACACAGGGTCTCGCTCAGCCGATCCTGAAGACACCCTCATAGGAGAGCCCATGAATCGCACGATCCAGCGCAGCCTCGTGGCCGCGATTGCGGCGATCGCGGTGTTGCCCGCTGCAGTCGCTTCCGCCGACACCGCTGCCGCCGCGCAGCAGCGGCACGCGGCGCCTCACCAGCAGATGCCCCACCGACGCACGGCTCCGCCGCAGCTGTGGGAGCCCAGCCACTCCACGAGCCGGCCCTGCGCCGGCTACGTCCAGGGCCGCGTGGTAACCCGCCACATGCCGCTCAGGATCCGCTCCGGCCCGGGCACGGGCTACCGGGTCATCGGCTCGCTGCGTCCCGGCAGCACGGTCCACATCTCCTGCAAGAAGACGGTCCACATCCCCTGCACGAAGTACGGAAGCAACGTCCGCGGCAACCACCGCTGGTACAAGCTCTCCCACAACAAGGGCTACGTCTCCGCCCGCTACGTCCGCAACGTGAGCGCCGTCCCCTGGTGCTGAGCCGCCGGGCCCGCCCGTCCCGCTCACGGGGCGGGCCGGCCCGTTCACGAAGCTGTCGAGCAAGTGAGGAGACCCTCATGTCCCTTTCCCGTCCACCCAGTCCGGGCCGCAGAGCCGTCCTCGGCTTCGGAGCCGCGGTCGCACTGGCCGCCACATTCCCCGCCGGCAGGGCAGAAGCCCAGCCGAGGGCTCAGCCGGCCGGCCTGGCGTCGGCAGGCAAGCCGTGGATCCAGGGTGCACGGCTGCACCACTCCACGGTGCTGCAGTCCTTCGCCTTCGACGAGCGGCACGGCCACATGTACGCACTCCAAGTCATGGAGGGCGGCGTCCGGCTGCCGGGCGAGCCGCGCGCGTACACCCGTGCCGAGCGCGCGGCCCGCGGCGACATGTGCCTGAACCGGCTCACCATGGGCGGCGCGCTCACCGGCGATATGTACCTGCTGGGCTTCGGCCACGGCAGCGCCCTCGGCGTGGAGGACACAGGCCGCCGCGCCGGCGCTCTGTGGACGGAGTGGGACGCACAGCCGGCCTCCGGCTACGGCCGCGGCATCTGCCGCTTCACCTTCACCGCGGGCCGGGTGCTGACCCGCGCCAGCCGTAGGATCGCCACGCATCGCCCGCTCCCCGGCTCCACGAACAACCAGGTGGCCCTCGACCCGGCTCACAACCGGTTGCTGCTGCGGTACAAGGTGGGCGGCATAGCGCGCTACCGGGTGTACGGGCTCGAACAGTTCGCGGCCGGGGACTTCCGGCCGGTCACCGGCTTCGCTCAGCCCGGCGCCGAACTGGGGCTCCCCTTCCAGGGCATGGCGCTGTACGGTCCGTACGCCTACCAGCTGCTCGGCCACGGATACGGCGCCGACAACCTCGCCGGCTCGACCGGCGACGTCCGTTTGTTCCGTATCGACGTGCGTACCGGCCGCGTGGTGCAGCAGGTGCTGGACCACACTGCGAGGGGGCTCTACCCGCGCGAGCCGGAGGGCCTGGCTGTGCTGCGCCGGGGTGGACCCTGGCTGTGTCTGGGCTTCACCCAGGGCCCATCCTCGGACCGCGCCTTCTCTCTGTACTACAAGCCGATCGCCCGATGACTCCGGCCGTGCGTGTGGCCGCCCTGGCCCCAGGGCACACATCACGCGATCCGGGGTGATCCGGATGCCGGACGGAAGGACTGGGAACGGCATGAAGGAGCAAGCGACGGCTCGCTGGCAGCACCTGCCCGACTCGCTCGGCCCCGACGGGCTGCTGCTGGTGGAGCGGCTGCGCGACCTCAAACAGCAGACCGGGCTGAGCCTGGCGGCGCTGGCCACACGGACCGCCCACAGCAAGTCCTCATGGCATCGTTATCTCAACGGCGTCAAGCTCCCGCCGCGTACCGCTGTCGAGGCGCTGGGGCGACTCGGGGGCACGGAGATGGCGCCGCTGATCGCGCTGTGGGAGAACGCCTGCCGGGCCGAGACCAGACCGCTGAGCTCGGCGCCCCAGACCCCTGCGCCGCGGCTTCCCCTCGCGGTGACTGCCCGGGTGCGACGGCTGCGGACGGCCGTCGTGCTGGCTGTCTGCGCCACACTGGGCGCCGTGGCCTGCGCCGTGGGTGCCCCGGCCCTGTCGGGCGGCAGCCCGGAAGGGCAGGCGGCGTCCTGCCGCAAGGAAAGCTGCCGGGGGCAGTATCCGGGCTCCTCCCGCTGCAACCGGGATGCCCGCACTGAGAGCACCGTCACTGAGGATGCCTACGCCGTACGGCTCCGGTTCAGCCCGTCCTGCGCCACCGTCTGGACCGAGGTGGAGACGGACGTGCACGGCGGCGCCCTGGAGGTCTCGATCCGATCCGGAGCGGACGAGCTGCTCGCCTCGCACCGGGACAGGGTGACGCACGGTAGAAGCAGCCCGATGCTGCCCGCGACCAGCCCGAAGGGGGCTGAGGCGTGCGTCGAGGTGGCAGACCGACTGGCCTGCACCGGGGCCGTGCAGCTCTCCGCGGATCTGCCAGAGGCCCGCTGACGTTCTCCTCCACCCATGTGCCTTGTGCGGGTAGGTTCGGTGCCGACGTCCCCTACGGGCTGCTCTGCGCCGCCCCGTCCGTGCGCCTGCGGGATCGCCATCGCCTCGGAACCCCGGCCCCGTACCCGGACCACTGACGTCTGGCCGACCCGGCCCCAGGTCCTGGCCCGTGGCGGCCTCAACGACTGGCCGGCCTCGTCCTCGCAGACGATCCGGGCCCCGCGGGCCGCCGCGGTGCTTCTACCTGCGGTCACACCTCCTTCTTCCACAACTCGACCGCCTCGTCGTCGCGTTCGACCGCCCTACGGGCCGGCTTCAGGTTCAGTAGCGTCACTCCTTGCTCACCGCAGTCGAGGCGCCCTCTGTCAGTAGCGCCGCTCTCCGTCGGCGGGGGTGTTTGGCGGAACTGTGCAGTGTCGTAACTCCGCCACGAAGGAACCGTTCCAGTGAACCCCCGACCCGTGCCAGGCTCCGCGCAATCCGGAACGGGTGATCCCGGTCCGGACTTCCCACAAGGAGGAGCACGTATGCGCATGGACTTCGCGCGAAGACGGCTGGCAGCACTGGCGCTGGCCTCGGCAGCCGTCATGGCGGTGGCACAGGTCCCGTCCGCCGGTGCGGCCCCTGGAACCGGGGGGCAGAAGCCGTCGGAATCCCGTTCGGGCGCGTTCGCCTCGCACCAGCACGGCAAGTCCGACAAGGACCTGCCCGGGGCCCACAAGGCTCCGTCGGCGAAGGCCAGAAGTGCGGCGGCCAAGGCTCGCGCGAGGGTGAGCTGGAGCCGGTACGGCACGCCGACGACCGTCGTGTCGGACGGCGACGGTGCCGCCCTGGCGAAGGGGCTGCCGACCAAGCCGGAACAAACGGCCCGGGCGTACCTCAAGGCCAACGTGGACCTCTTCGGTATATCCGCCGATCAGGTCGACGGCCTCAAGCTGGTGTCAAGTACCCCGATCGGCAAGGGCGCGGCGGTGTTGCTCGCCCAGGAGGTGGACGGCAAGCCCTTCGGTCAGGACGGCCAGGTCTCCGTCGGTGTCGTCGACGGCACCGTGGTCAGTGTGTCCGGCGCGCTCGCCCCGGTCACCGGTGCGCCGAAGCCGGCGACCCTTTCGGCGCAGGACGCGATCAAGGCCGCGCTGGCCGACGTGACGATGACTCCTGGCAAGCTGACCTCGACAGATGCCGCCGACGGCTGGCAGAAGTACGACGCTGCGGGGCTGACCGGCACGCAGCTCGTACGCGCGGTCGTGGTCGCCGACCCGGACGGCACCGTGCATTCCGCCTACCAGGTGCAGGTCGGTAAGGCCGACGAGGACCCGCAGCTGTACGACAGCATCGTGGACGCGCGTACCGGCGAGGTGCTGTCCCGCCGGTCCCTCGTCGAGGACGAGGTCGCGGCCGACCACGACGGTAATCCGCAGTGGAAGGCGTTCTCCTTCTCGCCCCCGTTGGACGACTCGTCCAAGGACACCCGCGAGACTGTGTGCTGGGTGGCGGGACCGGGCTGTGACCGAGTGATGAGCAACAGCGCTCCGGCCTCGCCGCACCACGCCTGGGACATAGCGTCCGGTGAGGGCGGCGGCAGCTACGGCAGTTACTACAAGCTGGGCACGACGCTGGGCGCCAACGCCTTCAGCAGCGACGGCCTGAACGCCAGCGGGCGCAACTGGCTCGGCATCACGCCGGACGTCCGCCCCGACCGGGTGTACGACTACGCTTTCACCGACGCCTGGCACGCCAGCGGCTGTGACCCGAAGGTGCTGACCGACCCGTCCCAGCCCGACCGGGACGCCGCGCTCGGCAACCTGTTCGTCCAGCACAACATCATGCATGACTTCTCGTACCAGCTCGGTTTCACCGAGAAGACGTGGAACATGCAGAGCGACAACTACGGCCTGGGCGGCAAGGGTGGCGATCCGGAGATGGGCGTCGCCCGCTCCGGTGGCAACAATCCGGCGACCCGCAACAACGCCAACCAGAGCACCGGTGCCGACGGAGGCGTGGCGCTGACCAACATGTACCTGTGGCAGCCGCAGGCCGGCGCCTTCTACGGGCGCTGCGCCGATGGTGACTTCGACAACTCCGTCATCGGCCACGAGTACACCCATGCCATCACCAACCGCATGATCGGCGGCGGTACCACCGGCCTCTCCGGTGCGCACGGCGGCTCGATGGGTGAGTCCTGGAGCGACCTGGTCTCCACCGAGCGACTGATCGAGACGGGCGCGGTCCCGGCCGGGGTCGATCCGTGGGTTGTCGGCCCGTATGTGACCGACAACAACGAGCGCGGCATCCGTAACTTCGCGATTGACAACAGCCCGCTCAACTATTCCAACTTCAGCTACGACATGGGTGGGGCGGAGGTGCACTCCGACGGCGAGATCTGGAACGCCGTCAACTACGAGGTGCGCCGAGCGCTCGTCGGTAAGTACGGCGAGCCGTCCCAGGAGGTGCTCGCCTCGTGCGCGGCCGGCAAGACCGCGGTCGACAAGTGCGGCGGCGGCCGCCGCTGGATCCAGCTGATGTTCGACTCGTACCTGCTGATGGGCACGGGCAAGGTCACCATGGTCGATGCCCGTGACGCGATGCTCGCCGCGGACAAGATCCGCCACCACGGTGACGACCTCGACGTCATGTGGGGTGCGTTCTCCAAGCGCGGTCTGGGTACCGACGCCACCGCTCTCTCGACGAGTGACACCCGGCCGCACGCAGACTTCGCGACCCCTGCCGACGTGAACGGCAACATCACCTTCAAGATCGTCGACAGTGGGGACGAGATCCCCAACGCTCGTGTCTACATTGGTCAGTTCAGCGCGCGGACCACGCCGATCGCCGGTACGACCGCGGACCTCAGCAATAAGGCGGCCTTCGCCAAGGGCCACTACGATGCGATCGCGGTCGCCCCGGGCTACGGTCAGATGCCGTTCGACTTCGAGGTGACCGACGGCTCCAAGCAGACGGTCAAGGTCAAGATGCAGCCCAACCTCGCCTCGGCGGCGGCTGGTGCCGCCATCACCGGCGGCGACGGAATGAACCTGTCGGCGCTGATCGATGACGACGAGGGCACCAACTGGGCGTTCGTCGGTGAACAGACCAAGACCTCGGTGAGCGGCAAGGGTGTCTTCGTCCACCTGGCCGGCGACAGCGCGAGCAAGATCCGTCGCGTTCAGGTAAGTGCCCTGAACAGGCCGACCAATGCCAAGGACCCGGGCGGCGACACCGGCAGCCAGAGCCGTTTCTCGGCCCTTCGTCAGTTCGAGGTCTCGGCCTGCACCCGTACCGCGACCGTTGACTGCTCCCAGGCCAAGCAGTTCCACGTCGTGTACCTCAGCCCGAAGGACGCCTTCCAGACGGCCAAGCCGCGTCCGCTGGCGCCGAACCTGACCATGCGCAGCTTCGACATCCCGGTGACCACGGCGACCGATCTGCGCTTCGAGGCAATCACCAACCAGTGCGTCGGCAACCCGGCGTACGCCGGCAAGCAGGACAACGACCCGAACAACGTGACCGACTGCGCCACCGGCTCCCCGTCGGCGTTCAATGTGCGCGCCTCGGAATTCCAGGTGTTCGGGAAGTGATCAATCGGCGATAACGGTGTGCTCCGCACCGGAGCCTTCCGTACGAGGGGCCCTCGACCCGGCTGAACAGGTCGAGGGCCCTTGATCAGTACTGCGTGTCCGGCAGGGGATCACAGCCATCCGTGGCGGGCTGCCTCCCAGGCCAGCTGCATCCGGGTGCGGACCCCGACGGTCTCGAGAAGGTCGCGGATACGGCGTTGCACCGTACGCAGGCTCAGCCCGAGCTGACCGGCGATGGCGGTGTCCGTCAGTCCGGTGAGCAGCAACGAGATCAGGAGCAGGTCCTCGGGCGGGGGAGCCTGTCCGGGGCTCCTCTCACCGATCTGGCCGTCCTCGGTGAGCAGCAGCGGAGAGGCCCCTGCCCACAAACTCTCGAAGAACGCGAGCAAGGCGTCGAGCAGCACACCGGGGTGGACCAGGACGGCGGACGGCTCATCGGCGGTTTCGTCGAACGAGCCAACGAGCGTTTCACCGGACGGTCCGGCGGAGGAATCGTCCGGCGCCCGGCTGGTGCCGACGCCGGACGGACCGTCCCCGTCGGCACCGGTGGACCGTGCGGGCGAGGACACCAGCAGGGCCAGCAACCGGTCCACGATCACGAGCTTCGCCGGAACCTGCGAGGCGACACGGGCCTGCTCACCTTTCCGGATGAACTCGCGGATCCGGAACACCTCGGGCGGCACCTCCAACGCCGCCCGTTCGTATACGGCGCGGTACCCCACCCCCGAACTCAGTACCCCGAGCTCGGTGTCGTTCCCCCCGGACGGGACCACAATGTTCGGCGGCTTGCACAGCGCCAGGACCTCCTCCCGGGCACCTCGCTGCAACTGGTCGAACATCGAGGCTATGGCTGGTGCCCCGATCACGGTTTCGACCATGTCGGTCGAACCACGGCGCCCGGCCCCACTGCGGTACTCCTCGGTGAGCTGCGCCACCACGGCTTGCACTGCGTGCAGTTCTTGCTGCCTGCTCAGCAGCAGAGGGCCGAGCGCCAGGTCCGGCGGCGACGCCCGGAACCGGTGAGCCGAGCCCGCGGCGCGGCTGACCAGGCCCTTGGCCGCCAGCGTGTCGAGCAGTGCGGCTGCCTCGCGATCGGACAACCCGAGACGGCGGGCAAGTTGGTGCGGCGTGGCCGCGGGCATCTTGACCAGGCTGCGGTATGCGCGTACTTCCGCAGGATCGAGACCGGCCGCATCGAGCATGGCGTTCGTCTTCCCCTCTCCGCTCGTGCACTGGTTCCCGCGTAGCAGTACGTGATTTCGACGTCCGGCTCCGGCCAGGCAGAACCGCCGGCCAGGTGATCTTGACGTACCACTGTCACATCGCGCCAGAGGGGTCACGGTACGGAGGGAATTCGATGACGGGCCGGGAACCCGTAACGGACGCGCGTGGGACGCAACCATGGCCCTGCCGCCACTGCGGGAAGGGGATCGGTCCTTGCTGACCGGTTGCACCCCGCGGGGACCCCAATGACGTGGCGTCTGCGCCAGTCTGCCCAGTTCATCAGCGTGGCCGGGGCCGTACTCGGCAGCAAGCACCATTTGATCAACGGCCGGCATGGCACCCCCTTGGTCGTCTCGCTGGCCGGCGGAAACCGTCACGACGTCTCCCGGCTGATGCCCCTGCTGGACGCGACCCCCCGCATCCGCGGAACACGAGGGCGACCGAGGCGCCGGCCGGGCCGGCTGTTCGCCGACCGCGGCTACGACAAGTACTCCACCGCCTGGGCCCTGGTGCCCAGCCCGCCGGGCAGGGCACGCTCTTCGACACCTGGCGCTACCACGCCGCGTTCACCGGCTCTCCGCCCTCCCCGAGGGACGCCGAACGTGATTACCGACGGCACGCTGTGGTGGAACAAGCGATCGCGGACATCAAGAACAGCGCCTTCGCGCACGCGCCGTCCGGACCGACCGCGCTCCTACAACGTCACCGTGAACTGCTTGGCACACTCAAGCAACGGCACTGGCCGGGCACATCGAAATGGAACAGGATTGAGCACCGGCTCTTTTCCCACATCTCCATGAACTGGCGCGGCAGGCCCCTGTCCGCGTCGGGGACGTGAGGGCCAGACGCGGCCACTCGCGTCCCCGAGCCTCCGTGTGTCGACACGAGCTGTCACGGCCCATGCGTGGTCACCGACTCCGAGCGAGTCGTGGAGAGTAGGCGTGCCCCGAGAGGCTGACCGGATCCCCGGTCACCACCGCGGCTTCGTCGGGTTGAAGTCCGGGTGGAACCGGCGCATGTAACCCGTGTCGTCGCGTCCGGTGATGCCCTGCCGAAGGTAGTTCTCATGCAGCCGGGCGAGCGCGTCCCGGTCCAGCCGCACGCCGAGCCCCGGCGACATCGGCACTGGCACGGCGCCGTCGACGAAGGTCAGCGGGCGCTCCACCACGTCGACACCCAGCTGCCAGGGCGTATGGGTGTCGGCGGCGTAGGACAGCTGCGGCAGTGCCGCGCCGAGGTGGGTCATCGCGGCAAGGCTGATGCCGAGATGGCTGTTGGAGTGCATCGACAGGCCAAGGCCCCAGGTCTCGCAGATGCCCGCCAGGCGCACAGACTGCCGCAGTCCGCCCCAGTAGTGGTGATCGGACAGGATGACCTGAACGGAGCCGCGATCGACGGCCTCGGGAATGTGGTCGAAGGAGACCACACACATGTTGGTGGCCAGCGGCATCCCGGCGGTCTCGGCGACGGCGGCCATGCCGGCCAGGCCCTCGGTCGGATCTTCGAGATATTCCAGCAGGCCCTGAGTCTCGGCGGCGACCCGACGGGAGGTCTCGACGCTCCACGCGGCGTTGGGATCGATGCGCAGCGGCAGCGCGG